>JAQICJ010000087.1 GCA_027858615.1 Deltaproteobacteria bacterium
CCCCCCCTTCCTCCCAACAGTAAAAACATTACAAACTGTAAAAATATAACCAAAACAGTAAAAACAGAAAAGAATACTCCCAATTTAGCCGACTCAAAACCAGTCAAAATAGTAAAAACACCAAACGGACAAACTATTTGCAAACCGGCTTATCCCCTCACGCAACTCGACAAATTACTCATTGAAAAAATTCAAATTCAAGGAAAAAATTCCTCCAAAAGAGAATTTATCAAAAAGAGAATTCCCATACAAAAAGGAGATCTCATTTCCCCTGACGATTTACGTTTCAAAAAAGCGAGAGTAATTCTTCTGGCTTTGGGAATCTTCAAAGAAGTAAACTTTTCTTTGAAAAAAGGAAGTGAACGGGGCAAGGTGATTTTAATCATCGAACTCATCGAAAGAGGCACCCTGATTGTTACGCATATTTTTGGAGGCTCATCCCGTATAGTACCTTTCTGGTTGGGTCTGGGCATGGAAGAGAAAAATTTTCTGGGAAGAGCTATCACCCTTGGTTTTACCGGAGTGATCACGGCAAAAGCCAATATCATGGGCGGAGAAAACCAGGGAGCCTTTGAAACTTATGTTTATACACCGGAAACATTTTCTGTTCCCATTTCAAGTTCCCTCTCCTATTCCAAAAGTTCCGAATTCTATCGCACCTATGGAGCAGGTGACGACAGCAATCCAAATAATTTTCTGCCGCTTAACTACCACAAAACAAGATTTAAAGTTTCAACCTTTTTCCCCATTAAAAAATTCTTTTTTCATCTGGGACTGGAAGAATCAATTCTCTTTGCCGACCTTCCTTCCGAACGCATCCGACACTTCGAAGATGGAACCTCTCGCAATGTAAATTTCAACCTTAAAGATGGTCTCAGTTACCTTGGAGCAATCAACCTCAATTTGGTCTATGATTCCAGGGATAAATTAATCATGCCCCGCAGTGGCACCAAAGCTGTATTAAAAGTAAGGATGGCAGCATCAGATCTGCTCAGCAATTACAGTTTTTTCAAAACAGAATTGGAAATCAAAAAATATTTAAGTTGGAAAAAACATACTTTGTCCTTCAATCTGTTTGGGGGCATGGTAATAGGTTCTCCTCCTATTTTCGAAAAATATTTCATTGGGGATCTCCCAAGTCTTATTCCAAAGCGTCCTCTGGGTTTAAACCTTTCTGTCGCTTCAAGCCCCAATTTTCTTAATAATAACATAGGAGAACAAAGATGGGGCAAAACCGCCTTCAAAGCTGGAATTCGCTATGATTACACCTTTATGCAAGGAAAGGGATTTGTATATAAAGGCAATTTCTTTGCTTCATCAGGAATTTTCACTCTTTTCAGCCCAGTTCAAATGCAATTCCGGGATAAAGACAATCTCTGGCAATCCACCCCTGTGGATCTAAGTTTTGATTTCGGCATTATTTTTGATACCCGCATTGGCATCTTTACCTTTTCCATTTCGAATATTCTGGGGAGATTACCTATATAAACATGAAATACTGGCTGAAACATATCTTGATTATATTGTTCTTTTCGGGGGTCTTTCCTGTCGCAGTCCAAGCAAAAGACAAAATATTTTCGAGTTATCACAAAAAAGGGAATCTCTTTGTCAACTTTTCCATGAAACCAAAAAAAACAAAAATGATCACAAAAAAAATGAAATCCGGTTTAACCCAGAGAATTTACTACACAATCAAACTAACAAACAAGCAGAGCAAAAAAGAACTTTGTACCACAATAAAATATTGCCAGATTACCTGGGATCTCTGGGATGAAATCTTTCTGGTAAAATGCATCAGCCCCCAAAGCATCACCAAAACCAAAATTAAAAACCTGAAAAAGCTTCTGAATAAACTATTTACTATCAATAATCTGCAACTTTGCCCGGCTTCAACCTTGAAAACCGGAGTAAAATATTATTATCAACTTGATCTTGTTCTCAATCCACTTTCCAAAAAACTGATAAGAAAAATAAAATTGTGGATCAGGCAGAAGGATCAATATAACCAATTTACCAATTATCTGGGCTCTTTTTTATCAAATTTCGTCAACAAGAATATTGGCAAAAATGATTATAATTTTTCATTGAAATCTTCCACCTTCTCCAGGAAAGGAATTTCTGAAAAATGAAAACCACTTTAGCCCGGAGAGTTTCAATTGCCATTCTGGCAGCAACCCTTATTCCTTCAGCTGTAGTCACCTTTCTGCTTTTTCAGATTCTGAGTACCCACGACAACCTGGTTCAGGGACATCTGCAAAACATCTCGGCAAACCAGGATGAAATCATTGAGTCATATAAAAATCTGATTGTGGAGAAAAAAAAGCGTTTCAAATATCAGGCCAGATTCCTGCTCAAAAACCTGCTTGACAGCAAGCAAAACAAATCATCAGAGCAAATCATCAAACTAGCCAATATTTTCTTTGAAGACAATCCTGAAATCTGCCTCCTTACAATCACCAGATTGAAACCTGTTTCAATAATAAATAATGAGATTGATTATCTGTTCAATCCTCCTTTTTTTGAAAAAAAACGCAAAACTCTGCATGAAAAAAACTACAAATTCCTTTCAGAAATCAGACAGAATGAATTTTTCCAGGCCAAAGTCACCTTTGCCACAAATATAAACATGATAGATGCCTACAATAAACTGGCAAAAACATACAGTGAAAACAAGCAGATGCTCTCCATCTACAAAGGTCTGCGCAAATATTACTGGCATTTTTTCTTTGCTATTCTGGTGATAATCATCCTGGCTGCCAATTTTCTCGCGGCCATGATTGTCAAAGGAGTGATTCGAAAAATCGGCATAATTTCTTCAGCTACCACAAAAATTGCCCGGGGTGATCTTGATGTAAATGTTAAAATTGAAGGTAAGGATGAAATATCCGAATTGGGCAATCTATTTAATGATATGGTCAAGAGGTTAAAACACAATCGCAACAAAATTCGCTATCTGGAAAGGGTTGGAGCCTGGCAGGAAGTTGCCCGACGCATCGCCCATGAAATAAAAAATCCTTTAACTCCTATTTTGCTTGCTATCCAACAGATTCAGAACAAAGCTCCTGCCCACGATAAAAACTTTATCAGACTGGTAAATACAGCTTCAGGCATTATTAAGGAAGAAGTTGATGTTTTAAAACGGCTGGTTGAAAATTTTGGCAATCTTGCCCGACTCCCGGAACAAAAAACTGAAACTATCAAAATTAGCACTCTGATCACAGAAATCATTGATTTCAGCAAACTTTCATGGGGAAAAAAAGCTTTTAAAAGCAAAATTGAAACCTCTGAAAAAATTGTCATAAACGTGGACCGAATGTTGATGAAAAAAGCTCTTCTCAACGTAATCAACAATGCTGTTCAAGCCACTACCGAAAATGATATTGCCCCAAGTATTGTCATCAGTACTCAACTTGGCAGGAATGAAGTCATGATCAAAATCCAGGATAACGGACCAGGAATTGAAGAAATTGATAAGATATTTGATCCTTATTATACAACCAGAGAAAATGGTACCGGGCTGGGTCTGCCCCTTGCCAAAAAAATCATCCTTGATTCCGGAGGGGATATCACAGTAACAAGTACAACAAAGGGAGCCGAAATCACCATTACTCTGCCCCTGTCCAAATGATCAAGGAAGTAAATTGACCTTTACAATCATATTCTGTTATTATGAATCATATTTCCATACTGTTCACAACCGAGTTCCCTCTCAGAAAGCAAAAGGAGACGGGTCTTCGCAATAAAACTCCCAAGGTTCCAATCAATCTGCAACCTTAATTTATGAGGTTATTATGGCTAACAAATTACCTTCAATTGCTCTTATATCTTTTCTGCTACTTGCAAGTTCCATTTCTCTGGCTCAAACAAAACAAAAATCTGACAACCGGTTTTTTGAACTTGAATTCACCGGAGGCATGAACGGTTGTTTGCTCGATTACTGCAAAGATTCCACTCCTGATTTGGGAGGAGATATCACCCTGACTCAAACAATCAACAAGTACTATGGCTGGGCTTTATCTTTCCACTATGGTTCTTTGAAACTGGAAGAGGTCGATTCAACTTCATATTACAGTGTCAATATCAATGGTCGTCTCATCTATCCCCTGGGTCCCATCAGGTTGTTTTCAGCTCTCGGATTTGGCTACCAAACTCTTTTTATTGAAGGTAACACCAATGAAGATCATCCCTGGATGGATCTTCGTGCTACCGGTCCCAAATTTGACCTGGCTTTGGGAATCAAAGTAAATATTTTTAAAAACTTCAACTTGGGATTGCTGGTCAGAATGACTGTGCCAATCTGGAGTGAAGCCTGTTATCGAAATGACAACGAAAGAATATGTACCGAACCTCAGGATAAAATCATCGACCTCTCTCTCATGCCTTGGTTTGCCGGTGCAATTCTCAGTTATTCATTTAACTAGTTTAGGGGATAGACTTTTTTTATTTTACAGTTACATTGCTTATCAGTCTAGTTTTTTGCAGTACTGACTATCTTCTCGGATTCTTCTATTCTGAGAAAAATCTACATTACTGGTACTTTAACTTTCTGAGCTCAAAAAGAGGATATAATGGACACAACAGTTTGGTCATTTCTAATTGTCGTAGTTATTGTTTCATTAATCGGCTACTACATCCTTAAGAAATACTCAATCCACTATGCCAACAAAAAAACAGATAAAATCATAAATAAATTTCTCAAGGAAAATGAGTTGGAAACAGAAAAAAAATCTTTTGAGGAAATTGAAAAATCCTTAATGGAAAAAGAGAAATCTGAATCTGAATCTGAATCTGAATCTAAAAAAACAGAATCAACTGAACAGAACAATAAAAAATAAAATATGAATAAACTTTTCGGCTTTGCAACCTCTGAACCATCACTGATTGCTCATACTCTCTATCCCTACAGGAAACTGCTAAAAACCTCCAGAATGGAAGCTCCCTGTTCCTGGGGAATAGCTCTCAAAAAACCTCAGGAAGAAATAATTCTCAAAAGAAGGCCCTCTCATTTTGAGGAAGTGGATATCTTTCCCCTTATTGAACAGAATCAAATTTTCTGCGGGCTTGCTCATCTCTCTGATACGGTAAGTAAAAACATCAATAATACCATGCCCTTAAGATATAAACCCTGGCATTTTTGTATGCTGACAAAGAGTGAACATCTCGACAAGATCAAAGAACTTATAGCCGGTTCTTTACCCCTGTTCCTCAAAAGAAATGTCAGAGGAACCCTGGAAGAAGAATTTATTTTTCACCTGTTTCTGAGCTATCTTTACGACACCAGAATTATCAATCAATATGATATTTCCATCATCAAGCTTTCCGAATCTCTCACCCAAACATTCAAAACCTGGCAGTTATTCATCGCCGATCTGGGCCTGATGAAACAATTTCCGGCTGCCATGATGGCAACCAACGGCAATCTTTTGATCACCAGAGCCAATGTGGATAAACTCGTCGGATTCAAAATAATCAACGGCATTCAAAATACCTGCCCCTACTGTCGAGATCGGGAACAAAAATTTGAAATCGATCAAAAACATCAGGAAGTCAAATCGCTGTTCGTCGCAGCAGATCTTGACTCTAATCCCGAAGATATGGGCTTGAAAACCCTGCCCGAAAACACAACCCTGCTCTATTACAAAAATAAAATCCAGATCGTAAACGAATAATGTTTTCCCTTCCCCTTATTCTTACTGTCAACACAGTACTTTTTTTTCTTTCCCTGCTAGGTGCATATCACTTTCAGTCCGATACCTGGATTTTATTTCTCTACCCCCTTGGTTTTAGTTTAGGTTGTTATTTACTTGTTATCTTTAACAAAATTGCCATCAGAGGAAAATTAGACAAAATTCCTGTTTCCACTTTTATTACAGCCATCGCTGGAATAATGCTCTATTTCCTGCTGAGCAAATTTTTTCCTCCCCTTACTCCACCTGCACCTGATCCTTTTGTTCCCGATCCACCCAAACCGGTTGACTGGCATACAATTGGAACAATTACAATCCCTTTGAGTTTCTGGATTTACGCATTTTTGCAAGGGGTCAATTACTTTGTCAAAACCCTGAAAGCTGCAAAAACCAAGCTAACCAGTAATCTTCTGACAATCCTCTCCATCATGCTCTCCCTTTACGGATTTAACATAATAATACCCATCAAAGAAACCCTGCTTATTTTGATTATTGATTTGTTTCTCACTTTTTCAGTGGCTTGGGTCAGTTATCTTGTTCAGAATAAAAAAGAAAGTGGTGGGATTGTCAGGAATTAGCGTAAATTTTAAATTCTTCAACCAGAAGATCCACATCAATACCTGTTTCCAGATTATCCTTCAGAGCTTCTGTAAGAGCAAAAATAAACTCGTTTACATCTTCATTCTTTTGCAACTTGGCCAACAAATTGATGGATTCAGGGGAATCGTCCAAAAGTTCTCTTAGTTTATTCAGGTCAAGAGCACCTTCGAAATCAATAAAAAGATGGTCAAAAAAATATTTTGCTAATTTATCCACAATATTACTCCTGTTAAATTGAGACCAGCCAGAAAATCTGACTGCCCTGATATCTGGTACAATTAAAAAAAAGATAAACGCCTTCAATATCAAACACATAAAACGATCCAGTCGACAAATAACCATTTGGCAGAATTTGATATTTTGGTTAAGGCAATCAAACATTACCTGCCTTAACCTACATCTAATAAATTATTTTTCAACTGAATTTTATTTTCTGCTTTGATTAAATACCGGAAAACAAGTTGAAAAATGATAAAAATCATCAGGAAAATCAAACTTTAGAACAAATTCAACTATGGTTTAAAAAGTTCCGGTCCCAAAAAAGAAGGTCATCGCCTGAACAGGTCATTTTGCCTCATCTGTTTTGTCTTAACTTCTTGAAATAGTGGCAACTATGTCTGCGAAGTTACTGGCCGCATCCGAAGCAAACTTCTTGTCCAGTCAAAAACCTCCATTGTGGGATGTAAACTATTTAAAATTTTCAAGAAACTGATATACTACTTAACATGAAAATAGGTCAAATTCTTCTCGCAAGTTTCAGTTATTATCCAGCTCTTTCCAAACAGGGAAGACTTCTGGAAAACATTGTCAAGGCTCTGACTCCCCGTTTCAAAGCCGACATACTGACAGTTCGCAAAAAAGAGTTGGGATACGTTGAAAAATATAAAAAAAATCGTGTTCTGCGGGTTCCGGTTGGTGGCACTTACCTTGAACAGGTAGAAACCTATCAACGTGCCCTCGACAGACAACTTGACTCAGATGAATACAACATTATCCATTTCCGCTCCAGTTGGGAAGGATATACCATTTTCAAAAAAAAGCAGTATCTGGATGCAAAATTCATCTATGAACCTGCAATTTTTCCCCCGGAAGATGTAGACAAATCGGTTATCCGAAAATTTCTCAAATGTGAAAAGATATCCCTGGATTTGGCTGATATGATCCTGGTTCCCTCCAATGAAATCAAGGGAAAAATCCAGGAAATTTATCCCAATAAAGCCGTAGAATCAATAATCCCGGGTGTAAATATCGATATTTTTGACTGGGATATCACCACTGGTCTTTCCCCTCTTGATATCATCATCATGGATAATTTCAATTCTCCAAAACAACTTGATTTCCTGCTGCAAAGCTTTTTCATCGTCAATTCAACCCTGAAAGGGCTGAAAATCGGTCTTGTTGGCGATATCAAAAAAGAGCTGGCCGAAGATTTCCTGCCAAAAATCAAAAAACATAAATTAGAAAACAACATAAAATTTTTCGGAAAAAAAACAGATGACGAACTGGCATTGCTGTTAAGCAGAGCCAATACGGCGGTAATTCTGCCCCAATTCAAGGAGGCAATTATCCGCCACTCATTATTTGTACCCAATTGCACCAGCCTTTTCGAACACATGGCATGTGGAATTCCAGTTATAGCTCCGGACATTCCTCTAATCCGCGAATTCAGCAATCAAAGCAAATTAGCCAATCTTTACGATGCCAAAAGTGTAAATTCCCTGGCTCAGGAACTGCTTATCAACCTGCAAAACATCTCCAACGCCCGAAAAAAAGCCAATCTGGCCTATGAAACTGTTCGCTCCAGATACACTTCTTCTTCCCTGCGTCGAACCTTGATTCAAGCCTATGCCAAACTTGTTCCCCCTGTCCAGACCAAAAGTGAAGAAGAAGATCTTGAATTGCAATATAAATCAGGGGTAATAACCTATCAGGGACAAGAAACATCAAGCACAGGCCCCGGCTCAACCATTCCCCCTTCCCTTTCCTCCGAAGACACCAAAGAAATAAAAGATTCAGAGCTTATCGAACTTGATGAAAAAGAATTGGAATTTGAGGCTTCAGGACCATTACTCGGATCACCGGCTCAACAAGAAAACAATCCTGATAACCCGGACACTTCACCGGCAACCTCCCCCGATACTCCTTTGGGAAATAAATAGAAATCATTTAATGGCGGAACATGATTATTCGCTCCAGAGTCCTCGGTTGGAATCGATGGCTTCTTGCTGATATTGAAGATAGAGAGTTTTGCGATTAAAAGTGGCTGAAGTATAAACGGTGGCCAAACCGTTAATCAGCAATTGTCCTCCAAGATCCTGATCTTCATCAGTACGCAGATAAGCAAGCATCCTGTCATAAACATCAAAACAATCAGCCGGTGGATTTTCAGATGCACAACTGTCATCATCAAATTCAAGACCTACCCAATCGCCATTTTCCATGTGGTTTTCTGTAAATTCCATGGCTTCAACACCATAGGGATCCGCTGAAGTGCCATTATGAGCGATCTCAGGGCAATCAACCCCCATGAGACGAATTTTAATATACTGTTCTTGATACAAAACTCTTACCGTATCGCCATCTGACACAGAAACAACCTTAGCGGGAAAATCCATGAATTCCGGAGGTTGAGTATTGTTAACGTTATTGATGTTATTGGTGTTATTGGTGTTATTACTGTTGTTGGTGGAAGCGGAATCATCACATCCAGGAAACAACGCAAATACTAGAATAGAAAGGAAAAGAAAAGATTTCATAAAATTAAAATAGCACTAAAAATAATCTTTTCAACAAAAATTTGTTTTCCCACCTTAGAAATATTTTCTTATAATTTTGCAGATTATCTTGCAGTCTTCACCATTTTGATAGTAAAAACTATTTAAGCCCTGAGATTTCACTTCATTTTTTCAAACAATAAAAGAGGAAACCATGGCCATTCGCAATAAAAAACTCAGAATAATCAGAAAACTTGTACACAGACAAATAATCCCCTCCCTCCAATCACTGCTTGATACTGTTGAACCGGCAGATCTGTCAGATATCCTGGACAAATTCACTCCCAATGAACAACGGATAATGCTCACAGCCCTGCATTTATCCGGAAAGGCCGGAGCCATCCTTACCGAGATGAGCAAACCGGCTCTGGAGAATACTCTGGAGGGACTTTCACCGGATATGCTGATTAAAATCATCTCCCAACTTCAGGCTAATGACGGAGTTTTTATCCTGCAACACCTTCCCCAGGACAGAGCTTTTGAAATTTTGGAAAAATTACCTGAACAACAATCTGAACGGATTGAAGAAATCATGAAATATCCGCCTGAAACGGCGGGCTCCCTCATGAATACAACCTTCCAGCATTTCAATGAAAACCTTTCCACCAGTGAAGCACTGGAAAGGGTAAGAGAATGGACAAGAAATAACGATGATCCCATTTATACCATTTACATAACTGATGAAACCCAGCATCTCAGTGGTACTGTAAGTTTCAGAGAACTCGCTCTGGCAACCCCTGAAAAAAAAATATTCGAGATTATGGATGTGGATCCCCTCAACATAAAGGGCTGGGAAAACAAAGAAAAAGCAGCTAATCTGATAGTAAAATATGATCTGGTCTCCCTGCCTGTGATTGATGATAACTTCAGGCTGATTGGAATAATCATGATCGACGATATGATCGACACTATCATGTCTTCATCAGAAGAAGCCTATCACATTCAAGGTATCACCCAGGAAGACACTCTGGATACACCGGTAGGCAAAGCCATCAAAAGCAGGATTCCCTGGGTTTTTATCAATCTCTGCACTGCCTTCATGGCCTCGAGCGTTGTAGGACTATTCGAGTCCTCCATCCAGAAATATGTAGCTCTTGCCACTTTCATGCCTATGGTAGCAGGTCTGGGAGGCAACAGCGGAAATCAAGCATTGGGTGTCACCATCCGAGCATTGGCATTGAAACAAATCGACAGAGCCAAAGCCATTCAAAACATCTTCAGACAGATCACCGTTTCTTTTTCCATGGGTCTTTTGACGGGTACAATTACCGGAATCATCGCCTATCTGCTCAAGGGTAATTTTACTTTGGGTATTGTTGTCCTCCTTGCCATGGTAATCAACCTTACCATCGCCGGTCTCATCGGCTCGGGCATACCTCTGGTGCTTAAAAAAATCGGTCAGGATCCTGCGTTGGGAGGGGGAATCTTGATAACTGCAGCCACAGATAGTCTTGGTTTTCTTGCCTTCTTAGGCATAGCAACCCTGATGCTCGCTTAACCAGTTCCAGGTAATTTACTATTTTTAAAGTTTGATAGCTTGAGAACAAAGTTTGAGAATTGTGAGGAACAGTGGGGATTATTCTGAGTGGGAAAGCAGGCAGTTTTACTCTTCTACTTTGGCCAGAACATCGTCTTTATCAAGAACTATGAACTCGTCTCCACCATAGGAGAATTCAGTTCCTGAGAACTTGTTAAAAATGACTTTGTCGCCTTTTTTGACCATTTTTTTGATCTCTTCACCGGTGCCAACAGCTGAAACTACACCCAACTGGGGTTTTTCTTTGGCGCTTTCAGGCAGAATGATTCCGCCAACTTTTTTTTCTTCCTGCTCTTTAATTTCGATTACTACTCTCTCGTCAAAAGGATAAATATTCATTTTTACCTCCATGAAAATGGTTTATGGTTTATTGAGTTATATTTTATGGTTTAAATGTTTTCAATCAGCATTGAACCTCAATTGTTCAAGGCTATTTTATTATAGTTTCTATTTTATTGTTTCGACTTAAACTCAGGTAAGAGCAAACAGAAAAATTCAAATTGTTTCCGAAAGCAAATCAAGCTCTGAATGACCTGAATTAAACTCAGACACACAAACCTGCTGCCGAGATGAAAATTAATTAATCACTCCTCACGCATTGTCAACAACAAGTCATTTTTTTTAAAGATAAAGTGAAAAATTCCCAACTGAAATTGAAACAACTGGTTGATAAATGGTTGATACAAGCCAGTAGCAAAAAAACAGGTTGTGGAAATTCTTTTGCAAATCAGGCAGCAAATAACCTTTTTTTTTTTAATTTAATCGTCATCTTTGAAGAAGATCATTTCATCTCCTTTCAGTTCTTTGAACAGAAGAGGATATTGAAATTTTTTCAATTTTGGATTCCAGCGCAATAATTTAAGTTCACCATCCTCATAGATGGCAAAAGTAAACTGACGTGCCTGTTCCTGTAATTTATCCCAAGGACCGGGAAAAGGAATCCAGGTGCCGGTATTCAGATATTCAACTCCGTTGGGCAAGATCTTCTTCTCAGCTATGTGGGTATGCCCCATGACAACTTTTTTAACTTTGAGCAAGGCAGAAATGCGACTGGCTTTCCCCCTCGCGATATCAATAAGTGGATCACGGTAGTTCTCAATGGCTTTACCTATTTTTAAAAACAGATAGAACAAACCTACCACCGTCACCACCGCCAAAACTGAGATGAGAGAGGCCTTTCCAAAAATTGAGCCTGCCAGAAAAGAAGAAAGGGATGTGAAAATAAGAATCCAACTGAACATGGCCAGGAGTGAAAGAGCCACTGTCCACACAACCCTTTTAAACACAGGTCTGAAAATTTCTTTGAAGATCTGATACATGGAGTGACCTAGAGGTATGGCTCTCAACTGATCAAGTTCTTCCAGTTTTTTAGTTGAAAAATTATGATCCAAAGCATATTGATTTCTCTTTTTGACATGTGATTCAAAAACCTTTTCATAGCGATCCCCGTAAAAAGTAACACTATTGCGTACTGCCCTGACGAAAAAAGGGAAATTAAGCCGGGCAACGTTAATGAAATTCCAGATTGATGCTTTACTGACAACCCCGATATACTGCAAAAATGATATGACGTGAGTCCGATAGGGATCGAGAGTACGTATAGGTGAATAAACATAGCGAGCGAAAAAACTGCCAATGGGATAGTCAAGCAGGCGCTCCTTGCTTTCATAAGCTCCCTCGGGAAGCAAAGGGGTCAAATTCGCTGTAATCGCATTGGTTTTATCATATTGATTTCCATGTTCAACATAGAGTTCTCCATCTTTTTCCAGATGAAACCAGGGTTTGAAAATAAAATTATCATTTGCGAATTCAGCCGGAGAACCCAGTTTTTTCAATTCAACTACCAGAGCCTTGTAAATTTCTTTTTTAACTGCAGGCCAATAAACCTCAAGATCGTGATTACCTCTCAAATAAACAATCTGATTTCCCGCAGAAAGAAATTTGGCCAAAGCTCGAAAAAACACCTTGTGCCCAGCAATTATCCTTCTGATCTTCCAGGCAGCTTTGGACTGGGACGAACCCAGACCATATTTTTTTTCACTGCTGTTATATTCAAGACCAAACTTTTCAACTTCTTCCGGGGTAGGAAGCTCGCTAACTGCCAGAAAATCAAAGATATCTCCATTCAAGATCAAAGTATGATCAGTTTTCTTCTTTTCACCGTATCTGATGAGATAATCCATAAAGGTTTCGAATTCGACATCATAAAAAAATTCTTCTTTTCTGCTGTATTCACTTGTTTCAGGATCAGCCCCCGACCCCAGATGAAGATCACTGACAATGGTTATCAACTTACTTTTATGAGAATTCATTGTATTTTTTTTCCAAACTAGTTGTAAATTGTGGTATAAATGATTAATGTTTTACATAGATCTTGGTAGTCGCTATTAATAGTTCCCATCCCAAAAATGGATGTCATCGTCTGGCAACGGAATTTTACCTCATCTGCTTAGTCATAACTTCTTGAAATAGTATCAACTATGTCCGCGAAGTTACTCCGCGCATCTGAGTCAAACTTCTTCACCATCCAAAAACACCACTTCTGGGATGGGAACTAAGTATACAGTAATCAAAAACCATACTAAGTCATTTTAGCAATTTTTACCATACTGCCTCACTCATTTTATATTTCAAACCAATAATCAGAGAGGCACGTGAAGCTTTAAGAAATAATCATGAAAAATAAAATCTATTTCCTGGTCTTTTTAGTTCAAAGTCTTGCAATTTCTTCCCTGTGGGCTTCTCCCAAAGCCGAAAAATCTGAATCCTCAAAAAGTGATTTAAAAAAAGAAAAAGTCAAAGAAAAAAAAACACCCAAGCCCGAAACTCTCATCTTTTCTTTTTTCAACAACAAAACAAATTCAGCTACTTTGAAACTCAAAGAAAAACTTGTTTCCACACTCATGGAAAAAGAAAATATTAAATGGGAAACCGTTTCTCTCTCTTTGCCTTCCCCAAACATAAATGCCATAGCAGAAGCTAAAAAACTTTACAAGGAAGGCGGAGCTGCTGGCATGGAAAACAAAATTGACGTTGGTCTGGAAAAAATCAACCAGGCCATCGAAAAGTTTGAAGATAACCCCTATTCTTTGGCCACTGATACTGGCAAAGCCTTGAAAAAATACAGGATAGCCCTAAAATACGGGGTTCTATTTTCTTTCTTTACCAGCAAACCTGATATTTCGCGCAAATATCTTAAAACCTATGCTAATTTCAAACCGGATTCTCCTGCAAGTAAATGGCCTGCCGAGATGAAAAAGATTTATGAAACTGTCTATAAGCCAATTCAAAAAAGTGGCGAAGGCAAAATCACCATAGTTTCTGATCCTCCGGGAGCTGAAATCTATCTCAACTACAAAAAAGTGGGAACAACCCCCCTGACAATTGACAAACAAAAATTTGGAACCAAGGTTATCTGTGCAGTCAAACCCGGTTATAAACCTTCAGTAAAAACAGAGGCCTACAATCCTGCCAAACCCAAAGATAAAAAGATCAAACTTTCTCTCAAGCCTTCAAGTGATAATCAACTCAAGCATTTGCTTCCAGCTGAAATGGAACTTGGACAACAAAAGGCCGGACCCAACATTATGGCAGTTGCCAAAGTCAACAAAGTTCAAATGTTGTTGTTCCTGTATTTTGACACCAAAAGCTCTCAAAAAACCAGTGTAACTGGATTTATTTTTGACAAAAGACTTAAAACCAGACTCAAGGAATACCGGATGGATTTCAATCCCTCCAGTCTTGACCCAAACAAAATCAATCAATTCATCACCAATCTATATAAAGATGTTCCCCTTGACGGCAAAATTCCTAAAAAAATCGAAGGTCCAGGATTATTCAGCAAAGCTTGGGACGGGATTACTTCCATTCCCCAAAAAAAATATTTCTGGCACACAATGGGAGGAATAGGAGGAGCAATCGTCATTGGTGCTGTAACCACCATCATCCTGACAACCCAAAACAACTACCGTCCTCAAGGGGGACGACATATATTATTTAAATAATTGACACAAATATTACTTATGACTATTTTACTATCTTCAGTTAGTTCAACTGTGAAACGGAGGTTTTTATGAAACTACTTAAATTTGCACCAGGCCTGTTAATTTTTTCTCTTTTATTTGCTGCCTGTGGTGGAGAAGAATCCTATGATGAAACAATTACTGTCAACCCGGTAAATCCTATTGGAACCATTGGCGGCGTTGTTTTTGACGGTACTACCGATTCCCCCTTGGCCAATGTAGAAATTACTGCGATTGTCGGAGGTCAGTCCTACACAACTGTAACCGACGAAAGTGGTATTTTTTCCATTACTGAAGTACCAGCCACCGGCAATGCTGTTCTTCTTTATGAAAGTGAAGGCTACATCAAAGCCAGACAACAAGTACAATTCTCAAAATCTGAAACCGATGTTTCCTACGAAAGCCCTACAGCTACAGCTAATCCAATCTGGCTTTTCAGCGCCAGTGGCAGTTTCAGTTTAAAATTGCTCGACTCTGAAGGACGACCTGTACCCCAGGTTCCGGTTACCCTTGAAATGCGTCCTTCTTATGTAATTCTTGATGAAAATGACAGTTTTGTTCAAGTGGGTAACGTCATCAGAGTAGCCAACAGCAACAACATTGGTCTTGTAGAATTTCTCGATCTTCCCGACAAAGCCCAGGTAGGTCTTGATATCAACGCCACCATTACAGTCAGTATTCCCGAAGTAGATCTCGATGGCGACAGTATTCCCGACCTTAACGCCACCAGTCGCACTTTTAATTATTCTGATTACCAAGGTACAGCAGCTATCGTCAACCTTACAGAATCTCAAGCAGGTTCTCTTTATGTTGCAAATACTAATTTTCCTTATCTCAAAGGCAGTTACAAAGTACCTGGAACTTTCGAAGCCAATGATACAATATACATTAACTTCAGCAGGGTTATCGACAGTGAAAACCTGAGCATTGTTCTCCTCAGCAACGAAATTAACGGCTCATCCTGGCCCATAGAACCAACAATTGACGGCAAAATGGTATCCTTTGATCTTCCCGGAGATATCGAATCTGCTAAGAAATATTATCTTTCAATCTATGCAGTTACTCCCAATTACGGCTACGTGTACAGCAGGACTTCTCCTCTGTTCACAACTCCTGAAGCTGAACCTGCTGTAGTCAGCATCACCAAAGATGATCCCCTCAATCCCAATAGTTCAGTTACTGTAACTTTCAACCAGTACATTGGACCTGGTGTCTCTTACATAACAACTCTCAACGGAGAAAATGGAGTTGTTTATTTCAGTTGGGATATCAACGAAAGCGGAACCGTTGGTGACGCTCCTGGTGAAATCGGTTATCACACAACCTCCATGGGCTTCACTTCTCTCGAAGAAATACCTGGCTGGGTTAGCTCATTATATCCCAGTGGCAATCTGGGATTTTCCAAAGAATGGAGATTCACTCCTCAGGGCACTGTCAATGCAGGAACTGAAGTACACTTCAAATTCGACATGATCTCCAATTCCAACTATCTGGTTATTACTCCTCAAGGTAATCCCGTACCTGCACTTTCAGGCAACCTGCCCTAAAACCAGTTAGTCCATATCCAACCTGGATTTCGGGACTTCCGCTAATTAATCCGGGGGTCCTGAATCACAAGTCCCCAAACTTCAAAACATATTATTCATTCAACTTCTATTATATAAAGGAATTTTATTATGGTAAATTATAAAGACTTAGGTTTAGTCAACAGCACAAAACTTTTTAAAGGTGCTGTTAATGGCGGTTATGCTATTCCGGCCTATAATTTCAACAACATGGAACAACTTCAAGCTATCATTACTGCTTGTGTGGAAAGTGATTCACCAGTCATTCTCCAAGTCAGTAAAGGAGCTCGCAACTATGCCAACCAGACCATGCTCACCCACATGGCCGAAGGAGCTGTCAATATGGCCAAAGAGATGGGTTCTGATATTCCCATAGTTCTTCATCTCGATCACGGAGACAGTTTCGAATTATGCAAATCATGCATTGAAACCGGTTTCAGTTCCGTTATGTTGGATGGTTCCCATCTTCCCTACGAAGAAAATATTGCCCTCACCAAAAAAGTTGTTGATTATGCTCATAAATACGATGTCACTGTCGAAGGTGAGTTGGGCGTACTGGCAGGAATCGAAGATGAGGTTGAGGCTGAAACATCAAGTTACACCAAACCCGAGGAAGTGGAAGATTTTGTCAAAAGAACCGGAGTCGACTCTCTGGCAATTTCCATAGGAACCTCTCACGGTGCTTATAAATTCAAACTCAAAGAAGGTGAAAAAGTTCCCCCATTGCGTTTTGACATCTTGGAAGAGATAGAGAAAAAAATTCCCGGCTTTGCCATCGTCCTGCATGGTTCCTCCTCAGTAATTCCAGAGTATGTTGAAACCATAAATACCTATGGTGGAAACTTGGAAGGAGCTGTTGGCATACCCGAAGAACAACTCCGTAAAGCAGCAAAATCAGCTGTCTGTAAAATCAATATTGATTCTGATGGCAGACTTGCCATGACTGCCAAAATCAGAGAAGTTCTGGCCAAAAAACCGGAAGTATTTGATCCTCGCAAATATCTCGGTCCCGCCCGAGAACTCCTGAAAGAACTTTATATTCATAAAAATCAAAAGGTACTCGGCAGTGCCGGACACGGCAAAGAACTCACCTGATTTCTCTCCATCCAGTCTATTTTATTTTATTCAAATTATACCCGGGGTAATTAAGGGCCAGTTCTCTGATTAATTTCTGCATTTTTTCTGGTTTATTCTTCAACTTTGCCAGAAAAGCCAGCGCCGCCAATACAGCAGGATAATTGCGCTTCAGTATTTTTTTTTCTTTTAACTTCTGCAAAATATCTGAAGCTTTTTCCAGATCTCCCTTAACCAGACAGGTTAACCCCATCTGCAGCAAAACTGTTTCTTTACTGTCATATTGCCAAGCTAATTTCAGCAATTGCAAAGACTCCTGATAACGTCCGGCATTGCGTGCTATTATCGCCCTGGTAAGTAACTTGAAACTCTTCATCTCATGATCAGCAAAGTTTCCCGCCCGTTCAAGATCTCTGGTTGCTTGAACCACCTTCCCCGCCAAAGCACGTGCATAGGCAAGATAAAGCCTTATTTTTCCATTATCTTTGTTATTTCCTGTCAGGTAAAGAAAAGAAG
>JAQICJ010000024.1 GCA_027858615.1 Deltaproteobacteria bacterium
GATCTATTTAGATATGAGATTTCGGCAGCGAGAGAGAAAAAAAATAGAAGAAAAATTGGGCAGTTTCTCACTCCTCTTCCTGTGGCAAAATTCATGGCAGACATGTTTTCTCTTCAGTGTTCCGAAATTTCAATACTTGATCCAGGTGCCGGTGCGGGGATTCTATCTGCAGTTTTAGTAGAAAGAATCCTATCGAATGGCTCTCTCCCATCAAAAATTACTACTACCTCTTTTGAAAATGATTCAACGGCAGCAAAATACCTGAAGTCTACCATTATAAACCTAGAGAAGCTTGCGTCAAAGAGCCAAATTGATTTTCAAGCAGACTTAAATCAATCTGATTTTATCTCTTGGGCTTCAAATGAGATAAGCCAATACACAGAACTGTTCGGTGGAAAATATGATCATTTCTCATATTGCATCATGAATCCACCCTACAAGAAGATCAGAAGAGATTCAACGCACAGGAAATCACTTCGAAATGCAGGAATAGAAACAAGCAATCTGTATAGCGGTTTTCTTGCGATGGCAATAAAGTTGCTTCATTCAGAAGGGGAGCTTGTAGCTATAGTCCCAAGGTCATTCTGCAATGGCCCATATTATAAGCATTTTCGTCATTATTTCTTGAAAAACATGAGCCTATCTTGGATCCACATTTTCTCTTCGAGGAGCAAAGCATTTCAAGAGGATAAAGTCCTTCAAGAGAATATTATTTTCCATGCCAAGAAAGAGAAGCAGCAACCTTTCATAAAAATAACTTCAAATGATGGTGAAGACTTCTCTACTTTAACTGAAAGAATGGTTCCATTTTCTAAGGTAGTCCACCATAATGATCCGGATAAATTCATCCACCTTCCAATTAGCGACCTTGACCAAATTGTAGGAGACAAACTTTCCAATTTTACAAAATCCCTTTCCGATCTAGGACTGGATATTTCGACAGGCCCAGTTGTTGATTTCAGACATAGGCAGGACTTGTTAGAAGCTCCTAATGGAGAGAGTGTACCTCTAATTTACCCAGGTCACATCAAGCAAAACATAGTTAAGTGGCCGAATTTCAAAATCAAAAAAAGCAACTATATCCGCGTGAGCAAAGAAAGTACTAACTGGCTCGTTGATAACGGGTGGTATGTTCTCCTCAAAAGGTTTAGCTCAAAGGAGGAAAAGCGGCGTATTGTAGCCGCATTATTTCCCCCAAACGATTTTGATGCTCCTCTTATTGGTTTCGAAAACCACTTAAATTTCATTCATTGCAAAAAGAAGCCTTTAGATCCAATTATTGCTAAAGGTCTTGTTATGTACCTGAACTCAACTCTCCTAGACCAATACTTTAGGCAGTTCTCCGGTCATACCCAGGTCAACGCAACCGATGTGAAGACATTCCATTTTCCGAGTTCCGAGATTCTTGAAGAACTTGGAGAAAACATCAAAGATGCCATCCCACCACAGAAAACAATTGATAGATTGTTAGAGGAGAAATTATCTACTATGTCGGCTCAATCAAAAAATCCCGTAAAAGCAATAGAAAAAATTGAACAATCCATACAGATATTAAAGGATTTGGGATTCCCAAAAGAGCAACAAAACAACCGCTCTGCCCTTACCCTCCTAGCATTGCTATCGCTCACTCCAGAAGTTTCTTGGGGAAAATGTAAAGCCCCTTTAATGGGCATTACGCCCATTATGGATTTTATTGCTAAAGCCTACGGTTGCCAATATGCTCCAAACACGCGAGAAACAATACGCCGAAAATCAATTCACCAGTTCGTTCAAGCAGGGTTGGCAGTGAAGAATCCAGACAATTCTAAGCGACCAATAAATAGTCCTAAAACTGTATACAAAATTGATCCAAAAGCCTTAGCTCTCCTGCGAAAGTATGGAACCAAAAAATGGGAAGATTCTCTGAAAAACTACAAAAAAATAAAACGAAGCCTTGTTAAAACTTATGCGAAAGAAAGGGAATTGAAAAAAATCCCTCTATCCTTCAACAATGATATTCAAATTTATTTGTCTTCTGGTGCCCACAGCGAATTAATAGCTTCAATTGTAAAAGAGTTTGGTCCTCGGTTTGTACCCAATGGAGAAGTCCTTTATATTGGAGAAACAGGAAAGAAACTCAATCATTTTGATAAAGAAAAGTTCAAGTCACTAGGTCTTGTTTTTGACAAACATGGGAAATTTCCCGATGTAATCCTTTATAGTGAAAAGAAGAATTGGCTATTTTTGATAGAAGCAGTTACCTCCCATGGTCCAGTTGATCCCAAGCGACAGAATGAATTGCACGAATTATTTAAGGGCACAAATGCAGGTCTAGTTTATGTTACAGCTTTTCCTAACAAATGTACGATGTCGAATTACCTATCAGACCTCTGCTGGGAAACTGAAGTTTGGATTTCCAACATTCCTGATCACATGATTCATTTTGATGGTTCACGCTTTTTAGGTCCGTATTAAGACCAAATCTCTTTTGACGCCTAGGCACAACAAAGCACTAATTTTTAATCGAAACTTAAGATATATTAACCGCACTTTTTGTATTTTGCAAATCTCTTTTCTCCCATCCATGCTATTTTCCCCTCGGTGATTGTCAACATAGTTGTCGCTTTTTTATGCAATTAGTTTAATACTATTTTTAATAATTTCTTTTTCAGTAATTAATTTTTTAGAAAGTAAGCGTCAAAGGAGGTACGTGGTTTCAATTGTTTGAAAAGTGACTAATTTCATCATGGAAAGGATGAAATTATGACACCCAGATATTTTGAAAACAATTCCTGCTGTAGAGAAAACAAGTATTTTTCAGAACCAGATTTTCCAAAAATAGTTAAACTTCCAAAAAGGTTGGTCAGTTCACTTGAGAAAGTGATCCCAAAACAAAAATCTGTAAATCCTGTAGAAATAGTAATCAATATTGAAATTGGATAATGAATGAGGTTGGTAAAATGTTTACTTTTGCTGATGTAAATGTTTATTTGGCTGTTGGGGTAACTGATTTGAGAAAAGCCATCAATGGATTGTCAATCCTGGTTGAAGCTCAAATGGATCTGGATCCATTTTCTGGTAATATTTTTGGATTTTGCAATCGCAAACGCAATCTGGTTAAATTGCTTTACCGGGATATAAATGGTTTTTGTCTTTGGCAGAAAAAGTTGTCCAAAGAAAAATTCAAGTGGCCGCAGTCTCAGGAGGAGGAGGTTCTGAACATTGGAACCAGAGAATTGAAATGGCTTCTGGATGGACTGGAGATTGATCAGTTGAGGGCACATAAAAAGCTTCACTACCAGTACATTATTTAAAGAACAAGTAATTGAAAAAAAAGAAAAAAAAGAAAAAAAGTTTAATAAAGTACTTGACTTTTATTATCTATTATTTATAGTATCCCCATGACTGTTGATACTAATAATCTTCCACATAATCCTGATGAATTAAAAAATATTCTTTTTGCAATGCAGGAGAATTACAAAAAAGAAAAGGAAGATTATGAAAATAAAATAACTGCATTGAAAGCCGAAAATGAGGAAAAGGGCAATCTGAATGAAAAACTCCAGTTGAAAATAGAAGAGCTAAAGAGCAAGATTTTTTACTTGAAAAGCCAGTTCTATGGGAAAAAAAGTGAAAAGATAAAAGAACTGGAGAATCAACTTAAACTTTTCGAATTTATGGTTGATAAAACAAGTCCTGAAACTGAAAAGGAAGTTCAGGAAAATTTATCAGAAGTTTCAAAAGAGCTGTCTCAAGAAGAAGAAAAAGCAATCCCAACTCAACCCAAACCAACAGGAGGCAGAAAGAAGTTACCTTCGCAACTTCCGGTAGTGGAAAAAGTACATGAACTTCCTGAAGAAGAGCAGGTTTGTGAATGTTGTGGCGAAAACTATGAAATAGTTTTTAAAAAGGAATCGGGCGAAAAACTTGGGGTTGTTACTCAAAAATTTTACAGAGAAAAAAATCTGGTAACTGTTTATCGTTGCCCCAGTTGTGGCATTGAAAACAATAAAACAAAGGTAATAAAAAATGCCAAAGTTTCGCCCAGCATTGTATCCAAGTCAAGTGTTACCGATGATTTTATAGCAACTTTGGTTTACAATAAGATCAGCAAGGGTCTTCCTTTTTACAGACAGCTCTTAAAGACATGGATATTAATTATTCTCGCCAGAATATGGTTAATGTAACTCAAAAAGCAGCCAAGAACTGTACTGGTCTTTACAATTTAATTCACGACGAGCTTTCAATGAGATATATTCTGAAGATGGATGAAACCGGGATTCAGGTAATAAAAGAAGCGGGAAGGTCTTCGCAGACAGAATCTTACATGTATTTCGCCGAAAGTCCTTCGGGTTCGCAACCCTTTGTTTACTGTGAATACAGTCCCAACCGCAACTCAGCAAAAGCTAAAGAGTTGCTTGCAGATTTCAGCGGTTATATTCAAACAGATTCCCATGGTACTTATGAATATTTGGGAAAGAAAAAAGATGTAATTCACCTTCACTGCTTTGCCCATGCCCGCAGGAATTTTTTCAAGATACTAAAGAAACTAGATACAGAAAAAACAAAATCAAAATCAAAGATAAAAGGCAGTATAACAGCGGCATCTTTAAGATTTATTCAAGCATTGTACAAAAAGGAAAAACAGTGGCGTAAACAAAATCTGACTCCAGAGCAGATTTATGAAAAAAGGCAAAAGGAATCAGTCCCCCTGTTGAACTCATTCCATAAATTTTTAATGGAGCGACACAAAAAGATTCCCGAAAAAAGCGACCTTTACCAAGCAGTAAATTATTGTCTGAAACATTGGAAAGGCTTGATAAACTACACCAGGGACGGACGTCTTGATATGGATAACAATTCCATTGAAAGACAGATAAAACATTACGCGGTAGGCAGAAAAAACTGGTTGTTCTCGGTAAGTCCAAATGGAGCCAGAACCACAGCTATATATTACACCTTTGTTCTGAGTGC
>JAQICJ010000037.1 GCA_027858615.1 Deltaproteobacteria bacterium
TTACTGAGTTTGCCTGTAATTTTTACTATCCTGGTTTGTAATCTTGGTTTTGGTATTATTTCGAGATTCTTTCCCTCCATCAATGCTTATTTTCTTTCCCTTTCCCTGAAGAATCTTCTGGTTGTAATTGTAAATGGCCTGTCTATTCCATCTTTGGTTTTTATATTTAAACAATTGCTCAACCAGATATATGTCATGATATTGTCATGACAGGGTGGGGTGATGACCAATAATAATTTTCTCCAAGGATCGACAAAAATTGAATATGAAGCTAATTAAGTGAACTCACAAATGCTAATTATAACAGGGGACTTTAACGCTATAAGCAGTTTTATGAAATAGTGGAGTTGATAAATACGTCTGAATTTCCGATAACCGAGAAAAAAAAATGGTTTAATTATGAAAGGACGTGAAAAAGTGATGACATTATGACAATGTCGTGATATACAAGTTTTGAATCATTTGCAGGTCAGAATACAGTTAAATTCTATCCGAGGCTTGTACTATCCGGTTCTCCTTTGAACGGGAATTTCTCTAAAGGAAATATTATGCATAAATTAGGTATTGACATTGGCGCAGCAACAGTTCAGTTGGTTCTTTACAATGAAAACAAATTGGTAGAATCAGTATCATTCGCTATTGAAGGCAAAATTTTAACGACCATATACAAAAAACTAGACCAGTTACTGCCTCCTGGAAGAAAATTAAAAGTGGGAGTGACGGGAGTTGGCAAATCACTCCTGGGTGATTTAATAAAAGATGTAGAAGTAAATGATATCATTGCGTTAAAAAGAGTTGTCACAAAAAATTATCCACAGGTGCGAACAATTATTGATTTAGGAGGAGAATTTTCAAAACTTATTGTCCTCGATAATAATCAAAGATTGAAAGATTTTTCTACAAACGGATTTTGTGCTGCAGGAGCTGGTGCCTTTCTGGAACAGCAAGCGAAACGCCTACAATTTGATGTGCAGAAGTTGAGTGAGCTTGCAGCTAAAGCTGAAAGAGGAGCATCTATTGCAGGAAGATGTTCTGTTTTTGCTAAATCCGACATGATTCATCTCCAACAGAAGGGAATTCCCGTTGATGAAATCGCCTATGGTTTGTGTCAGGCCATGATGAGGACTTTTGATTCTTCTGTAGTCAAAGGAAACCAATTAGTACCACAAGTGTTGCTTGCCGGTGGTGGAGCTTTGAATGAAGGTCTGGTAAGGGCTTTCAAAGATCAGTTTCCAGGCAGCAAGGTTGTAGTTCCTGAAAAGCCGAATATTTTGGGTGCACAAGGGTGTGCTCTGGAGGCAAACTCCAAAACGATGTTTACCGATAAGTTGCTGCAGTTGATCAAAAACAGGTTGAAAGAAAATAAAAAGAGAAATAAATCATTCTACCAGGTTCTTGAAGTAAAAAAAGGAGAGGAGCACGATTCAGAAGATGTTTCTATTGATAAGAGCAGCAGATATTTTCTTGGTATTGATGTTGGCTCTGTAAGTACAAATTTTGTCCTGATCAACAATGAAAACAAAGTGGTTTACAAAGATTATCAGCCAACCAAAGGTCGCCCGATTGAGGTTGTCCAAAGTGGCATACAAAGGATAGGAAACAGATTTGGCAAAGATCTGGCAATTGGTGGTTGCGGAGTTACAGGAAGTGGACGAAAATTAGCTGCATCAATAGCTGGAGCCGATATAATCAGAAATGAAATTACTGCCCAGATGACTTCAACTGCATATTATCGTCCGGAAGTTGATACTATTTTTGAAATCGGGGGTCAGGACAGTAAATTTATTTCTCTCAAAGACGGACGACTTTCTGATTTTTTGATGAATAAAATTTGTGCAGCTGGAACGGGTTCTTTCCTTGAAGAACAGTCTCAACGGCTGGCAGTAAATATTATTGATGAATTCTCAGAAAGAGCATCCCTTTCTGAATCTCCGGTGAAGTTGGGGAACCAGTGTACTGTTTTTATGGACAGTGCAGTTGTTGATGCTCTAAGAGATGGAGAAAGCGTTGATAATATATGTGCCGGTCTGGCTTATTCTGTTGCATCTAATTACCTTGAAAGGGTCGTAGGTAGAAAGAATATCGGCAAAAACATAGTTTTTCAGGGAGGAACTGCTTCCAATGGAGCAGTTGTAGCGGCTTTTGAAAATATTCTAAATCGCAAGATTAAAGTACATCCACATAATCGGGTGAGTGGAGCTATTGGGGTAGCCATGCTGGCCCTTGAAAAAGCCGGAAAACAAAGCAATTTCCTTGGTTTTGAGGCAAATGACCAAGTAGATGTCAAAACTTTTGAATGCAAAGCTTGTGCAAATCGTTGTCAGGTGAGTAAAATTGCTGCTCATGGCAAAGTAAGTTATTTTGGTGATACTTGTGAAAAATATTCTTCCATAAACAGAGAAAAGATGAAGGTGGATTTCAGACCAGTTGAGGTTAGAAAGGATTTGATAAAACAAGCTGTGGGCACAGGGGGAAAACAGAGTCAGCAAAATAAAGAAACAATTGGGATTATTTCCGGTTCCATTTCCAGAGAGTTTCTTCCCTTGTGGGCAGGTTTAATCAAAAGGATGGGGTATAAATACAAACTTATTGAAAACACTGATAATAATTCTTTTAAAAAAGGCAAAAATCTTATTCCGGAAGAAGTATGCATGCCACTGAAAATTGCGGCTGGACAGGTTGCTTACTTGCTTGAAACTGAAAAAGTTGATCGGGTATTTATTCCATCTGTGCAGGAATTTTCACCCTTGAAAAACAAAGTAGTTCAATCAGAAAAACGTATTCGCAATTTGCCTGATTCTGAACTCTCGCATAGTTGTATTTTTACTCAGCAGCTTCCTGTTATGCTTAAAAGACAATATGGATCTGACAGAATTCTTGATCCGATTTTAAACATCGAAAGACAAAATGGTGGTCTTATCCAATCGGTTGAATCTTTGACCAAGGTTTTTCCTTTACCATATAAAATTATCAAAAAGGCCTTTTTTGGTGCTTTTATTGAGTACGAAAACTATTCCCGCAAAAAGATTGAGATTGGAAATAAATTAATCAAAACATCCCGAAAAAGAAATATTGTAATTATTGGAAAACCCTACAACATCTATGACACAAATCTTAATATGGGATTGATCAGCCATTTGCAGAAATTGGGTGAAACTGTGATTCCCATGGATTTTCTTGATATAGGTAAAATAAAATTGGGTGAGGTTCACAGTAGAGTTCCTTGGCGTTTTGGTCGTGATCAACTCAAAGCTGCCAGAATAGTCAAAAAGAATCCCAAATTATATCCTCTCATAATTTCCAACTTTGGATGTGGTCCAGACAGTTTTCTTTTTAAACATCTCGAAGAAGTTTTTGCTGAAAAACCACAGTTATATCTAGAGTTTGATGAGTTGAAAGGTGAAGCTGGAATGGTAACAAGGCTTGAAGCTTTCATTGATGAACTGAACGAGCATGAGAACAGAATTGGAATTCAAACCAAAAAGGAACTCGATAGACAAAAATCTGTGGAAGTAGTTAAAGATCTTGTCAATTCAAAGATTAAAAGACTTTTTATTCCCAATTTTGGACCCCATACCAAAATTTATTCCGCTCTTTTCAAAAGTAACGATGAGTTTCAAGTAATTGATCTGCCAGAACCTGACGAAGAATCGATTATGTTGGGAGAAAAAGTCACTGACAACAAGGAGTGTCATCCTTATTCCATTATTGGAGGGGATATGTTGAAGGTTATAAAGAATTTTCAACTTGCCAAGGGAGACACCTTCTTTATCTTGAGAACAATAACTCCATGTCTTTTAACCCAATATGGAGATGGCTTTCGTGCTTATTTGCGCAAACACAAGATTCCTTTGCAGGTGGCCGATTTCAATGCCAGCGAATTATGGGATGTTTGGGGATTCAAGAAATTAAAACTGCTCATGGAAGGGTTGGCTGTAGTTGACTCCCTGGTTTCTCTTCGTTATCGCTATCGTCCTTATTTTAAAGAAGTAGAGGAACTTTTTAATATAACTCTGGAACAAATTGAAACTGATCTGATCAATTTAAAGTCTCCTTTCATTGAATTTGAAAAATTTATCACAAAATTAACAAGGTTAGTTTCTGGTAAAGCATACCGTCGTCGTCCTGTTATAGGTTTTACAGGCGATCTATATACACGTCTGGTTGACAGTTCAAATTTCCACCTGCTTGATAAATTGGAAGAAATGGGTTGTGAAATAGCACATAGTCCATATATGATGGCTGGAATAGACTATTCCGGTTATGATGATGCCTTGAATTGGGCAAAAAGAGGACAGACCTTTCCTATGATGTGGGAGGTTCTTGGTACTATGGCGATCAATAGTGTAAAAGCTAGATTAAAACAGATTGTTGATGGTCGTTTTGCGAAAGTATGTCTGGAACCTGAATACGATGAAATGCGAGAGTTGGCATCTGTTTATGTGGGAGCCAACAGCAACTATCTTGTTTCCACCCTTGTAGGAAAATATGTAGATTTTGCCCGTAAAGGAACTGATGGAGTTATAAGTGTGGCTGGTTTGAATTGCATGGTTGGAGTAACTGCTGGAGCAACTATGAAATCCATCCGCGAAAATTACAATAATATCCCAATGCTTTCCTTATCCTACGGTGGAGATGAGGGAGTTATCCATCAATTGAGATTAGAAACCTTCGTAAATCAAGTTTTTGAACATCACCAACAAAAACAATCATCCCGTATCTACACAGAAAACATAGCCGCACTTTATTAAAAAGAAATTTAATAATTGTAAAGTTTCAAAATAGTAATATATATTTTCAGAGGGATGAGAGGCTGGAGACC
>JAQICJ010000047.1 GCA_027858615.1 Deltaproteobacteria bacterium
CAAAAAATATTGTATCGGTGACAGTAACCGGAAAAGATGCTATAAGATCTGATGCTATAGCTACTGCCATTTTTGTGCTCGGCAAAAAAAATGGCATGGAATTTATAGAAACTATTCCAGGTTATGAATGTCTATTGTTAGATGAAAATCTAAAAGTTTTCAAAAGTTCCGGTTTTGATAAAAGCTGGAAATCCGGGCACAAACATACTTTTTAGCAGATGGAGATTATTATGTATTTTACTAAATTTTTATGTAAAACCCCGCTGTTTTTAGTTTTTGCAGCTTTTGTTCTTTCAACCTTTATTCCAGCAAAAGTTGAGGCCAAAAAAGCTCCCTGGAAAAGAAGGGGGCGCAGGGTAAAAGTCAAATTTTACTCAACTCCTTCCGGCGCAACTGTTTATATTGAAGATAAGAAATGGGGTGCTGCTGCGACCACTACAACCCGCTGGATGAGGCTTCCCCGTAACCAGAGTTACAAAATTATTCTTGAAAAAGACGGGATGCAGCCTCTGGTTAAAACGATCAAACTGGGAAGAAGCTACAGGAACAGATTCCGGTTTACCATGAAAAAGAAAATTTATCCGGGATACATTGAAATTAAAGATGGAGGCACTAATTCTGCAACCGGAGCTGACATCTTTATTGATGGCAAAAAAATGGGCGAAGTTCCTGCCAAAATTGAATTGAAACCAGGCAAGTATTCCATAAAAATACAAAAAAAGGGATATATGGATGTTACTGATATCAAAGATGTTTCCCAAAAATCCACTATCTCCATGTTATTGAATATGGTCAAACTGGAAAAACCAAAAGGAACCTTGCTGGTAACCTCCGATGTCAATAATGCTGAAGTCTTCGTTGACAAAAAGAATGTAGGTTTTGTTCCCAAAATGTTGAAATTAGAACCGGGCAACCATCTGGTAGTGGTTAAATACAAAAATAAGCAAATTCAAAAAGTTGTTACCATTCAATCAGGACAAACTTCTAAAATTAATCTCAAACTCAAAGAAGAACAAGAAGATGTACCCCAGGGGATGCTTACTGTAATAGCCAATACAGAAAATGCCAAAGTTTACGTCGATGGTATAATGGTTGGCAAAGCACCGGTGCACCGCAAAAAATTCATTGAAGGGCAACATCTTATCAAAGTTGAAGCCAATGGATATATCTCAGAAAAAAGAACTGTTGAACTTGTCAAAAATAAACAGAAACTTGAATCATTTGAACTCAAGGAAAAACCAAAAATTGTTCCCATCGGTTCTGTAAAAATAACTACCGAGAATGGAGCAAGTATTTTCGTCGATGGTAATCTCCAAGGACAGAGTGCCTATAAAAATGAAAAGATGAAAGCAGGTACGTATCACCTTGAAATTCAGAAAAAGGGTTTCAAAACAGTTAAAAAAACCATCAATGTCAAAAAAGACAAACAAATTAACATGCATGTTCCGCTAAAACGGGTTGGGGCCATCAAAGTCATCGGTAATATAAAAGGAGCCAATATCATTATTGACAACAGCCCCATCGGCAAAATTCCTCTGCTCAAATATGAATTGCCTGTAGGTACTTACAGGCTTGAAGTTGAAGCCAGTGGTTACCGGGAATATACCCGCTCTATCGAAATTAAAGGCAATACTACTGAACCAAAAACCATAAACGTCAATCTTCTGCCCCTGGGACCAACTCCACAGGATATTGAGCGGATGAAAACTTCGCTCAGTGCATACGGAGTTAAAACAATTCCGCCAAGATCCTTTACTGCATCAGCCGGGATTGATTGGCCCTATATTCTGGATGGCAAACTCATGGTTGGGATCTGGAGAAAAGGAGATCTGGGCATCGACGGTGGGGCAACCTTCCGCACCTATTTCAACATGACTGAATTTATTTTCAATCTGCGTGGTCAATTATTTCAGGGTGGACCTTTGACTGCTGGCGTTTTTATGGATATTGGCGGCGGAGTAGGTCGTCAGGAAAGAACCAATTTTACCTTCAATCTTGGTGGGGGTGGTACTCTTTCCTTCAGGGAAAAGGTGAATCTTACAGTTAAAACCTACTTTAATGTCTACCGTGATAGATTCTGTTTGGGTGCTCCTCCAGAAGCCGATGATCCCAGAACTGAACCGGGATTTTGTGAAAGTGCGGATCCGGCAGAGCAGGTGAAAGGCTGGCAAGATCACTCATTGAGGGATCCTTACTGGGGAATAAGAATCATGTTTGAAGCCTCTGTCGAGTGGGCACTCAACTCCAAATGGAGCGTATATTCCCGCCTCAGATGGGCTCCCATCGGCCTCAAGCCTTCTGATACCAACTTGCGTCCCGCCTTTATGGAATTTTACGGAACATCATGGATGCCTGCAACCGATCCGGCATTTTATGGGGGAGTTGGTTTTTTATGGAAGTTCTAAACAAAAAGACTTTTTTTCTCATCCTTGTTTTTATTTTACCGGCAGGCTTTTCGTGTAAAAAGAAAGAACAGATTTCTGATTCTGAAATGTGCAGCAAACTTTGTAAAAGAATAGCTGAATGCAGTAAAGAAGCTGAGAAATTACAGAAGAAACCAGGCAATAAATCCAGAAACCACAAAAAAACTTCCAAAATGATCAATTTTTTCAAAAATGAAGAACAGTGCAACAAATCCTGTGCTTTACAGATCAAAGAAAAAACACGAAAAAACAAAAAAAACTTTTTTGCTTTCTTTTTGAACAATCAGATGGAATGTTTCCAATATCCTTCATGCAAAGACTTCAATTCCTGTCGGCTCAAAAAACACGAAGAAAGCATTTTCAATTATCCCATGGATGAATTAAATGCTTCAAGATGTGAAAAGGTTTGCAGCCGCATCAACAAATGTGCCGAAGTTCTTGTGCCCAGAGTATATGGCAACAAATACAAAGAGATGTCTCTTCAGAAGCAGGCGGAGGCAGTAAAAAGGCGTGCCAACAAGAGAATATGCCTTAAATCCTGCAGATACAATTTTATAAAACATAATTTTGCCGAAAAAAAGAAGAAAACCATCTATCTGGCTCCTTCAGAAAAATTCATGGATACATTCGCCAAATATCTTAACTGCATAGGGTTTGAAGATTGCGGAGCATTTGTGGATTGTGCAGTCAAACAAGACTGAACCAAAATCTATTGAAACTATATTTTGTTGACAAGGGGGGGCTCAATTAACTAATCTGTCTGCAGATTAAATTAACCGATTCCCATTTCAAAGTGGGGGTTATTGTCCGAGGCTGAAGTTTGATTGAAATGTACCCGGCAACTATGCAGACATTTTTATTATATCAACTAAACTATTTTCAGGATTTTTATGGATATTCAAGCTCAATTCGTTCATTTGCATCTCCATTCACAATACAGTCTTCTTGATGGGGCTATTCATCTCGATAAACTCTTCGACGCTTTGAAGGATCGCAGGATGGATGCTGTAGCTCAGACTGACCATGGATTCATGTATGGTTCTCTGGATTTTTATCTTAAAGCCAAAAAAGCGGAAGTCCATCCAATTATTGGCTGCGAGGCCTATATAACTTCAAGTAAGATGTCAGAAAAGAAGAAAAGGGATGCCAATTATCATCTGGTTTTGCTGGCCAGAACTCAGGAGGGGTATAATAACCTGCAGTATATGATGAGTATGGCCGCTCTCAAGGGATTTTATTATAATCCAAGAATCGATCACGAATTGCTCCAGGAAAATTCAAAAGGATTGATTGGCCTCAGTGCTTGTCTTGGTGGTGAAATTCCCCGTACTTTCTTTGCCCAAGGGTATGAAGCAGCAAAAAAACTGGCTGAAAGATATGCCAGACATTTTGAAGATGGCTGGTTCTTTCTTGAACTGCAAGATAACAAAATAGCGGAACAGGACATAATAAACGAAAATTTAATCAAGATCAGCAAGGAAACGGGAATACCACTTGTTGCAACCAATGACTGCCATTATCTCAATCGAGAAGATGCCTTTGCCCAGGAAATTCTTATGGCAATATCCCAGGGAAAAAAGATAACAGATGAAAACAGGATGAAGCATAGCATTGATGAATTGTATCTTAAATCTCCCGAAGAGATGATTTCTGCTTTCAGCAGTGTCCCTGAAGCAATTACAAACACAGTTAAAATTGCCAAGGCTTGCCAGGTTGAAATACCCAATAATCAAACCAGAGAAAAACCGGTATATTTTTTACCAGTCTTTGATACTCCAGATAATGAATCCTCCGAGAACTACATGAGAAGAGTTTCCAGGGAAGGTCTCAAGCAACGTCTTGAGGAAATTGCAATTCGAGACGGTAAAGTTGAAAATGAGACTGAATATTTCAGCCGCCTTGATTATGAACTTGAAATTATCATTGATATGGGATTTGAAGGCTATTTTCTGATTGTTTCCGACTTTATCAAATGGTCCAAAGCACAGGGGATTCCTGTTGGACCAGGAAGAGGGTCCGGTGCAGGTTCCATTGTGGCATACTCCTTGAAAATTACCGAATTGGATCCCATAAAATATGGCCTTCTTTTTGAGCGTTTTTTGAATCCTGAAAGAATAAGCATGCCCGATTTTGATATAGATTTCTGCAAAAATCGTCGAGACGAGGTATTGCGTTACATCAAGGAGAAGTATGGCGAAAACAATGTAGCTCAAATATCTACTTTCTCCACTCTGAAATCAAGGGTTGCAGTGAGAGATGTGGGAAGGGTAATGGATATTCCCCTGAAAACAGTGGATAAACTTGCTAAAGCAATTCCCATGGGGAGTACTATCAATGAAGCACTCAATGAAGAACCCAAATTTAAAAAGTTGGCAGGGGAAACAAGCGAATTAGAAAGCCTGGTGGAAAATGCCCAGAAGTTGGAAGGAATGTTTCGCCACCCGGGAGTACATGCAGCCGGAGTTGTTATCAGTGACAAACCCATTTGGGAAACAGTACCTGCAGCCAGAGGCAAGGTCGATGTCAAAGGTGCAAGTGGGATGGATATCCCGATTGTAACCCAATACGACAAGGATATGACTGAATTGGCCAGTCTGGTCAAATTTGATTTCCTGGGGCTTGATAATCTCACCAAAATCGCCGAAGCTGTTAAAAGAATCAACGTCCACAAAGAAAGAAACAAGGAAAAATTACTTGATATTAATTTGATTCCACTGGATGATCCCGGTGTTTTTGAAATGCTTTCACAGGGTAAAAGCGGTGGTGTTTTCCAAATGGAAAGTGAGGGCTTTTCACAACTCTTGAAGGGGTTGAAACCTGATAAATTTGAAGATCTTATTGCTGCAGTAGCTCTTTACAGACCAGGACCACTGAGTAATAATTATGACAAACAATTCATCGATTCAAAACATGGTAGGATAAAAGTTGAATATCCCCATCCCTGGCTGGAAAATATTCTTAAAGAGACTTACGGTGTTATTATTTATCAGGAACAGGTAATGCTAACAGCTAGGAAATTGGCTGATTTCAGTTTAGGGCAGGCTGATATTTTGCGCAAGGCAATGGGTAAGAAAAAAATAAAACTCATGGCCGAGCTCAAAGATAAGTTTGTAGAGGGTTGTGTAAAAAACAAAATAGACAGGGAGCAGGCTGAAAACATCTTTAAAACCCTTGAAGAATTCGCCAAATACGGATTTAACAAATCTCACAGTGCCGCCTATGCCTTGATCAGTTATCAAACCGCCTGGCTCAGATATCATTATCCTGAAGAGTTTATGGCAGGGATTCTTACTTGTGAATGCAACAATCCCGACAAAGTAATGAAATACTTGCGGATATCAAGCAAGATGGGCATAAATGTGCTTCCTCCCGATATTAATGAGTCGGAACAGGATTTTACCATCATCAGGGATAAAGATAACAACAAGGTGATCAGATTTGGTCTGGGAGCCATAAAAGGAGTAGGAGAGAGTGCTGTTCAGGCGTTAATAGAAGCCAAAAAAGATAATAAATTTGAATCAATCTTTGATATCTGCCGCACTGTAGATTTGCGCAGAGTAAATAAAGGAGTGCTGGAAGCACTCGTCAAAAGCGGAGCCCTGGATAATCTTTATCCCGAGGCCCCGGAGAAAGCAAGAGCTGTTCTCTTGGAAACAGTAGAAATTGCACTCAGAATTGGCAACAGTTATCAGAAAGAACAAAATTCAAACCAGACCAGTCTTTTTGATCTTTTTGACGACGATGTAGCTGAAACCAAAGACCCCGAGTATCCTGATACTGAACCTTGGTTGAATCTTGATATGCTGGAAAAGGAAAGGGAAGTTCTTGGGATTTATCTATCTGGTCATCCTCTGCACCGATTTCTTAATTCAGATGATGAAAATTTAAAGAAGAATTGGAGCCATACAGTTGGCGAATTGCAGGAAATAGTTCCCAGAAATCTCGAAGATAATGAGCGTTCTTATCATAATGACATAATTATCCCCGGAATTATTTCCCAATATACTGAACGTAGAGCAAAACAGAGTAAATCTCTTTATGCCAGAGGTGAAATCGACGGAATGGATGGGTTGATCGGATACTTTATATCTTCAAGATATATCGAAGATTTAAGGAAAACAGTTACATCAAGGGAACCTTTGCTTATTTATGGTGCTTTGGAAATAAGCAAAAGAAACGGTTCTCTACAAAGAAGCATGAAGATCAATAAAGTTGAAACTTTCAGTGAACTGGTAAAAAAAGGTGTAAAATATTTAAGGATTAAAATTGATGTAATTAATCCACCACAATTTATCCAAATAAATGATGAAGATGAATGGATTGCTAATTTTGCCAGTTTTGCAGGTAAATATCCCGGGAAGATCAATATTGTCTTCAAACTCACTAAAAACAAAAACTGGAGCTCATTGATCAGGATTAATAAGCAAATTGAATTTTCTGCCAGAGTGAGAAATTATATGGAACAAAAATTCGGCAAAGAAAATATTTCCTGGTTAAAAAGAAAACCATCCTTATAAAATATTGCTTAAAAAGATAACAAGACACGTGAAGCATTTACTTCCGATAATGTATATTATGTCAACTACGTATTTTTTCATTTTTATTCATTTTCCCAATTCTTACACCTGCTTGCAGTTTCCTCTCTGAAAGCCCCTTATGAAACCTCGTGTCATCTATTTTATCATCACCAAACAATGCCTGTTAAAATGCAAACATTGCCATTTTAATTCTTCTCCTGACCTTGAAGATTTTTTCCCTCTGGTGCTTATCAAAAAATATCTACGAAAATTAAAAAGAGTAAAATCCATTGAAAAGATTATTTTTACCGGAGGCGAACCTTTTCTGATTTTTCCCAAACTGAGAAATGCTGTTCATGATGCTCACATGTTGGGTTTTGATGTTGCTGTATGGACCAGTGGATATTTTATCGGAACAAAAATGGATTTTTCCCAAGCAGTTAGATATCTTGTTGATATTGGTCTTAATGAAATTATAATTTCCGTTGATTCGTTACATAACAATACCCGACTTGAGCCCTTGATTGATGATTTGGAAGTTGAATCTGAACATCTGGGAGTCAAACTGACCATCTCCAGAAAACATGAAAGTGAAGCGTCCCGTCCCCCTGATTTTGCCTATGGAGGAACTCATGATCCTTCCGGGGTAATTTTATACAGAGGAAGAGCCGCCACAGAACTTAATGAGAAACAACAATTGTGGGCCCCGGAAAATTTTGATATCTGTCCCCACCAGGATTTGGTAAATCCTGACTATCTCTGGTTGGACTCAAAGGGAAATCTATTGATCTGTCCTCAAATTCCTCTGGTCAATCTCAGGCAGGTAAAAATTAGCAGTTTTTTTGCAAACTTCGATCCGGCAAAACATAAAATCCTTGCCCCAATTGTTGAAGGCGGCCCCTTTGAACTTGCGAAAAATAATAATTTTAAATTAAAAGATGGCTATGTGGACCATTGCCATCTCTGCAGTGAAATTACAGAAAAAATTATTAAGAAAATCAGAAAATAATAGCTACTCAACTATTTTGATTTGAGGTTTCTCAATTTAACTTTAATTTCTAATCCTTTGACAGTAATAACAGCTTCTTGTCCGTTTATCCCAACTATTTTTCCTCCCTGCCCGTTAAACAATCCGGCTGTAATGATAATATCATCTCCAACCTTGAGGTTTTCCGCAGATTTACGTTGAGATGGTCTGGAACTCTTGTTTAAATTTTTGGGTTTTCCAGAATTTACATGCTTAAAGCTTTTTCTTCCTGAATATTTATCAGAACCTACAAATTTCTTTTTGAATTTTTTCTTTCTGGAAAACTGCGAAACTTGGTTTTTTAACTTTTCAAAGGTTTTTTGTTGCTCAACTTCTATTTTTTCTTTTTTCTGAGCTTCCCTGTTTTTTATCTCTGCCAATTTTTCTTCCGATTTTTCATGTTCATGTTTGATTGCATCTTGTTGAACCAGAATTAGACCGGTTACATCGAGTTGATCATCTTCGGAATTCCAGGAAACAAATTTATAGAAGGGAATGAGGTATTTGTAGATTTCTTTGAGCTTGTCAAAGATAAGCTCTTTTTGAGTAAAATCTTCTGTTTTATTGATTATTTTGACAATTCCCAGACAGGAACGATGTTCTTCTTTACCTGCTTTATCAAGTTGTTCAAGGGCTGTCTGCAATTGTTCGATTATATTTTCAGGGATTATTTCGACATTTTCCAAAGGAGTTTTTAACTGGAAACCAAGTTTGTTTTCTCCAATTATCCTTTTAATATCATCAGGTTTTTCTTCTAATGTTTTGCGAAGAAGCTGTTTGTCCCCCACTGCCAGAAAGGGTAATCTGTAACCTGCTTCCAATCCATGTTCATCAATAATCAACCCGAGGGAAGGATGGGCATAAAGTGGAGAAGGTGAATCCAGAATGATAGACATGGGAATTTCTCTGCTGAACGCTTTATCAAGCAATTTGCGCTCTGCAGGTTTGCGCATGTGAAACATTTCTAGGCGATCCACCCGGCGATTATTCCACAGTGCAGGATGTTCTATCCCTGTTTCCATGGAAAATTCTTCTGAATCAATTTCTTCCATCTCTTCTAGAATTTTGCCGCATTCCACAAGATTAGCTTTAACTTCCATTCGCGGAATATTGTATACTTTGTCTGACCAACAAGTTTCCTGGAAAAGATCAAAATCATCTATATCAAAAAGTGATTTGATTTCATTGTTTTTATTTTCATCCATTTATAATCTCACCAAAAAACAACTTGTTTTTTAATTCGGTAAACTGAACGCTGCTTTATAAAAAAGAAATCAATTAATGTAAACCCGTAACTTGTATTTCCCGTTTAATAATTGTTGGAAAACGTTTTAATACAAAGAAAGCTATAAATTTGTTCATTATTCGTGAAGCAAAAAACAATTTTTTCGCCATCTGAAATTAAAGTAAAGTTGTGACATTGAAATTGTCTGTGAGCGAAGAACAAAATTACTGTTGCTCTTTGGGAGGAGGAGGAAATTCGCCAGAGTCAACCGGACCGGAAACTGGTTGAGAACCTTGCTGTTGTTCGGGAGATACCGGGATGCCGCCCTGCTCTTTGGGAGGAGGAGGAAATTCGCCGGAGTCAACCGGGCCGGAAACTGGTTGAGAACCCTGCTGTTGTTCGGGAGATACCGGGATGCCGCCCTGCTCTTCAGGGGAAGGTACTGGCTGCTCTTCAAGAATGTCGAATGCTGCCTCATCCCGTCCAAAGGAGTCGGCAAGAATATTTTCTGGCTCTTTTTTTGAACCGATAGAATCATCCGGCAGTTGAATTTCATCTTTGACAGGTTGTTCAACAGCAGGAAAATCATCATGTCCCAAAATGTCTATCCTATCATCCTGATTGTCCTGAGTTGGTTCTTTGGGCGCTACCGGTTCTTCTTCAATAATATCAAAGCCTCCAGAAAAGCTGTCATTTTCATTGCTGACCTCCTGGAAATCATCGACAAGATCAATTTCATTGTCGGCAACTTCTTCATTGTCGGCAACTTCAGGGGAGAATTCAGCGTCTTCCATATCTCCAAACCCATCTTCGAGGGCAGCGATATCATTATCATCTGAGGATTCATTACCCAAAGAAGCTGTTTCCTGGGGAAAATCATCATCCTGAAATAATTCTTCTTCGGATTCAACTTCCAGAAATTCTTCTTCCTGCATTAATTCTGCAGGTTCTTCTTGTTTTTCTGGTGTTTCTAAACCGTTATAAATATTAAGAGCTTTGACAAGTTTTTCAAAAGGAATCATTTTTCACCTCAGTTTAAGGTTTGGGGAAATAATCTATATATAGTTAGTTCCCGTCCTTAAATGGGAACCAAGCTAAATCCTCAAATTATTCAGTTGATTTTAACAGAATAAGAATGAAAATCAATTGTAAACAGGCTTATTTAATAGTTCCCGATTCAAAAAGGCAGGTATTCAGTTGAATACAGAATTTTACATCATCTGTTTTGTCCTGACTTTTTACCCAGGCAAACAGCAAATAATGTTTTACCATGGAGCTTTAGTTTTTTATTGAGATTTTTGAAGAGAAAATTAAATTGAGACAGGTTCAAAAAAAAGTGCCCCTATCCTGAGATGAAAACAGCATATTGGGAATTTACTTTCCTTTGGGAAAATAATTACCCGGTTTCAAGCAGGCAAGAAATACTCCTTTTCCAGGAAGAACATCTAATATATCAGTATTAACAAATGCTTATGTTTGATTATTTATTGGTTGAAGTTACTGGCATATATCCTGCGTGCAGGTAGGGGCGTTCAATTTTTACAGCTTGTAATTATTACAGACGGGCTTTTAAATCTGATTAATGGAGAAATATAAAATGAATAAAAACACCAGAACCGTTATTTTCGCGGGACAATCCACCGGTTACAGAGATGAATTGAGATATTTGGTAAACAATCAGGAAATTGCATCTTTATTCAAAAAAATAGAGGTAGCACTTGTAGATGAATTGAATAATCCAGAAATTGTCAAAACCGGACTACTTAATCAAGGTATTTATCCCTCGAGCTGGTCAACAGGCAAGATAGATTTTCCGGACGAAGAATATCTTTCATCTTCTGCGGTCAGTCAAACTATGCTTTTTCTGGTCAGTATGGGACAGGCATTAAACAAGGGGCTTTTTCCAGAAGACAACAATGGCATCATTTCTTATTCCGGCCATTCCCAGGGAATTTTTGCTTCAGCTATTGTCTCCCAGGGAAAAGACAGCTTTCTGGAAAATTGTGAGAAAGCTTCCCGATATTTGATCTGGCAGGGAATCAGAATGCAACACGCCGCCGGAATGAGCAGAAGAGACATCGTCTGGGAAGATTTGAAGCTGGCTCCAATGGTTTCGGTATGGGGATTTGATGAAGGTTTGCTCGATGAAATTCTGGAAGAGATTCCCCCGGAAAAAAAGGTTTATCGCAGCTTGAAAAATTCTCCGGATCGTTTTGTGTTTTCTGGAAAAACAGAGAATATCAGATATTTTCTCAATCAATTAATCAAATACAGATCTTCGGATCACTCCAGAAGAAATATTCCTTTTGATGTAGAACCATTGAATGTATCGGGACCCTTTCATTGTCCAATCATGTTGCCTGCCAGAAAAATGGCTGGAGAGGACATCAAAAGAGTCGGTCTCAGATTTATGGGCAAAAATTGCAAGTTGCCCTGCTATTCCGCCCATGACGGAACAAAACTTGATTCTGAAGAAGATTTCACTGATGCTCTGCTGGATTCTCAATTTCAACTTACAGTAGATTATCCACTGGTTCTGGAAAAAATTCTTAGTGATAAAAATAAACCCGGTGAGATAATTATTCCCGGTCCCGGTGACGGCCTACTCAAGCTTACCTCAGTCCTGTTGCGAGGCAATGAAGTTTCTGTTTCCAGTACAATCAACAAATCACAAACAGGTAAACATCAAATATTGAATGGAAATATTCTCGATTCAATGCCCATATTCAAAGATGGTAAAATACATAATCGTTTTACCCGTTATACTGGAAATAATCCTGTTATTCTAGCTGGAATGACTCCTACTACAGCCACAGCCGATATTGTTGCAGCGGCAGCCAATAGTAATTTTGTCTCAGAATTGGCCGGAGGCGGACAGGTAACAGCAGAAATTTTTCAGCAGACAATGGATGAATTACAGACAAAATTAGCTCCAGGCAAAGAAATTGTTCTTAACACTTTGTATCTCGATCCCTATCTTTACGGACTTCATCTGCAAAAAGAAGGGATGCTGTTCAAATTAAAAAAACAGGGAATGCCTATTTGCGGACTTACCTTGTCTGCAGGAGTACCGGATGTGGAAGAAGCTGGTCAACTTCTGAACAAACTTCATTCCCATGACATATGGCTTAACAGTTTTAAATCAGGAACCCCTGAACAAATTGAAAAGATTCTGAAAATTGCTGCAGCAAACAGCGATAAAACATTTATCATTCAGGTAGAAGGAGGAGAAGGTGGAGGTCATCACAGTTGGTATCCTCTGGACAACCTTCTTTACCGGTATTATTCAAAAATAAGAAAACATGAAAACCTGCTGCTGGCAGTTGGAGGTGGAATCGCCACCAGGGAAGATGCCGAAAAATATCTGCTTGGAACCTGGTATGGCGGACCAGGTCGCAGACCTGTGGACGCAGTTTTGGCAGGTACAGTCGCCATGGTCAGCAAAGAGGCTGAAACAAGTATTGGGATCAAAAAGGAAATGGCTGCTGCTGCCGGAATTGAAGATGGCTGGGTTCAATATGGAAAATTAAAAGGAGGTTTTCGCTCCGGACGCAGTTCTCTGGGAGCCACCATCTGGTATATGGATAATTCAGCCAGTCGCCTTGCTTATACAGCTGATGAAGTTGAAAAAAATCCTGTTTATGCAAAAACAAGAAATGAAGAATTGATTAAGCGACTGAACAAAACCTGGAAACCTTATTTCGGTGATTTCAGAAAGATGAGCTATCGGCATCTATTGGAAAGATTTGTAGAACTGACTGCAATTGGACAAAACAGACCTTATGAAAATGGAATCTGGCTGAGCAAAGATCACCCCTTGCGTTTGCAAAAACTTGTAACCAGGATCTGTCAACGCTTTCAATGTGCATTGCCTGATTTTGACAAACTTCAACAGCCTCAGGTTTTACTCCACGAGCTTTTTGAAAAACTTCCCGGACTGGAAGAATACATAATCCAACCTGTTTTTGGTGATTATTTTATGAAAATCTGCCAGCTTCCAGGAAAACCACTGCCTTTTGTTCCGATAATAGACGAAAAATTCAGACAAAGATATCTGGCCGACAGTTTATTTCTTTCCCATGATCCAAAATTGAAATTTGATCAGGTTCTTGTGATTCCAGGTCCTAAAAGTACTGGGAAAATCAATAAAATCAACCAACCTGTAGCGGATATCCTGGGCGAAATGCTGGAATTTAAACTGGATAACGAATCTTACCTCGACACCGTTCCCACCAAAAATCTAAAGCTTAAAAGAAGAACAACATTAAAGGAATTTTCAGAATATATCCAGGATTACGATCTGAAGTCATTGGCAGAAGCTCTGCGTTTTCAACATGAAAAGGGAACCATGCCAAATCCGCTCCCTTCTCTTTTTGTTTTTGAAGAAGGCGACATAATTGAATTAAAGGAAAAATCACTTTCCTGGTTCCAAAATGAAAAACTGAAAGGGCAACTTTCGGTAAAAGCGGAAAAAACACTTGTTGAATATTTTATTACCCTGCCGGACAATCAATCCAAGCAATTGATTTTGAACCTCAAAACTAACACAACTAGTTATTTGCCTGAATTAAACAGAGACGAGTTGAAAAATAGCTTAAACAGTCTTTACAAAACGAATGTCTTTAATAATTCGGCAAGTATGGATGAATATCAACTGGCAACAGGAAGATCACCTGATTACAGAGACTTGGTTTCCCTGCCTTGGCTGGCTTCAAAGGCTTTGAAAACCATGGTGGAAAATCTGGATGCAGATCCAACCGGTATGCTTCACTACAAATCGAAAGTCAGATTGTTACCCGGAGTTGTGAAGAAAGGCATTAATCCTGAAAATATTGAAACTGCGATTTCAGCATGTACTGAAACTTCCGTAAGAGTAGATCTTAAATCAGCAGGGGGAAAAATTGGTGAAGTTGAAGGAGTATTTATTCCTGAAAAACACAAAATTGATTTTGGCTCCACTCTGCCGGTTTCAAAATATGAAGAAAGAGATGATTTTTTTGAAGATGAACTTCACCTTGGCAGTTTGCATTTCAGCGCTCCTCAAAATTCATCTACTTTTGCTCTGGTTTCGGGAGACATGAATCCTCTTCATCTGGACGAAGGATTTGCTCGTTTTTCCGGTTTGCCGGGCACGATTATCCATGGCCTGTGGAGCCAGGCAAAAGCACTTTGTCTTTTTGAAAAAGCAGTTTCCACTCCCTTGCAACTAAAAGCAGTGGATATTTCAACTAAATTCATCTCACCGGTTTATCTCGGTGAACGCTTAAAAATGAGTATTGTGCGCAAAGGAAGAAGTTGTGGAAAATATATTCACAGTCTTCAACTGTTTGGCAGTGAACGCCAAATGAAGATGGAAACTGTTGTTAAATCTACTCCTTTCAAAACGGTTTACCTCTGTCCCGGACAAGGAGTACAGAAAGTAAAAATGCACGAACCCAGTTATTCAAATTCTGAAAGTGCAAAAAAGATCTGGGATAAAGCTGATCAGATTACCCGTGACAGACTTGGATTTTCTCTGCTTGATGTTCTCAAAGAAAATCCAGTCGAAATAACTGTTGACGGCATCAAATATTCTCATCCCGAAGGTGTTTTGAACCTTACTCAATTCACCCAGGTATCTCTTGTAGTTTTAGCTTGTGCCCAAATTGCGGAATTAAAGGAAAATGGAGCGTTTATCTCTGAAGCTGCTTTTTCAGGACATAGTCTTGGTGAATACAGTTCCCTTTCCGCTATCGGTAATATTTTGTCGCTGGAAAAAGTAGTGGAAGTTGTCTACCAACGTGGTCTCACCATGCAAAATTTTGTTCCTCGGGACAAAAAAGGGAACTCCCCTTTCAGTTTGGGAGTAATTAGACCACACCATGCAAATTTGACTGAGGAGGAGATGTTTGCAATCGTCCAGGAAATTGCAACTGAAAAGGATTCATACATTGAAATTGTCAATTACAATTGCAGAGGAAGACAATATGCTGTAACCGGCTACTCCAAAGGGTTAAACAAATTGAAAAACAAGTTGGGAGCGGGTATCCGCGGCAAATCACCCTATCTGAAAGTTCCCGGAATTGATGTTCCTTTCCACTCCAGCCTGCTCAGAGATGGTGTTGAAGCCTTCAGGAAAACTCTGACTGTTTTATTCCCCAACAAGATCGATCCTGAAAAACTAGTTGACAAATACTGGCCCAACCTCACCGGAGCCCCTTTCTCTCTGAAAATTGAATATGCTGAAAAAGTATATAAAATTACATCCTCTCCGGTAGTAAAAGAATTGATTGCCAGCCATAATCATCTTGAACAGGAAGAGTATACCGCAAAATTGATGGTGGAACTGCTTGCCTATCAATTTGCTTCTCCGGTTCAATGGATCAGGATACAGGAGGGTCTAATCAAGAATGATTATCACAATTTGGTGGAAATAGGTCCCGGACATCAACCTACCCTGACAAATCTCATGGCTCAGACTCTTGCATTTGGTGATTTTTCCCAACAACCCAAAATCCTTCATCTGGAAAATGATCGCAATACAATTTACGGCAAGAATCTTGATAACGGCTATTTCGACCTGAATTTCATAGAGAATTTTGCTGAAACAATAAACACTTCTCCAGTTGATGATTCAACTATCAATCCGGTTGATGAAAAGACTGAACAAGGTAAAGAGGTTGAAAGTCAGTCACAGCAGACAGAGTCTTTCCTTCAACAGGAGCCACATTCATCTTCCGGAAAAACCCTCTCCGGAACCAACGGTCTCCTGATGCCACTTAAGTCTCTTTTATCCATTCTGGCTGGGGTATGGCCAGAAGAAATTGACAACAATTCATCCATAGATGAGTTGCTTCAAGGTAATAGTGCCCGTCGCAACCAGTTTCTTTCAGAGATAAAGAAGGAATTCAATCTGGAAAATACCGATGGTTTTTCTGAAATGAAAATTGGGGAATTGGCTGTTTCCATAGAAAATTCTACTAAAGAATACCGATGTCCTGGAAATGTTCTCAAGGAATCCATAAATGGTCTTTTGGATGCTCTTGCTTTGAAAACTGTTAATGAATTCAAAAATGAGGTTAAGCACAAATATAATCTGGATGATTCAGGATTTAATCATTTTCTTACAGCTCAACTCCCCTATCAGTATGATTATAAAAGCAATTTAACCGGTGCATCTAATCCTCTGGGGCTTCCCGTTTCTGATAAAAACAATGGATTGCAAATTATAGAACAATCACTCCTGCAAGGAATGGGACTTGAAGCTGCTGCCGAGAAAATGAGTTCTGCCAAGAAAGCTGGTGCAATGGTTGATCCGGCTGCTTTGAACAAAATTGAAAACAGAATCTTCGGAGATAACGGTTTGCTGGCAAAAGTCGGGGATACTCTGAAAAATTTCAGAAACAACCGCAAACAAGAAGATGTTGATTTAAAAAATACCGAGCAACCTGAGAAACCATTTACTTATGATTATTATGATCAATCAGTTTTTGAAAAAGAAAAAATAGTTGAACTGAGTTCCTGGAAAAACTGGATCAGGGAAGATGCACTTGCCCTCATTAATATCCTGGCAGCAGGCAAGAAACCAGAAAAAGAATTACTGGAGCGGGTTGAAAGAAGAGGTGAAGCAGCCCTGCCTTTATTAAAAGCAGCTTTGCCAGAAATAAGCAATAAACAATCGAGGTCAATCCTCAACAATACTGTTGCCTCCCTTGAAAATAAAAAAATCAGTCTTTTACCTGACAAAATTGATAATTTAATTGATCTAAAAATTTATAAAGAAGAGAAAACAATCACCTTGGATCATGAAAAACACTTCAATCTCCAAGATTACACAGTTGTAGTAACTGGAGCCGGACCCGATTCAATAGCTGAATCAGGAATAAAGCTTCTTCTTGCCGGCGGGGCAAAGGTCATGGTGGGAGTTTCAACTTTAAATTACGACAGAGTAAAAAGAATGGTGGGGATTTATCATAATTGGGCAGACAAAGGAGCTGTTCTTGAGATTGTCCCCTTCAGACAAGGCAATTATCAAGATATCGATCGTTTTGCTGATTATGTCAGTTCGGATATTTCCCGCAAAAATATACTCCTGTTGCCTTTTGCGGCTTATGGTGTCAATGGAATGCTGCAGGACCTCGAGTTCAGGCATGAAAATGCCCTGCGGGTTAACCTTATCGGGGTTGAAAAACTTTTATCCACCCTTGCACTGAGAATGAAAGCTGCAGGCTGGAAAAACAGGTTGCGGGTATTTTTGCCGTTAAGCCCCAATCTTGGAGAAATGGGAGGCGATGGTGTTTATGCGGAAAGCAAGGCAGCATTGGAAGTATTGCTGAACAAATGGTATGCGGAACCTTTACTCAAGGAAATGACTGCGATTACAGGAGTAAAAATTGGCTGGGTGCGAGGTACAGGTTTAATGAAAGACCAGGACAAACTGGCTCCTGAATTGGAAAAACTGCATGGGATCAAAACATTCAGTTCCAGCGAAATGGGTCAGGCACTGTGTCGGCTGGCCAACTCAAGCTCTCTGAAAATGGCTACGGGGGAAAACCCTGTCCTGGCTGATATTACAGGTGGCCTGGGCGGCATTAAAAATTGGGGAAGTGATGTTAAAAAACTCCGTCAGTCAATGCTGGAGAAGATGGAACTTCCGACTTCACTGCATGACAAAAACAAGAATGACGTTCCAACTTCAGAATTGATCAAAGCAGAAAAGGTTGAAGACCTGGTCCCTCTTTATCAAGAGGCTGATTTTAAATTCAATCTGGATCTACTGAAAAATGAAGTTGTTGTTGTCGGCTATGGAGAAATTGGGCCTTATGGTAATGAAGAAACCAGATGGGGTTACGAAAAAGAAGGTGCTTTCCTTGATGGCACAGCTTTGAAACTGGCCCTCTTTATGAACTTGGTAGAATATGATTCAAAAGAAGCAGGATTTCGCTTAAAGGATAACGGCAAGCTTGTAAAAGAAAAAGAAATCGAAAATATACTGGCTGATCATTTCAAAAAGAATACAGGTATCAGAGAGCGTGGAGAATCAGGTTCAGATAAAAACAGTTATTCCACTTTCTCATTGATCAAGTTGAATTCCCCCATGGAGTTTGTGCTGGAGGATAAAAAGAAAGTTTTACAACTGAAAGAGGAAGATCCCCAAAACACCAGAGTTACAGAAATTAAACCCGGAAAATGGAAAATAATCAAACTTTCCGGTTCCAAACTTTATCTTCCCATCAACGAAAAATATGAAAACCCTGTTGCGGGAATGGTTCCTGAAGGTTGGGATCCTGTGGGGGAAGGCCTCAGCGAAATGGAAACAGAAGACAGGGACAGAAACTCCATTTACATGCTCTATGCTGTTTCCAGAGCTTTACTCAAAGCTGGTATTTCTTCTGATGAAATCAGGAAAATTTTTGCTCCCGGCAGAATTGGGAACACTATAGGAACCGGGATCGGAGGCATGGAAAGATTGATCCGCCTCTACACAGATCCAGTATTCGGTAGTAAAAGAGATCCTGTAACTTTACAGGAAAGCCTTGGCAATGTCGGAGCTGGTCATATTTCCCAAGAAATACTGGGAAATTATGGTTCCATGTTATCCCCTGTGGCTGCTTGTGCTACAGCTGGTATTTCAGTTGAGGCTGCTATGGAAAAAATTCAGTTGAACAAGGCTGATTTAATGATTGCCGGAGCCAGTGACGACATTAGTTATGCCGGAACTATCGGTTTCGATGATATGGGGGCTACAGTAGATTATGAAGAAATGAAGAAAAAAGGAATTCCCGCCAGGAACATGTCAAGACCACATGATTCCAGAAGAAAAGGCTTTATTGAAGCCCAGGGAGGAGGAGCAGTTTTGTTGACCAAAGCTGCCACTGCCATTGAAAATGGTCTTCCTGTATATGGGATAATTGGTGGTTGCTGGTCTTTTGCAGATGGAATCAGCCAATCAATACCGGCACCAGGTTATGGTCCCCTGGTCGTAGCCAGAGGGAGAGATAATTCACAACTTTCCAAGGCTTTATCTAAATTTCAACTCGATATTGATGATATTGGGTTTGTTTCCATGCATGGAACTTCGACGATTGTCAATGATCCCCACGAATCAAAACTATATGACAGGATTTTCGGTTACCTTGGCAGAGATGAAAACAAACCTGTTTATATTGTTTCTCAAAAGGGTCTCACCGGACATCCCAAAGGCGGAGCCGCATCTTTTCAACTCAATGGCGCCCTCCAGATCTTCAGGGATGGAACAATTCCAGGACACCACAACCTGGATGATCTGGATCCAGAAGTTCGCTCCTTGAAACATCTGGTTTATCCTTCCCGCAAAATTGATGTCGGATGTAACCGTTTGAAAGCAGCTCTGATCACAACTCTTGGTTTTGGTCATGTTTCAAGCATGATTCTGCTAATCAATCCACTTTACCTGTACAGCTCTATGAACCAGGAACAATTTTTGTCATATAAAAATGGAGTGAAGGCTAGAAATATTCTCCAGCAATCAGAATTAAAGGATTTAAAAATAAAACCTCTTCTGGAATTAATTAAGGAGCGAGATTTGTCATCTCAGGGCGGTGAAGAAAGGTATCTTCTTGGTGATTAATTATGATTTTAGGAGTTGGAACGGATTTAGCCATGGTTGATTTATTCAGGAAAGAATGGACAAAAGAATCCAGCTCTTTTCTGTATGACATTTTTACCGACAAAGAACTCGAACTTGTCGACGCAGGAAATGTTCCTGCACCCCAGAGACTAGCCGCCAGATTTGCAGCCAAAGAAGCTTTTATCAAAGGTTGTGGAGCGTTTCTCAACTCCACTTTCCCGATAAAGATGAAAGAAATTGAAATTATCAACAAATCTTCAGGTATGCCCGTCATCAACTTGCACGGTCATACTCGTAAATTATTGTCCACTGCAGGAGCCGGGAAAATTTTTGTTTCCCTCTCTCATGAAAATATTTATGCCAGTGCTGTTGTAATTATTACTGATCAGATAATTTCCCCCGAGGAAAAATAATGAAAAATACATCCAAAATAGCAATTATGAAAACAGATAGCAAAATAGCAATTTTTAATCGAGGTGAAGCTGCTTTGAGGTTCATAAGGGGAGTCAAGGAATTTAATCTTCGCTACAAGCATGAACTCAAAACTCTGGTCATTCTTTCGGAGGATGACAGAGCAAGTTTAATTGAACGCAGTGCCGATGATATTGTCAGATTGAAAAAAAATAATGTCTATCAGGTTGATAAAGAATTGTTCGAGATTATGAAAAAATACAATTGTGATGCTCTCTGGCCTGGTTGGGGATTTGCAAGTGAGAATGCGGAATTGCCTCTGCAGCTTGAAAAAAATGGCATGGTCTTTATCGGCCCCGGAGCGGATGCAATTAAACTTCTTGGAGATAAAATAGAAGCCAAAAAGGCAGCAGAGAAATGCAAGATCAGAGTGATCCCCTGGGAAATGGCCACCGGCACAAAGGAGATTAAAAAAAAGGCAAATAAAATCGGTTATCCTCTTATCCTCAAAGCTTCTGATGGTGGTGGCGGAAGAGGAATAAGAATAGTTCATTCTGCAAAACAGGTTGAGGAAGCTGTAGCCCAGATAGGAAGAGAATCCGGAGGAAAGATATTCCTGGAAAAATTTATGGATGAAGTCAAACACATAGAAGTACAAATTGTGTCTGACAATTACGGGTCAGTGGAAGTTTACGGCTTGAGAGATTGCTCTTTGCAACGACGACGCCAGAAGGTAATAGAAGAATCACCTCCCCCCTTCATCACTGAAAAAGAAGTTGAAAAATTAGGGAACTGGTCCAAGAAATTGGCAAAATCTGTGGGCTACAAAAATGCCGGCACCGTAGAATTTCTCTATTCTGCTCCCAATGATTTTTATTTTCTGGAAATGAATCCACGCTTGCAGGTAGAACACGGAATTACTGAAGAAACACACGGAATCGATCTGGTTCATATGCAATTGATGGCAGCCATGGGTAAAAAATTGGCAAAATCAAAAAACAGCAATGGTAAAGTTTCTATTGAAGCAAGAATATACGCAGAAGATCCATCTTCCAATTTTATTCCCGCTCCAGGAAAAATAAAAAGACTTTATTTTGGTACAGGACCGGGAATCAGAATAGATCAGGGGGTTATGGAAGGAGATGAAATTTCTTCAAGATTCGATCCCATGATTGCAAAAATCATAGCATCCGGATATTCCAGAAATGAGGCACTGGGTCGTTTATATCGTGTTCTAGATGAAAGTGAAATATTGATTGAAAATGGAACAACTAATATTCCTTTTTTGAAATTCTTGATCAAGCAGGAAGAAGTACAGAAAGGCGATTATAAAATCAATGATATCGATAATCATATTTTGAAAAGATATCTTGATATACCAGAAAGTCTGGTTGAACCAAGCTTGATTGCAGCAGCCATTTTGGAACACCGTAAAAGAGAAGCTGAAAAAGTATATAATTTTAATGTTCGTCCACTTCTAGCGGGCAGCACCAATAAGGTTCAACCTATAAATCTCACCTCAATCAAAGGAGAAGCATCTCTCAAAGTCAACAGGATAAATTTCAACAATTATCTGATTAAATCATCAGATTCCGGTTTTATAAATGTAGATTGGATCTGTGAGGGAATAAACAGAGCCAAAGTTGTTTTTAATGGACATACTTTTAAATTAAAATTTCTGACCAGAGCTGGGGAATGGCGTATTTTTCTGGATAGTTACTCTATCATTTACAAGTTGAAGGATAAGGGAATTATCAAAGCCCCCTCCCCTGCTATTGTTTCTTTTGTTCATGTCAAAGAGGATGATATTGTAAAAAAAGGTGACAGTATAGTTACCCTTGAAGCTATGAAGATGGAAATAGAAATCAAAGCCAAGGAAAGCGGCATAATTCAGAGAGTAGAAGTAAGACAGGGGTCACAGGTTTTTGCTGGTGGTATTCTGGCAAGATTTCGAAGTAATGATGAAATAAATCTGAAGAATATTAACATCTTGTCACGTAAAGATTATCCTACTCCATCAGAAGCTCTGGACATTATTAATTCTGTTTTTACAGGTTTTGAGGCCGGGGAAAATGAATTGGAAATGGCTCTCAAGAGCCTTGCGGATTTTGATGAAGAAGGAATTGATGATCTTTTACCGAAAGTTTATCATCTAATCCGGCAAGCTGCTTTGATTATAAAACTAACCAGCCCCATCAGAAAATTCAGAGTTACTAATCGTGTTCAGAAAAATGCCAGTGGCAAGGCTTTATTGGCTCTTTTGATCCGTCGCCCATCAGTCATTTTTCACAATTTACCGGAAAATTTTCTGAAACTGTTTCAGGAAATCCTTCTACAACACGGAATCAAAAAACCTGTTCCTGGAAAAGAATTGAATTATTCTCTGTTTTTGCTGAGAAGAGTTCTGAATCAATCCAGACTTCTTCATCGAGCTATTACCGATCTATTGGCCTTCTTGAATGGGATAAAATACAGGATTAACTCCTCCCCTATACAACTGGAAAATGATTTGTTGCAATTATCCGATGATGTTACCGGCAATTACAGACAGACAGATCTGGCAGAAAATATTCGTGCATATCTTTTTGAGAAACCGATTGTTGAAGAATACAAAAAGAATATCAGAAATTTGATCAAGGCTTATCTGGATAAAAACAAAGACAGACAAGAATTAAAAGAAAACATCAGAGGAGCTGATATTGAAGAGCTTGCTTATCTGATATCAAAACAGTCTAAACCTAAAGGACAAGCCGCTCTTCTGGATATTTTATCATGGTATTTCTGGGGAGAATATATAACTTCATCAAAACAACTGAATATTAAAAGAAAAAAAGTGATAAGAATTAAATTAAACTATTTGTCCAGAGGAGAAAATAAAAAAACAGGACAGACCAGGATTTTTACAATCACAAGCAGTAAAGCGCTCGCTGAAGATCTTGAAAAAATTGGCAGAGATGCAGATTCAAATTCAGATGCTCTTGAGATGATAATAAATGAGAACTGGAATGAAAAAATGGAACTCAGAAAAATTCTTTCTGAATCAGGAGTTCAGTTCAAGGAAATAAATTTCGTTTTTATTCCAGATAACCTGGTTAAAACCTTCCGCTCTCCCATTGGAAATGCTTATGTAGAAACAGATAATCTTTGCGGACTACATCCAGCCTCAGCTATCAGATTGGAGTTGTGGCGCTTCAGTTCATTCAAAATGGAGCGGGTAGAACACAGATCAAGATTGTATTTGTTCAGACTGCAAGCGGAAAACAAGCCAAAAGATAAAAGATTGCTGGTAATGTCCGAAGTTTTTGATCCAATTATTGAAAAGGATGAAGATGGCATGGTGCAAATGCCAAATGTTGACATGGCTTTCAAGAATGCTTGTCAGATGTTGAGGAAATCCATAACTTTCAAGGATGAAAGAAAGAAATATCCGTGGAATCATATGATTTTGGCCATAAATCCGATGCCGTCTGATCTGAAATCAGAGGATATGAAAAGGATTTCTGGTTCTCTAATACCCTATGGTGCCCGGCTTGGAATAGATCAAGTATTGATTTATACCGATATTTATAAAAAAGATGAAAAATTTTACTTACCCTGGCACATTAAAATACGAGGAAAATCTACTGAAGGACTATTTTTTAATCAAGGTGTAAGAGACATGGATCTCATTCGTCCTCTTGACGAAAACCTGGAACAGGAAATTAAAGCTCGTCGAAAAGGCGTAAACAGTCCAGATTCTATTCTCCGGATCATCTGTAAAGATCTTAAAGGTAATGACAAAGGAAGTTTTGAACAATGGGAAGTTGTTGTTGATCCTGCAACTGGTCGGCAACACTTGGCCAGAAAAGGCTGGCCTGACAATAAAAGTGAAGGAATTATTTTCGGAATTTTGAATTCTCCTACCCAGGCTGTTCCTCAAGGAGTGAAGAGAGTAGCCATAATCTCCAATCCGTTAAAAAGTATGGGATCCCTTTCCGAAGATGAATGCAGAAGAATAATTGCGGCGATTACGCTGGCTCAACAGAAAGAGCTTTCGATTTACTGGCTGCCAGTCAGTGCCGGAGCTAAAATCGATTTTGAGTCTGGAACAGAAAATCTCGATTGGACTGCCAGGGTGTTAAGAAAAATTGTTGATTTTACAGAAGATGGCGGCATGATTGATATCTTGATCGGGGGAGTAAATGTCGGAGCTCAATCCTATTTTGATGCTGAAGCCACCATGCTTCATTCTACCAGAGGTTTTCTGGTTATGACTGAGAAAGGAAGCATGGTGCTTACAGGAAAAAGAGCACTTGATATCTCAGGTTCTGTTTCAGCGGAAGATAATCTGGGGATAGGAGGTGCTGAAAGGGTAATGTTCCCCAGTGGTCAGGCTCAGGCCATGGTCAAGGATTTGGCTGCTGGTCACAAACTTCTTCTTGAACATGCGGAATTATATTGGAAAAAAGAGGGAAATTCCGTCAAGATCGACAGTTCAGATAAAAAAACAAGAAATATCTGTGAAGCACCTTATCCGGTTGAACTTGGTCATGGGTTTTCTAAAATCAAAGCAATTTTCAGCGAAGAAAAAAATCCAGGAAGGAAAAAACCATTTTCTGTCAGACCGATAATGGAAGCAGTTAAAGATAAAAACTCCACAAAAATTGAAAGATGGGGAGGAATTACCGATGGTGCCCAGGGAGTAATTAGTTGGGAAACTAGAATTGGCGGATTTCCGGCAGGATTTTTGGGAATAGAAGCAGTCCCTGTTTCCAGAATGGGGGTTATCCCTCCGGATGGTCCTGAGAATTGGAGTGCTTCCACTCTTTTCCCCAAAGGAGCATACAAAATTGCAAGGAGTCTCAATTCTTTTAGTGGGTCTTTACCTGCGATAATCTTTGCTAACCTGGCTGGATTCGACGGCTCACCGGAATCATTACGAAAATGGCAATTAATTCATGGAGCTCGTATCGGCAGAGCTTTAGTCAATTTTTCAGGTCCGGTTTTACTGGTTGTTCTTTCCCGATATCATGGTGGAGCCTATGTCGTATTTTCTACTGCTTTGCAGGATTCTATGGAAGCAATCGCACTGGAAGGCAGTTATGCTTCGGTAATAGGTGGAAGCGCTGCTGCTTCGGTTGTTTTTAATTCTTCAATCAAAAGGAAGGTTGAGAAAATTCCTGAGATTGTCAGTTTACGCAAAAAAGTCGATAGTGCATCAGGTAAAAAAAGAATCCAACTGGAGGCTAAGCTTACTGAGATGTTAATTGAAAACAAAACTGAATTACGTCAGAAACTAGCTTCAAAGTTTGACAAGGTGCACTCAGTAGAAAGAGCGGCCCGGGTAGGCTCTCTGAAAGCAGTAATTAATCCAGCTGATTTAAGAGCATATATAATAGATTTTCTCGAAACAAAACTTGCTTAATTTTTCCAATAAAGTAAAAAAGGGGGCTCAAGGGGCAAACAGCCTTGCAATACACAGGTTTCTGAAAAAACAGATTTTAATCTTTAATTTTTTTGAAATGAGAGAAAAAAATGAAAATTCCAGGACTGAAAGACAGAAAATACAATTGTGGACAACTGAGAGGAGCAAATATTGGAGAAAGAGTAATACTCATGGGTTGGATAGACAACCTGCGTGAATTGGGTGGAGCTCTTTTTCTGGATTTGAGGGATCGATATGGAATTACTCAGGTTGTCTTTTCAAAGGAAAAAGATGCAAACTTGCTGCAGAAAGTACAGCGCTTTTCCCGTGAGGATGTCATAGCTGTTGAAGGCACTGTTTTGTCGCGGCAAGGCAATGTTACCGATAAAATCAGTACCGGTGAAATTGAGTTGGAAGCTCTAGATGTAAACCGTTTCAGTGAAAGCCAGACAACTCCCTTCCCCATTAAGGATGAAATCAGTTCAAATATTTCTACCAGGCTGAAATATCGATATCTGGATTTGAGACGCAACCCTCTCCAAAATAAAATTATCAAAAGATCTCAAATCAGCCATTATTTGAGATCTTTCTTATTCAATAACAATTTTCTTGAAATTGAAACTCCATTTATGGTCAAGAATACTCCAGGAGGGGCAAGAAATTTCATAGTTCCTTCCCGTCTCAATCCTGGAAAATTTTATTCTCTGGCAGAATCACCTCAAATTTACAAGCAGTTGTTGATGGTTTCCGGATTTGATCGTTATTACCAGATAGCAAAATGTTTCAGAGATGAAGATCCTCGCCAGGACAGGCAGATGGAATTCACTCAGATAGATCTGGAATTGAGCTTTGCCGACATGGACGACGTCATGGAATTTGTAGAAAAAATGTTCCTGGATCTTTGGAGTAAACTCAATCTTGAATTTGAAGAATCAGATTTCCCGCGAATGACCTGGCAGCAAGCTATGGACAAATATGGAACTGATAAACCCGATACCAGATTCGGTTTGGAACACTTCCTTCTCAATGATTTTTCCAGAAATTGCGGAGTGGGAATTCTTGAAAAATCGGTGAAAAGTGGAAATCTGGTCAAAGGAATAAAAGTCCCTGGTGGTTCTTCCAAATTTTCACGCAAAAACATCGATCAATTGACTTCTTTCGTAAAAAAAGAGGATATTGGTGGTGCTAAAGGATTGATCTGGTTAAAAGTCGAAGAAAACAAACTCAAGGGTTCTGTCAGCAAATTTATTTCTCAGGAAAAACAGACTGAATTGATTAATTTTTTCAAAGCTGAACCGGGAGATATTATTTTCATAATTACCGACAAACCATCCAATACTCATAAAATAATGGATAATCTGCGCCGCAAATTGGCCAAAGACCTGGAACTAATCAATCCTGACAAATATTCTTCTCTCTGGGTTACCTATTTCCCAATGTTCGAAAAAAATGAAGAAGGAGCCTGGACCTCATCTCATCATCCATTTACTCATCCTGCTGCTGAAGATATAGATCTCCTGGGAACAGAAAATCAGGGAGAAATTAAGTCTTTGGCTTATGATCTGGTGATTAATGGCAACGAAATTGGTGGAGGAAGCGTAAGGATACATGATTCAGAATTACAATCAAAAGTTTTTGCTGCTCTTGGTATCTCACCTGAAAAACAGCAGGAACTGTTTGGCTTTTTGCTGGAAGCATTCAAATATGGAGTGCCTCCACATGCAGGATTTGCCGGTGGTCTGGATAGATTGGCAATGGTAATCACCCAAGCTCAGTCTTTGAGAGATGTAATCGCTTTTCCCAAAACTGTCACTGGAATAGAACCAATGTCAGGCGCCCCTTCTTTTGTTGAAAAAAGATATACAAAAGAATTGGGAATTGATATTAAACCTTCTTTGCAGTGAAGTTGATTTTCAGTTGGTTTATTGAATAATTGTTTTACTCATATAAGTTAACGGTTATAATGCACTTAAATTGTTTCTGATTTCTGAAATATATAATGCACTTAAATTGTTTCTGATTTCTGAAATAGATTTTGCCGGATTAGTTTGCTACTTTTTTTGTATCTGTCCGGTCAATTTATAAATAAATTATTTAAAAATTATCCCTTTATTAAAGTGTTGAATAGTTATAAAATCTTGCACTTGAACAATGGATTGATATTTATCAGGTTAAAATATTCTGATTTCAAACACTTGAATATTCAACCTAAAGCTTTAACAGGAAAATATAATGGTAGGAAGACCTATTGAATTTGGAAAATATATCCTTCTGGACAGAGTGGCAATTGGGGGGATGGCTGAAATATTTCGAGCTAAAATCTCCGGAGCGGCACAATTTGAAAAGGTGATGGTCATAAAAAGAATCCATCCCAATATGAGTGATGACAAAGAATTCATCAGCATGTTCATTGATGAGGCCAAAATTGTTGGCCAGCTCAACCAGCAGAACATTGCCCAAATCTTTGAACTTGGCAGGATTGAAGGTCATCATTTTATCGCCATGGAATATATCTGGGGTAAAGATCTTTTGCAAATTCTTACTAAATTCAAAAAGGCCAAAGCCTTTATGAATGCCTACCAGGCCGCATTTATTACTAAAAACATATGTGGCGCCCTTGATTATGCACACAAAAAGAAAAACTCCGAGGGAGAATTGATGAATATTATTCATCGGGATGTAAGTCCTCAGAATATTCTTGTCTCCTATAACGGTGAAGTAAAAATCATTGATTTTGGTATTGCAAAAGCCAGAAACCGATCTTCTCATACTGCTGCCGGAGTATTAAAAGGCAAATTCGGATACATGTCTCCCGAACAGGTAAGGGGACTGCCTCTTGATCATCGCTCAGACATTTTTGCTATTGGTACTTTGCTTTATGAGATGCTCACCTCCAGACCACTATTTGTTGGGAAAAGTGACTTGGATGTCCTTGAAAAAGTAAGGAACGTCGAAGTCCCTCCACCAAAGAAAATCAATCCACGTATTCCTGATAAATTGGTTGAAATCATTGAGAAGGCTCTCACCAAGGATGTTGAAGAACGATATCAATGGGCTTCAGATATGCAAGATGAACTTGAAATGTTTCTTCACTCCACAGATCCGGTTTATTCATCCAAGCGCTTGAGTATGTGGATGAAAAAAGTTTTCTCTGAAGAATTGAAAAATGAACAGGATAGTCTTGAAAAGATGTTGAAATTGGCAAGATCCATGGAAGGATTGGAAGAAGAGGAAGAAGAAGAAAAAACTGTTTTAGTAGATGAAGATGATGACCTGCTTCAAGATATTGAAGTAAATATTTCAGATGAAAAAACTGCTTTTCTTGGGGACGACGATGAGGATGAAGATGCGGAGTACAATGAAGAAGCCACCCGTATCCTTGAAGATGATGAAGACCTTCCCGGAATCAGACCCGAAATATCTGAACAGAAAACTCAATTCCTTGATGAAGACGACGATGCTACTATCAGGCCAAATATTGCCGAGCAAAAAACTCAATTCCTCGATGAAGATGAAGGCAATCCACTCAATGAAGCAAAAACAGTTCTTTTTGACGAAGATGATCCTTCAATGAAGCTTCCTTCCAAACCTCCAATCTCCAGACCACCTCACTCCGTTCCTCCAGGTTCTCCTTCTCATCCACCTTTCCCCCCGGAACCCAACATAGGTATTCCCGGACTTAAACAACCCTCCCAGCCTAGTGCTCCATCAATGTCCAGGGAGTTGAAGGCCAAAGACAAAAATCAAATAGATACTCGAAAACAATATGGAATTATGGGAGGAATTGGTGCAGGGGCTTTAATTATAGGACTCATTCTTGGAAAAGTTATCTTTGGTGGCGGAATTGCTGTACCTGACAACTCAAGTCTGATAATTTTTCCACAATTGGAATCTCCTGCTTTGATCAAGGTTGATGGCTTGTTAAAACAAAAGCGCGTTACTGCAGGAGAATACATCAAACTTGATAAAGTACCTCCTGGACAATACAAAGTTTTGCTTGAAGGCGGCAAATACAAAGAAATGAGTAAAGAAGTAGATATTCAAGAAGGCAAAATAAATATTTCCGTCCTCAGACCTGATAAAAAATAGAAGTTTCTAACTATTCTTTTTTGCAAGAACCCATAATTCTTCCATCTCCTCAAGACTCAAATCTTCCAGTTTCACTCCCCTGCTCTTTGCTTTATCTTCCATATATCGGAATCTCCACTTAAATTTTTTATTGGTATCCTTGAGAGCTACTTCGGGATTTATTCCTGCAAATCTGATGTAATTAACAACTGCAAAAAGCAGATCTCCGCTCTCCTCCTGAATATTTTTGCGATCATTCAATGATAAAGCCATCTCCAGTTCTGCCATTTCTTCTTCTATTTTTGATTTTGGGCCCGAAATATCAGGCCATTCGAAACCTGTAGCAGCAGCTCTCCTCTGGATTTTTTCAGATTCAATAAGAGCCGGGAAAATATGGGGAATATCGTCCATCATGGATTTACTATTTTTTGAGTTCTTTTTGTTGAGTTCCCATTGGTTTTCTCCCTGGTATTGATTATTTGCGTCTGCAAAAACATGGGGATGGCGGTTAATCAATTTTTGACTTATTTTTTGAGCAACAGCATCAACATCAAAGTCTCCTCTGCGCTTACGCAGTGCTGACTGAAAAACTATCTGAAACAGTAAATCGCCAAGTTCTTCCTGGTGTTTTTCTGGTTCGGATTCCATTACAGAAAGCAACTCATAAGTTTCTTCAAGCAGATATTGTCTTAAAGAAGAGAGTGTCTGGTTTTTATCCCAGGGGCATCCATTTTCTGAGAGCAGTGTTTCTACTGTTTCAACCAACTGATAAAATGATTTATTTGTTTTTTTGTCCATTGAGATTGTTATTTGGATTGGGAAAGGGTGTTACCATACAAGCCCAAAAGCCAGGGCAGCATTTTTTGAGGTTCATTTTTCCAGGTTTTCTTTTTAATCATCTCAGAAAGAGAGTTGTACAATTCTTCAGGGTATTGTTTTCCCAGAGCATAACCCGCAAAGGCTGACATGTACAATCCTTTGCTTCTGATTAGATAGAACAGATTCTTTTTTCTTTTTTCAAAAACAAGGGAAAGTGGACGGAGGGGAGAATTGTCTTTGTAATCCTTTTTGAACAGGTATGGTTTGAAATCATCAGGCTCAAATCCAAGTTTGTTGATTGTAACCAGACGAATGTCAGCACTTTTGTTTTTGAGAAATGATTTTATCACTTTTTTGCTAATTTTACTGTCAAGTCTTGCTGCAGCAATTAAATGGGGCAGAATTGTCTGGTCGGCTTTCCTGAAAACTGTATAAAAATAGTGTTTGTTGTTTACATTTTCCAGATCTGTTTGGGTTAATTTAATTAGAGCTTTGGCAGCTTCCCGCTTCAACTTGCTTTTTTTGCTTTTTTTTAAAATGGAATCCAGGCTCCAGATGAAAAATTTGGCCAGTTTATCTTTTTCAGGGCCTTGAAAAATAGTAGTTCCTTTGATAGCTGAATATTTGACTTTATCTTCATTGGATTTCAACACAGAAAGGAGATATAATCCTGCTTTCTTCAGGGAAAGACGGCTGATTGCTATTACTGCAGCGGCTTTGATAGAACTTTCGCTGCTGTTTTCAATAATTTTTTTTAGTGGTTCAAAAAAAACTGCTTTTCCCAAATATCCCATTGTTTTGATGGCAGTAAGTGCAGTAGTATTTTCTTTTGCTTTTTTGACTAAGAATGATTCAATTGTTGAATCAGATTGAGTGTTTTTCAGATCACGAGCTCCAGCCAACAGGATTTGGAAAGATGGATCCTTTATTCGGTTTGCTTTTTTAAAGAATTCTTCATCAAAACAATTGTTTTGTTTGTTCTGGAGTGCATAATCGATGAATTTAGCAGCCAGTTCAGAGTCTTTGTCCAACTGTTGCTTCATGATTCTGCAAAACTTGGATTTATTCTTTTTGAGAATTTTGCCAATCAGGGTTTCAAAATTTGGTCTATCCTGTATTTCCTGCAGATAAGGCAAGGCAATTTCAAATGGAAACTGTTTCCAATTAACCAGATTGTATATATTGTTGATCAGTTTTTGATTGATTTTATCGGAAGACATATATTTTTGGAGAAAAGAAGTAACAAAGGCGTTGGCACATTCAGCGCTTAACTTACCGTCATTTTTCTTTTTTTCCTTGATTAGTCTTTTCCAGGCCTGGTTTATCAGTCCTTTTTCAATATATTTTTGAACAGCCTGCTTGTTTGAATAACGCACATATCTAACCTGCATGCGATTAAGAGAACTGTATGGTTTGATTCTTTTCAACGTAACAAAAACATGAACTGCCCCATCGTCGGAAAGCAATGCCGCAGGAGGTGCTTGGTTTAATTGCAGTGAAGAAACCGCATCAATCGCAGTATCATCAAACTGATTGTAACATGAATATGCTATTAAATTTACAGAATTGGTTTTGCCACCGGCAGAAAACATAATTTCCAGTGAAACAAGCAGTCCCTTGTTATTAAACGAGTGATTTGACTTAAGCAGAAGCTTCGCTAGAGTTATTACCCCATTATCCCAACCTTTAACCAGTTGTGGATACAGTTTTTTCAGGAACTTTTTTTCAACCTCAGACAGATTTTTTTTGCTGTTTGCTTTTGCTTGAGCAATAGGAACAGGCGACTGCATAATACAGAATGATAGAAAATAACTGATAAATAAAAATTTTTGTTTTAGCATAAAATTTCTCTGGATTAGGTTTTCTGTCGAGAAAAACTTTGGAGGTTACTCGAAACATTTATAATCAACAATAACAAGTACAGCGAAATAAGCGAAATAAATGAAGTAAATGCTAAATATTATTGAGTATTTATAAAAGCAAAAAACCGGTTTTTGTTTGGTGTTCCCATGAATTTATTGTGGGAATCTGATTACCCTGTGAAGCTAATCATAAAAATTTAGAATTCCAATTTAGAATTTATTAATAGCATAAAGTGTGCTATTATTTAAGCTGAAATCAAGTTGATTTTTTTGTTCTCCTGTATTTGCTCCATAAGGTTTTTATCAATAATTGCCGGATTCAAGTCTAAAATATTCATTTTGTCGGTTAAACTTGACGACGATTATTTCCTTAAGTTCTGATAAAGCAGATCTTTATTAAACTCTTTATCTATGATTTGTATTTTCTCAGTTCTGATGAACTGTATTTTACTTTTTTTGAACAAAAAATTTTATTATAATCAATTTCAGCCGATCAGGTAATGTTGACTGAACTTTTAACCAAACTTTATCACCAGGTATGCAGATAAAAAGTCGCAGCAAAACATGGCAGAACTGCCTTTCAACTTCCAAGTGATTCCTGGATTTCAGGACGAGAAAAAAGATACAAAATTCAATGACAAAACATCCTCACCAAACATCTCAGAGATTAGGCAGGTATCATCTTCTGGATATGATATCCCACGGAGGAATGGCTGAAATATACAGAGCAAAGTATTTCGATGATAATAACAAAGAACACATTGTTGCCATTAAACGAATCTTATCCACTCTGGCTGATGATGAAGACACTATTAAAGGTCTTATCGTAGAAGCAAAAATTTCAAGTCTGCTTGAACATCCGGCTGTTGTTAATATTCAAGAGTTCTGCCAGTTACAGGATGAATATTTCATGGTAATGGAACTTGTAGATGGACTGGATTTGAAAACCATCAACAAAAAGCTCCATTCTCTGAATAGCTTGTTTTCACAAATGGATGCAGCTTATGTAGTCAAAAACGTTCTCCAGGGACTTGAA
>JAQICJ010000101.1 GCA_027858615.1 Deltaproteobacteria bacterium
TCATCATCATAACAATTTCATCCCCTTACTCAAGAGGCTTAACGGAGCTTCATTGATAGGTTCTTCCCTCTATGCTGATTCTTTTACTCTGGTTAAACTACAATTCAAAAAGATTGGAACTTCCTGGGTGCTCCAGCAGCCTGAACTTAAAGTAAAAATAATAAATACCAAACCGGGCAATCTGCCTCTTGATGATGCCAGTAAAGTAAAAAACATCATGGCTCAATTCTGCAAAAAATACGACCACCAGTTGGGCAAAGCTGAATTCAAAGGAGAAATGGAAATCAATGATTTTCTCAAATATATTCTGGAAGTATTACGCTATGAATACCGGGGAGAGCTTTCAATTCTCGATAAAAATACTCTGCACCAGGAAAACTTCCCCCTTGAAGGCAAGGTTACAGCCGAACAGATTCTCAGAGCCGTTAATTCCAACAGTGTAATTGTCACGGCCAGAATAAAAGGTAGTGATCTTAAAACCAAATTGAACACTTATCTTGACAAAGACAGTCAATTGATGGTTCTGGGACTTGAGAAAAAAGGTAAAAATTATTATATTAATAAAAGAAAAATTCAGGACGATCAACATTACAAGTTGGTAACCACCAAATATATCATAACCGGGGGTGGAGGCTATCTAACGGGTATCACCCAGTTCAGCGAAGAAAAGAATGATTTGCGCAAGTTGCTTTTGCAATGGTTTAAAAAAACAAAGACTTCATCGGACCCCAAAAAAAAATATCTAAACCTCAAATCAGATTTTCCTGATTTTGGCAAAAACTATGTTTTGTTTGGAGCAACAAACGTGGGGATAAATTTTGGCAATATCACGACTACGCGTTCCGGTCTTTATGAAGAAAACAGTCAACTGGCCAAAGAAAATCTGCGGGCGGTTACCTTTGATTTTACTCTGTCCACAGGTATATCAAGTCTTTCCAATGCCCTTTCCTTTACCAGCAGGATGCAATATGGCAAAACCTGGACCAAGATCGAAGGTGAAGAAGGAGGAGAAGCATTGGAGGGAGAGATTGAAAGTGCTGACGAAATAAAGCTGAATCTCCTGTACCAGTGGAAATACATGAAGAAAATTCTTTTTAATAAAAAATGGTGGGCACCGATTCCTTTTCTTGATGGCGGTTGGACCACTGAGTTTACCCCGAGTCTGGACGAAGAAAGTTCCAGATACAAGCTTGGAACCATTATCGGTGGAATTGGTCTGGAAGTATGGAAGGAAAGATTGTTTCTTAAAATTGGAGCGGGTAAAAGAGAGGAGTACGGCGAGAATGGTTTTACCAGCAGAAATGCCCTTTATGGAGGCTGGGAATTGATCAACGGGGATCTGGGTTTGACAATCGCCAATCTGGCTCTCAAGGGAGAGTCCCGTCTTGACGGCTTTATCATAGATGACAACGGAAATATCAATTACGAATTCAAAGCCTTCTGGAAAATCTATCTTGCTTTTTCGGAACGGTTGTTTTTTAATTTGAAATGTGAATACTATCTTTACAAAGAACATGGAACCGACTGGGCTTCAGTTTTTGATATTCAAGCTGGTGTAAGTTTCCAGTTCGATTCCAGAATCCCATTTTTCATCTAGAATCCACAAGGTTCTGTGTTCTCCCCAAGGTTCCTGTTCCTCCCTGGAAAACCCAGTATTCTGAAATTTAATCATTGCCTTTTCTTCATGATTTCATTCTAATCTGATTTTTTTCTGGATTTTTTCCCTTTTCATCTTATATTTTACCTGAACGATTTGTCACACCCAATTTATATTTCTGGAGATCCCATGAAATCAAAATTAATTGCAATTATTTTCATCTTCCTTTTTGCAGCCCCGGCTTGCGATGATTCACAAAGAGAAGGTGAATTTGTCGATGAACCCTTGGTACTCAAGGGCGATGATAACTACACAGGTGAACAATGTGGACCAGACATTTACCCCTGTCCACCCTATGGTTATTCCAAATACCAGACCATCAGAGATATCGCTTTTTTGCCGGCCAATCAGGCAGCCTTCGATTTGGTTGAACCAAATAAAACACCTTCCCTGAAGTCATTTTATCAGTTGCGGGAAGAAGGATATCAACTTCTGCTGATCACTCTTTCCACCGGCTGGTGTGATGTTTGCCTCGCTCAAATGGGAGCAGTGGTGGATATAGTCCCGCAATACGGGTTTTCTTCGGATAATCCCAAAGTGGCTTTTCTGACTATAATCACCGAAAATGAACAATTAGAAACCGCCACTCTCGAATATGCCTCTCAATACAGTACCGATCACGGTCTTGACCAGTTGGTTCCCGTGACCAACGATCCCAACAAAGTCTTTTATAAATATATGACCGCATCCTCCTATCCCTTCAATATTTTTATTAATCTCAAAGATATGACCATAGTGGATTACGCTTCGGGTCTGGATACTGAAACCACTTTTTCCCAAAAGCTTGATGACGTATTAGAACTCATCAACCCCAACTGATTGCAGGTCATCGAGGTCTGATTTCCCAAAACATCCCACAGCTTTCTTTCTCAAAGATAATTCACTAATACCTTGAAAATTTGAAATTTATATTCTATATAGTACTTTCAGACGAAGATAACTGTTCAAAATGTACAGTATTCTTCCAGGATCCATGTTTTAATTTTTGAAAGGAATTATTATGGCTCGAGTTACAGTTGAAGATTGCCTCGAAAAGATAGACAACCGTTTTGCTTTGGTTATTCTGGCCAGCAGAAGAGTCAGAGAGCTAGACCACGGCGACAAACCCCTGGTAAAATGCAAAAACAGAGAATTTGTTACTGCTCTGCGCGAAGTAGCAGCCGGCAAAGTAGGTTATGAAGAAAACGTCGAGGAAGTATTGAGATCCTACACCGAAGAAATTAATTACAGTTCTCACACACCCTACGGATATTAATTTAGAATACCTTGCTTTGGGGAACTAACAAAGGATAACAAGTATTTATGGCTTTAAACGTTGATTGGGAAGAGTTGGAGCTGGCTTGCGAACGAAATGCCCGCAATATCGATTCCTATCTGGATATGCAAACCGGAAACATTATTGTATTTTACGGAGAATCCGAAGAAGAAGAGCTGGAACATCAGGTAGTCAAATCCAAAACCCAGCGCTACATCAAGGTCAAACCCGCTTCTTCCAGAAACCAGTACAAATGGATGGAAAAGTTCGTAAGTACTCTCAATGATGAATCCCTGCAGGAAAGATTGCTGATTGCCATCGATGGCAAAGGTGCTTTCCGCCGGTTCAAGGATATTCTGGTTCATTTCCCGGGCATCAGAGAACGCTGGTATAATTATCGCAGTGTTCATCTGCACAACCACATCAACGATTGGCTCACTTCCATCGACCTCATGGAAAAAGTCGAAATTCCACCCTGGGGTCTTGATGTCGATGTCCCCGAAGACGACCCCCGCCGTCCCGAAGAAGTAACCTCCGATATGAGCCCGGCCGAAATTCTTCGCAGCCAGGCCAAAGAAATCATCGACCTTATTCCGGCTATAGACCTGCCGGCAGCAATTTCCTTTCTCACCTACCTTAAAGACAAAGGTTCCAACTCTCTTTTCCCCAAAGACTAAATTCTCAACCAGTTCTAAATTCAACTTTTAATTCAACCACAAAAACGTCAAGGGAAGAGTTCTGTGCCCACCTGATTGACATCCAGCAAAAGACTCATTAATACCACCACCGGTAAGCAGGGGAGGGTCCTGTGCTCTCCCGCAAGGTTCTGTGCTTTTTTGCAAGGTTTGCTATCTGCGTTTTCAGGTTGTTTTTCTTTTAAAATATTTGGAAATAATTAAATTATTCTGCGGGATAGGTGGGATCGGGAATGACGTGACCGGTGGAATCTACGTAGCCGGCTTCTTCGAGGTTGAGATGATAATAGTGGGAAAAGGTACTGTCAAGATGCTCATAGATCAGACTGTGGTCATCTGACAAAGTAACTGAAGACATGTGTAGATTATCATACAAAAGTGAACCGGATCGTCAGGTAAATATGAACCACCTAAAAAAGGTGGATGAGAATGAAAAGAGAGAAATTTGTTAAAAATATAAGCACTAAGTATTCTTCTAAAAAAGGAGAATGCATTATGCTCAGCAAAGAAAAATGGAATGAAATTAAACATTTTAAAAAGTATGATTTTTCACAGAGGGAAGTTGCCAGGAAAATGGAAATATCCAGGAACACAATCAGAAAGTACTGGGATAGCAAGAATACCCCTCAGTTTAAGAAGAGAAAGAAGTACAAACACAAGATGGACAGTTTCAAGAAAAGAATTAAACAGTTGCTGGATAAAGGATTCATTGGCACAGTAATTTACAAAAAGTTGAAAACAGAAGGATTTAAAGGAAGTTTGTCTTCTATTTACCGGGAAATCCGAAGATTAGAGAAGAGGAAAAAACAAGGAGAAACGAGATTCGAAACACCCCCCGGAAAACAGGCTCAGTACGATTGGAAAGAATTTGTCGTAAAATTAAAAAACGGAAGGATGATGAAAATATATTATCATTGTCTGATTCTGGCTTGTTCTCGCCTTAAATTTTACTGTTTTTCAACCAGAATTGACCAGAAAACCATACTTAGAGCCATCAAACAGGGATATGAGTATTTCGGAGGGGTAACTGAAGAGTTATTGCTCGATAACGCCAAAGCGATGGTAACCAAGCCAAGAGAAAAGGGCAAACCAGCAAAGTTTAATCAACAGTTTTTGCTTTTTTGCAACATGCTGGGAGTTACTCCTCGTGCTTGTAATCCTTATCGGCCCAAGACAAAGGGAAAAGTTGAAAGACCTTTCTATTATCTCCAGGAACATTTTTTAAGAGATTTTGCTTCAGATGAGAAGATTGTGGAAAGTTTCCAACAGCACCAAAAAGACTTGGAGCAGTTTACCGAAGAGTATAACAACAGAAGTCATTCAGATTTGGGGTTAATTCCCAAAGAAGCAGGAGAGCTCGAAAGAAAGCATCTGAGGCCTTTGAATAAAAAGATTGACCTCAATCACCTCTTTGCCTTGCCAATGAGGAAGGTAAGCAGAGACGGCTATGTCAGATATGGGAAAAGGATGTATCCGGTCTCGTTGAGTTTGGTATCTGAAACTGTCACGGTAGATGATATCTCAGGGGTAAAACTCGAAATAAGAGATGAAAAAGGAAAATGCTCAGCAACTTATTTCCAGGATGAACTGAAACAAAGACCGGAACATCCAACCCATATAATTATTAATGCCAAAAGTTCAGAAAAACGCAAGAAATTGACCAGTGGAAAGTTAAAAAAGTTTGTAGAATTATTTGGGGATGCCGGAGAATTTTATTTCAATAATGCTTTCAAACATCAAAACATCAATGCTTACCACAACATTTCCGTTGTCATGGAATACTTGGAAATACAAAGTAAAAAATCTGTTCTTGAAGCTATAATCAAATGTAATCAAGGAGGATATTATAAATCCAAAGATGTTAAAGACAAAATGCAGTTACAATTCAAGGACTTCAATAAAGCAAAAATAATTAGCAGTGGATTTTATGGGGATAAAGGTAAATCACAGGCGAATTTCAGCCAATACAGGAGGTCTCATGTATAAAGAATTAAATTCTAATTTAGAAAAACAGTTCAAAGAGCTCCGCCTGAAAGAGTTGATTCCGGTTTATCAG
>JAQICJ010000164.1 GCA_027858615.1 Deltaproteobacteria bacterium
GTGGTAAAACCGAACAGAAAACTGTCCAGGATAAAAATCATCTTGAAACAACTACTTCTGAGCAACAAAACAAGCAGAAAACTACAGTGATCGAAAAAAAAACAAAAAATCCCACTGCATATCCAGTTAAAAAAAATCCCGGCTCCACTAACGTCAAATCAGATAAAGAATCTGACAACGCAGACAATTCCAATAATACAGATCAAATCGACAATTCAGACAAACCAGCCGTCATACCCATGGCTCCGGCCAGTCACCATAGATACAGCGCCGGAGTCTATCGCAAAAAACCAATTTTTCCAGTAACCCCAAAAGACGAAAAAGAATAATAGTGGATAAAAAAAAGTTAAAAGCTCTTCAAGGTGAATTTGTTGAAGATACTATCCGAATAAAAAAAGACAAACAGGGGGACCTGCGATATTTTCGCCCTGAAGACAACCGGGAATATACTTATCAGAATCCCTATATTCTAGAACTTGAAATCACCCGACGTTGCAACTTGAAATGCATCCATTGCTATGCTGAATCAGAAAATATTGATTTCGCTAAAGAATTGAGTTTCAATGAAATACGCCAACTTCTACAACAAGCAAAACAACTTGGCATTGAAGAGTTGAGTCTCACCGGAGGCGAAGTTCTTGTCCATCCCCAATTCATTGAAATAGTTGATCTTGCTTTCCAGATGGGATTCAATCTGCGTTTTGTCAGCAATGGAGTTTTATTCAGTGACAAACTCATTGAACAGCTTTGCCAAAAACCCATAAAACTTATAACTATCAGTCTTGACGCCATAAATCCTCAAATTCATGAAAAAATCAGGGGAAAAGGCACCCACAAAAAAACTCTGGATAACATTCTGAAACTATCACAAATTGGTTTTAACGTAAGTATCATAACCGCTTTCAGCACTGTGAATTTCAACGAATTTTCAGCTATATATCAGTTCTGCCTCAAAAATGATCTTGACTGGCAGGTGCAGATGACTTCAGCCAAAGGTCGAGCAAAAAAACATTTAATCCTCTCCCCTGACCAATATTATCAACTTGGAAAACAAACCATTGCCATAATTATGGAACAACCAGGGATCAACATTATTCCCATGGATGACCTTGCCACCTTCAGCAATTTTTTTCCCCTGAACCAATTGTCCTCCACCTGGCAGGGAAAGTGCACCGGAGGCCTGTTAAACATTTTTGTTAGAGCCAACGGCGATGTTACTCCCTGTTCAGCCCTGGCCTTCCCGGAGAATGTTGTGGGTAATTTCCGCAATCAGAGTCTGGTGGATATCTGCAACCAGGAACTATGCCGCAAAAACCTGAACTGGCTATCTCACCACACCAGAACAGGAACTTGCAAAGATTGCAAATGGTGGACAAAATGCCAAGGTGGTTGCCCTGATATCCTCATAGCAAATTGTCCCCATTTGGGTGAAAACATTTATTGTTATCATCATATTGAACAAAATCGGATTCTGGAGTCTTTTTGTGACGACGAAATATAAATTGTATAATGCCGTAATTGAAATTACTAACAGATGCAATTTGCGCTGTCCCCATTGTGCAAGCACTTCCGGAACCCAGCGGGAAAACGAGCTTGATTTTGATAAAATCAAAAAAATCCTTCATGAAATAAAATATTTGGGAGGAAGAGAAATTACCCTGATTGGCGGAGAAATTTTTCTGCGTTCCGACTGGTACAAAATCTGTCAAGTTGTCAATGAACTCGAAATGAGACTGGTGCTTGTATCAAACGGAATCCTGATCAACAAAAAGATCCGCCAACAACTCAAAACACTGCAACCTTATCTGATCGGCATCAGTCTGGATGGAAGCACCGCCCAGTCATATCTTGAACACAGGGGCGTTGACAAATTTGAACAAGTATTGCAACTCCTGTATCAACTTAAAGAGGATGGCCATAAAGAAGTGAATGCCATTACCACTTTCATGCGCTCCAACCTGTCTGAATTTGAACAATTTATTGAATTATTCAATAAGCAGCCAATCACCTGGCAGGTTCAAATTGCCAATCTTGGGGGAAACAGGTTCAAAACCAATAATTTTTTTACACAACAGGACTATAAAATATTTTGTGACAAAATGAAAAAAGCGTTTCGCGACTGCCACGAGTTAAAACTCAAGCCAATGTGCGATTATGGATATTATCCTCTGGAACCGGAACTTTACTGGCTGCATAAATCCTGGCATGGTTGTCTGGCAGGAACCCACCTAATTGGAATTCAAAGTGACGGCAAAGTCCGGGGCTGCCTCAGTCTCGATCCACATTTCAATACAGCCAATCTGCAAAAACAAAGCCTGACCGAAATCTGGACTTCCAACAAATTTTTTTACAACTTCAGAAACAAAATCAACTACCTGGAAGATAATTGCAAAAACTGCAGTCAAAATAAAAAGTGTAAAGCAGGATGCACCAGCATTGCCTTCAGCGTAACCGGTAAAATAGGTTCAAATCCATATTGTATCCGCTCAATGGAATCAGAAAAACTTATCAACAAATTTGCAGATTGAGCTTTAACCTACTTCTTTAGCATCTTGAATCAACTCTTTCAATCTTCCCCCTTCCAACTGTTGAAAAAAAATTATAGTCAGGTAAAATTAGCTATTATAATTAAAAAAAGATCGTATTTAATACAGGTTTCAAAATGATGCTTATCCATCATTTTACCTAAAATTGAAACACTGGTGAAATTATGAAAAAAACATGCTTATTTCTTTTCTGGACAGCAATTTTTTTTAACAGCTCCTGTTCCTTTGACAAGGCTGGTTTACCTGATCAGCAGGACATATCCGTAGAAACCAATTGTTCAAATAGCACTGACGATGACGGTGACGGCTTTACCGATTGCAACGATCTCGACTGCCTTGATCATCCAGACTGTTCTTACACCGAAATTTGCGATAACGGCATTGATGATGACGGCGATGAATATACCGATTGTGATGATCAGGATTGTTTTTCCCACCAAATGTGTTCCCTGGAAATCTGTGACAACGGTATTGATGATGACGGCGATGGTTACACTGATTGCAACGACGACAACTGCGATGAACACAGCTCTTGCATTGAGGAAATCTGTGACAACAGTATTGATGATGACGGCGACGGATACTCAGACTGCTTTGACGATGAATGCAAAGACCATCATTCCTGTTCCTCAGAAACCTGTGACAACAACATTGATGACGATGGCGACGGATACACCGACTGCGATGATGAAAAATGCACAGACCACCACTCCTGCATCAACGAAATCTGCGACAATGGCAACGACGATGACGGTGATGGCGATATTGATTGCTCCGATATTGAGTGTATGGACAACCACCACTCCTGCATCAACGAAATCTGCGACAATGGCAACGATGACGACAGCGATGGTTACCCCGACTGCTTTGACGACGAATGCACAGACCATCACTCCTGCATC
>JAQICJ010000195.1 GCA_027858615.1 Deltaproteobacteria bacterium
TTCTGAATTTAACCTTGTAATCAACTTCTTTTTTAATTTCACCAGGTCTGGTTTTTAAAAAAGCCTTGAAATATTCGGCAGCTTTTTTCCAGTTGTTTATTTTTTGATAGTAGCGGGCCAGACCTATTTTGTTGGTTGGTTCGTAATAAGCCAGAAAAAGATCGTTGTTGGAGTTTACCGCTTCTTCAAGTTTTTTGGTTCCTTCTTTGATTTTGCCCAAAATTTGGGCCGAAAGCCCATACCACAACTTGATTCCAGCACTGTCGGGATTGTTTTCTAGACCTTTACTTGAGATTTCGAAGGCTTTTTTGAAATTGCTTTCTGCATATTCGATGGAAGCAAGTTTTTCCCAGGCTGAAGCCAGATTGGGATCAATTTTTATTGCTTTATTGAAGGCGGTTTTTGCCTTTTCAATATTTCCCGAATCAATTGCTCTTTCTCCCTTTTTCAATTGGTTAATGGCATCACGGGTAGCTCCGCTGGTCTGGGCGGATGCAACTTGACTGAAAGAGAGGATTAGGAAAGTCGGTAGTAGAATGTAAATATATTTTAAAAACATTTTAAATTATCCTGGGGTCAGAAAGTGATAACAAAATTTTGCCTGAATTGAGAAATTGAAAACTGTGCATAAACCGCTATGGAACTATTTAGTTTCATCTTTTATTTTGCCGAGAACCATAGTGTGATCATCCTGATGTTCAATTCCGGCGTAGAATTTTTCTGCATCGTCAATTAGACCTTTTTTCAATTCAGACAAAGGTTTATTGCGATGTTTTTTGATGGAACGCCTGAATCTTTTGTCGGTATATTCGTCATCGTCAGGATTGACATCTTCGATGATACCATCGGTGTACCAGATAATTAGATCAGTTGCTGCCAAAGGTTTTTCCTTGATTTCATATTCGCCTTTTTTAGGTTCTCCCAAGCGATTGCCTCTAGCCATCAGTTGGATGAATTTACCCTTTTCCTCGTTGAAGAGATAAGGGAAATTATGCCCGGCATTGGCGTAAATAATTTTGTCGTTATTTTTATCGATTATGGAAACGAAACAGGTCATGAAGAATTGACCCTTGCCACTTTTGTGGATGACTTCATTGAGGATGGTTAAAAGGGATGCCAAATCGGGGATGAGGTTTTCCACGGCAAGAATAGTGTCACAGGCACTTTTTGCAGCTGCAGTGATCATGGCGGCAGGAACACCATGCCCGGTAACATCACCGATAATCACCAGAACTCTGCCATCGTTCAATTGATAATATGACCACCAGTCTCCACCGGTTTCCGAGGCCGGAAGGAAGTGCCCCTGAATATCAATATAAGGTAATGTATGAACTTTGTCAGAAGTTGGTACCAGAGTTTCCTGAATAGTGCGGGCTACTTCCAGTTCTTTGGCCATGACAGCTTTTTTCTCGGTTTCCTGGAGCAGGATAACCAGGTTTTCTGCCATGAAGTTAAACCCTTCACCTAGTACTTCGACTTCATCATTGGTTTTTATATTGACTCGGTGTTCCAGATCTCCCTTGGCAAAAACTTCGAAACTTTTAACCAGACTTTTAATGGGCCGGGTGATTCTGAGTCCCTGGAAAATAGAGAGCAAGGTTCCCAGAGCAAGAAGGATGGCGCCGAAAATAAAAATATTTTTCAGAGCTTTGGTTTTCTCCTTTTTAAGGGAAATTGCCAGTTTTTGTTCATAATTTTTGAGTGATTTGAGATTATAAAACATGGCAACGTTGCCCAGATAAGAGCCTTCTTCGATGATAGGCCGGATAAAAAGCATTCTTTCTGATCCGTCCTGGCAGGTTTGAATAGTACCATCTATTCTGTTTGAAATTATATCTTTGTTTTCAGGTAACCCTATCTGTTTTGGCTTGCTGACTTTATCCCCAGGTAGGTTGGCTTTATTACTGCCTTTCTTGACAAGAAGTTCACTCCAGGGAAAACCAGAGAAACTGACAGTTTGTTTACCATTGAGGGAGGGATCGCCAATGAGGTATACTTTGTCTTCTCTGATGACTTTGGCATTGGGATATCTGGAATCATAGAAGGAAACAAGATTACCCCTGCTGTCAAAAACAGAAATTACATCGACTTTTTTGTCCTCACGTCCGATGGGGGGAATAACCCTGGCCAATTCGTTCCATTCACTTGATTTGATGAATTTTGCAGATAGCTTTGCCAGGGAAAAGAGCTGGGCCTTTCCTGCAAATCCAAGGTTTTTGATATATTGTTCCCTCTGTTGTTTGCCTGTTTCTGTATAAACTTCGGTTAACCTTGAAGTGCTGAGATAACCAAATCCACCCAGCAGTGCCAGAATAGTAAAAAGAGTTCCTAAAATTATTCGCCATGCAATTGATATTTTTTTTCCAGCCATATTTCACCTTATATTCCTTGGATTGATTTTACAGCATAAATTATTGTTTTCCAAGATTGAAATTAACAAAAATCATAAAAGATTTCCTGTAGTCACATATTAAAAATATGCGTTTTTGTATTTGAATCTCTTGGATAAAATGGAGGATATTTGTTTTGATGGCAAATTTGAATGATTTGGGTTGGGAACTTAAATAGTTCCCATCCCAAAAAGGAAGGTCATCGCCTGAATGCGGAATTTTATCTCATCTGCTTTGTCATAACTTCTTGAAATAGTGTCAACTATGTCTGCGAAGTTTCTCCGCGCATCTGAGGCAAACTTCTCATTCAGTCAAAAAACCCCATTCTGGGTTGGGAACTAATAATGTGAAATCAGAATTTCACGCTGGTGGGAATTGTTGGGAGGAGAAACTATTCCTTCGGCTTCCATGCGTTCAATAATTGTGGCTGCGCGATTGTAGCCGATACTCAGTCTTCTTTGCAAGTAGGAAATAGAGGCATTCTGATCCCGTTTGATTATGCTGATAGCCGCATCCCATTTTGGATCCAGGGGCTCGTCAGTTATATCAGGCAATTCTTCCTGAGGTGGTTTGATGATAGAAAGGTTATAATCGGGTTCATCCTGTTCTTTAAGGTGTTCAACAACTTTCTGAATCTCTTTGGTGGATACATAGGAGCCGTGAACCCTGACGGGAGCAAGACCTTTGTGGGAAAACAACATGTCGCCGTTGCCCAGCAGAGTTTCAGCTCCCCTTTGATCCAGGATGACCTTGGAATCTATTCCTGACGATACCATAAATGAAATCCGGGAGGGGAAATTACTTTTGATGAGACCGGTGATGACGTCTGTACTGGGACGCTGAGTGGCCACAATCAGATGGATTCCAACCGCCCTTGCCTTTTGGGCAATTCGAGCAACTGCAGTTTCAACTTCTTTGGCTGCCACCATCATCAGGTCGGCAAATTCATCTATGACTATAACAATTTTGGGCAAGGTTTCGGGACATTCTATCCCTCGGGCTTTGATCTCTTTGATTGCTTCATTGTAAGAGTTCAGATCTCTGACTGAAAATTCAGAGAGGAGACCATATCTTCTTTCCATTTCTCTTACAGCCCATTGCAGTGCCATATTGGCTTTCTGGGGATCTGTAACCACAGGAAGCAACAAATTGGGAATATCGTTGTAAATTGAAAGCTCAACCATTTTGGGATCGATCATGATAAATTTGACTTCATCTGGTGTGGCTCTATATAAAATACTGGTGATCATAGTATTGATCCCTACGCTTTTCCCTGATCCGGTTGCTCCTGCAACCAGCAGATGAGGGGCGGCGGCAAGATCACAGGTAACAGTATTGCCTTTGATATCTTTTCCCAGTACCATATTTAATTTGGAATCGGATTTTGAAAACTCCGGATCTGTGATTTCTTCTTTCAAATAAACTATTTGTCTTTTTTTATTGGGTACTTCTATCCCTACTGCAGATTTTCCGGGAATGGGAGCTACGATTCTGACTCTGGTGGCAGCCAGGGAAAGTGCAAGGTCTTTATTCAATTTTTCAATTTTATTGACTCTGGTTCCAACCTCAGGAACGAACTCATACATGGTAACAACCGGGCCATTGTGAATTTCGGCTACTTTGCCCTCGATCTTGTAATTTTTCAGGGTTGTTATCATTTTTTTGGAAAGTTGAAGCATTTCCTGAGAAGAAAGATCATTGTCATTCATATCCTTGTAGTCCAGAAACTCGGTAAGGGGAAGAATAAATCCGTCATCCTGGTTTTCATTGTCAAATTTGGAAATGGAGTTGATTTCAGAGGTGTTTCTTTTTTCCATTTTATTGATGACAGGCAGAACTTCTGCTGTTTCTTCTTCCGGCAATTCATTATTTGCACAAAGATTTTCAGTTGCTGACGCAGCCTCGGATTGTTTTGGCCGTGGTTCCGGTTTTCTGGTTATTTCTTCCTTTTTCTGATCTTGTTCCTTGTTATTGGGATGATTGGCGGGTTTGGGTTTGACAAATGTTTGGGTATTCATAGGCTTGGTGCCTTTTTGGACGTTTATCTCTTTATCTGGTTCAACTTTTTCCGGTTCGAGAGGATCCTCATCAGTTTCCAACTCGGCATCTCCGGTTCTGTTGCTGACATAATAATCATCTTCAACCTCTTCCCATTGGAAGAGAGAAACCATGAATTCTCCTGCTGTTACCACAATTTCCCATAATTTTTTTATTATTTTGAGAAAAGATTTACTGGTGATCATAAATGCTTTGACGGGTGAAACCTGAGTCGCCATTATCAATGATAAAAGCATGATTACAATGGTTATCAGAAAAGTTCCTGCTTGGGAAAAGAATGATATCCCCATGGTTCCAAGAATTTCTCCTGTTTTTCCACCTGCACTCAATCCTTTGAGACGATAGTCTGTAAACAGTAGATGCATCAATACTGTACCGGCTAAAGTAGCTGCTGTATAACCAAACCACAATCTGGCGTCATTGAGATTGAAACGGGAAGTGAAGATCCCCCAGGAGATAGAGAAGAGTGCTATAATTACCAGATAACTCCCCATCCCGAAGAGAGCAAAAAGACCTAAAGCCAACATTTGGCCAAATGGTCCCATGAGTTTACCGTCACCCAGTTGCAGTGACAGCAGAGCACCTCCCAGCAATCCGGCAAGGCCGAGCAGAGAAATGCCAATCATCTCTTTTTTGATGTTCATATTTGAATTCGCTCTATGTTTTGTTGTGGCAGCATTACTCATAAAAATTACCTTTGGTTACAATGTCAGATATTATCCTACCATGTATTGTAATGTCAGGCAAATTTTATTTACTTCTTTAGTCTTGGGAGAAAAAAATTAAGTGAAAAGTATAGGAGAAGGCTATTTGCTGCAAGAAAACCAAAAGGCTGGATCAAGCAAAGGAGATATTTTCTCTCAGTGCTGTAATTTCAGCAGGTATTCCCATGATAACCAGAATCATATTGCTTTTGAGGATTAAGTCTGGACCTGGACCATAAATATAATTGTTATCGAGATCTTTTACTGCAATAATCAGAACTTTTCCTGCTTTGGGAATCTTGCTTTCTGCAATTGTTTTACCACAATAATCAGAATTTTTGGGAATACGGATCTCTTCTATTCTGAGATTTTCATTTTTTCCTCTCAACATTATATCAAGAAATTCAACTACCTGAGGTCTGATCATCTCGGACACCATTCGCAGTCCTCCGATATAATTGGTAGAAACAACAGTATCAGCGCCGGCGATTTTCATTTTTTTGGATGTACGCAGATCCACCGCTTTACTGACTATCCTCAAATCTTTGTTTATTTGCCTGGCGGTAATGGTAACAAAGAGATTGTCCTTGTCTTGAGGCAGTGCTGACAGAAGGCCGTGGGCGTTTTCAATACAGGCGTCTTTAAGAGTTTGTTCTTCAAGGGCATCACCCACAATGTAGAGAAATTTCCCCAATTTTTTGAATTCAGCTTCTTTGGCTTTAATGGCTTCCTCGTCTATATCTATGGCCACCAGCGGCCAGTTGGTGATCAGAAGTTCTTTGATGATATGATAACCTTCTTCTCCCAGGCCACAGACAATTATATGATTTTTTAAAGCGTATATTTTTTTTTGCATTCTTCTCCTCTGAGTGATTTTGGAAAAGGCGCCCTCCACAAAAAAAGTTGTCATTGAAGATACGATGTTAACATAGACGATAATTCCCATAAACAGCATAGTTGAAGTGTAAAGTCGAACTAAAGGGACATCCATTTTGTCCAGTACTTCACCATAGCCGGTAGTGGTAACTGTAATCAGCATCATGTAAAAACAATTGAGAAAGGACCAGGGTTGAAAGTCGGGATAATGTAGGGGCAGATATAACTTACCAATAAGATAGAATCCGATAGTTCCGAAAATAACCAGAAGTATGAAAATAAGAAAAGCAGCAATGAGACGTTTTTTAATTAAATTCATTTGGGTACTTTCAAATGGAAAAAATCGGGTGAAATTAAATTTTGTTTTAGAATATTTTACCTTATTTTAGAGGGCATTAAAAATAAAAGTTATCAAAAAATATTTTTTATCCTATAGTTTGGCTCATAAAAATATTTTGGAGAAATTATGAAAATCACTTTTGTTGGACATTCTACAGTTTTAATGGAAGAAGGCAAAACTACAATCCTTACAGATCCACTGTTTGTCAGTAGAATACTTCTGCTCAAAAGAAAGTCTCTTCCCGGTCTTCAACTGAAGGAGATTGAGAAGCTTGATGCTGTTACAATTTCACATGCCCATACGGATCATCTCAATTTTCCATCTTTAAAAATGATCAAGAAACATAAATTGAATCCTCAGTTGATCGTTCCTGCCAAAGTTAAACCTGTTGTTAATTTTTTGAATTTCAAAACAACAGAATTGACTTGGGAACAAAGTATTCAAGCAGGTGATTTCAAAATAACAGCAGTAGAAGTCAACCATGGCCAAGGCAGGTTTCTTCCCTGTTCCAAAACCGGAGTCTCAAGTTATATTTTTTCTGCCGGAAAAATTAATATTCTGGTGGCAGGGGATGTTGATTTTGGTGATAATGATTATTTTGAAAGAATAGGCAAGCAATTTGATCTGAATGTTGTGATGCTTCCCGTTGGTGGAATGAGAAAAGTCGCATATTATGAAAAGCGAACCGGGAAAAAAGGAGTACACATTGATCCTGCAACTGCCTACCAGTTGTTTTTAAAAAGCCAGGCCAAAATAATTATTCCTATCCACTGGGGAGCAATTTCTCTTTCCGGAAAAAATGTCGATGAGGCGCCGATGAAGTTGCTGGAAATAGCTGCTCGGGACAATAACCAGGATAAAGTAGTGATTTTGCAACCTGGTGATGAATTGATTTTCTGATTGTACCCCGGATTTGCAACTGCCAGATATTCTAATTACCTGCAACCATAATTTAATAAAAATCAGGTTTTTTCCAATTTTTTCCAAGATATGGTATATGGCTACAATTGTTTGAAGATAGAAGCTGTTTTGTCCTTCGATCTACAGCTTTCCAATCTATATTTTTTAACCCGATATTTTATTCAGATTATTCAGATAAAGCTTATGGATTCCAAAATTAAAAAAATTATCAATCCTGCAAATTTTCTTACCTTTACCAGATTTATTCTGATCCCTGTTTTTGTTTGGGCTTTTGCCACTAAAAGCAATTGGGTCGGTGTTTTCTTGATTACCTATTCTGGTTTTATTGATGGTATTGATGGTAAAGTGGCTCGCTATTTTGATTGCTCCACAACTTTCGGGGAATTTTTCGATGCAATCAGTGATGCTTTTTTATTTCTGGCAGCTTTTACAGCTGCTGCCATTTATGGCTATGCAAATCCCTTGCATGTGGCGATCTTTTTGATTCTCGGAGTAATCAATGCACTGGGTCGCGTTATTTTTGTCAAAAAGACAGGGAGAGTCACCAATTTTCGCAGCTATGCCTCAGAAATACTGGGAGCAGTTTCTTTCTGGACTATTGCCGCGTTGTATCTGGATTTTTATATCAAACCCCTCATGCTGGTGTTGATAACCATGTCATTTATGATTGTTGTACACGATTATTATCGCATCCTGACTTATCCTCCCCTGGAGAAAAAAAATGTCTGAATATCTGCAATTTCACTCTTACCATGGAGCGACCCTGTTTCAGGAAATAGCATTTGGTTTTTTGATGTTGATCAATGGTCTTATTTTTGTCCCGGTATTATCTCTCAGATTCTACAGAGCATTAAAAGAATACAGAAAAACCGACAAAAAAACTCCTCAAACGGGAATTCTTGATCTGAAAGATCGTTTTTTTGGTTTTGGCTTGGGAGTAATCGTTCTCAGTCTGGTTCTCCTTTCCGGAATCAGAGTTCTTTATGTATATTTACCTGTAGCTTTTGACAAATGGTAAACTTCTCACTGTTTTGAAACTGGAATTAACTGGAATAAATTAATGCTTCATCTTCTCAGACCTCTTAAAGAAAAAATCTATAATCCTCTGGGTCGAAAGCTCAAGGGGGTTTCTCCCAATTTTATAACTTTTCTTTCCCTTTTTCCTGGACTGGGTGCCGGAGTGGCTTGGTATTTTGGGGGAACAGTTGGTTTGCTGCTGGCTTCCTTTTTGACCTTTGCCAATGGTTTTCTGGATTTGCTGGATGGACATCTTGCTCGTTCCCAGTCAGCCACTTCCGATCTGGGAGATTTCCTCGATTGTGTTGTGGATCGCTATACCGATGTTGCTATTCTTACGGGAATAGCTTTTAGTGCTTATGCAAACCCCCTTCTGGCTCATTTTGCCATTGTGGCTGTTTTGCTTGTTTCCTTTCTGGGAAGTCAAAGTCAGGCCAGTGGTGGAAAAAGGGTGGAAGCTGGTATTCTGGGCAGAGCCGAGCGTCATATTCTGCTGATAGTTTTTCCTCTGGTGCAGATTATTTCCCTTAAACTGGGTTATTCCACTTGGTGGAAATTTACTCCGGTGGAATGGCTGCTCCTGGTTCTGGCTGTTTTCGGTCATTTAACAGCATTATTCAGAATAAAAGAGGGTTATGATATGTTAAAGGGAACTAACTAAACCTGTAGCCAGGTTTTTCAGGAGAAATAATGAGTTGTTCAATTAAAACCGCGGTAATATCTATCCGAGGAAAAAAAGAAATTTACCAGAGGAAAATCGGAGGTTTAACCCTGGTTGATCGTCATATTTTGCGATTTTACTACCACGGCGTTAAAAATATTATCATTCTCGATGAGAACAAAGTTTTGTCAGATTGGGAATTTTCTAGAGATTACCAAGACTTGAATCTTAGTTTCTCTACTGATGCAACTATTGCATCCACTTATTATTTTCTGGCTCAGGGCAACATGATTTTCAATAAGAAAATTTTGAATTTGCTGGAATCTGATTGTAATCAAGATGAAGATAAAACTTTGATCAGAGCTGTTGTTGGCAATAAAAAAGATGGTGCAAGTTGGACGGCTGCATCAAAAGGTATCAAGTTGGCTGAAAAATATCAGTGGACCGGGATAGCTTTGCTTCCCAAAAGCAGTTTTGACGGAGAAAAATTGAAAACAGCAGGTGCTGGGCAATTTCTCGAAGAAAAATTGGCTCATGAAGAGGTTAAAATACTGGAAAATAGAAATTCCTTGTTTTTCCATGTGATTAACAATCGCAAAGACGCAAGCGACACTGGCAGATTACTGTTCTACTCCCTGCGCAAACCCCAGGACGGGATCATCGCCCGTACTCTGAATCGCCCCTTGTCCTTGCCTGTAAGCAGATTGTTGGCGCCCTTGCCCTTTACACCCAATCAACTGAGCATACTCAATGGATTGCTGGCGGTTGCTTCGGTGTTCTTTCTGGTCTGGGGAAATTCTCTGCTGGGGTTATCCTTTTATTTATCCGGGTTTCTGGGAGGACTATTCATGCAGTTGTGTTCAATTTACGATGGTTGTGACGGAGAAATAGCCAGAGTAAAATACCAGTACACTCATTTTGGAGACTGGCTTGATACAATTGTGGATGATATCACTAATTGCATTTATTTTGCTGGAATAGCGGTCTGGGCTTATTATTATACAGGACAGCAAAGGTTTATTTATATGGGAATCGCAGCCTTTGTAGGGCAGTGGATTGCCAATTATGTCATGTACTATTATCTCATCAAAATAGCCGGAACCGGCAATAATCAAGATTATCAAGTTGGATTTTCCGATGAAGAAGATGGAGGAGTCTCAGGCAGAGTTCTCAACAAGGTAAAATACCTCACCAAAAGGGATTTCCATCTCTTCATGTTTTTTGTACTTTCCCTTTTTGGTGTTCTTCATATTGGAGCCTATCTAATTTTCGCCTTCGCTGTAAGCGCGGGAGTAATTTTTTCAATCCAGCATATTCAATTGCTGGTGAAAGGAGCACCACAAAATGACCAAACTGATGATCAGACTGACTAGTATTTATCTGGTATTTGGAATTATGGGCATTTCCTGTGCAACTCAATACTATCAAAAGGGCAAAGCATCTTTTTATGGAAGCAAGGGTGGAAAAACAGCAAGTGGTGAAAAGGTAAATCCCAAGGCTCTTACCGCTGCCCACAAAAAACTTCCCTTCAATACTATTGTTGAAGTTTTGAATCTGCGGAACAATAAAAAAGTAAAAGTAAGAATCAATGACAGGGGACCTTATATAAAAGGCAGGATCATCGATTTGACTCCGGCTGCTTTTAAAAGACTCGATAATCCAAAAAGAGGGGTTATTCCCGTTAAAATCAGAATAATCAAAAAGGGTTCCGGGAAAAGAAAGAAAAAATTTTCCAAGATAAAAAAGATGGGGCCTTTTGGTCCTGGTAAACCAGGTTGGGAGGACTGAAAATGAGAGTTAACCTTGCAGGTTTCAATGTAGAAAAAACTATTTTGGAAAAAGACAGTAGTCTCAATTCTGATCAGTTGACCCCCGAAATAATCAGTGCGGCTTATGCCAGAATTAGCAGAAGTACTGACAGTGTTGAAGTATTACGGAAAAAAGCAGCTGAAAATGTTAGAAAAGCAAGGCGCTCCAATCGCAATATTGTTTTTGAAATGGGTCACAGTTCCATAGCTGAACATGCTGTGTTCAATCTTGATGTAGAAGGGGTGAGTCGGTTGGCTCTCGAAGAAATAGAGAGACACAGACTGGCAAGTTATACGGAAAAATCCCAAAGATATGTCAAAGTGGGCAGTGATTATCTGATTCCTGAAGAATGGCAGACTCCAGCTTTGCAAAAGAAGTTGGAACAATTGCACCAGGAGTGTTCTGATTTTTATTTTGAACTTCTGGACAGGAAGGTTCCCGGGGAGGATGCTCGTTATTATCTTCCTTTCACTACAACCGGACAGGTAGGGATAACTGTCAATGCCAGGAGTGCAGAACACATGATTCTGGCTTTTGCTGCTTCCCCTCTGGCTGAAATGAGAAGATTGGGAACAACTCTTTTGCACGTTTTACAAAAGGTTACTCCTTCTCTGATCAGATATGTTGAGCCTTCAATTTATAATCAACGTGAATATTCTCTTGGTCTTTATCCTGCTGTTATTGCAAGTGGTTCCTCCGGGAAAAGAGTTGAAGGGAAAAATACAATTTCCAATCAAAACGGAACCACGGCAACTGTCAGACTTCATTCTTTCCCGGAGCAAGGTGATGATCTGATTTTAGCCATAAGAAAGATGCGTAAAGAGGTCATTTCCCTGGAGGCGGCAAAAAAAGCGGTTACTGCCATGAATAATGCTGAAAAAAATACTCATTACCGCAACCTTTTTCAAAATATTAAAGCTTGGGATTCTTTACCAAATGAGTTTGAGCATCTCAGTTTTACCTGGGAGATTTTTTTATCAGGAGCAGCTTTTGCCCAGTTGAAAAGACATCGTCTGGCAGGAATGAGCTTCGGCCCCTATCAGCCAACCGGTGGTTTTACCCATCCTGCATCTATTCCTGGAGATCTGATGGACAAAGCCGATACTCTGGTGGCAAAATCTCAAAGCACAGCAGAAAAAATTGCTTCTCCGGCGGCTGTTTATGCTTTGTTGTCAGGATTTCGCAGAAGGATAATCTGGACCGTCAATCTCAGGGAACTTTATCATTTTTCCCGTTTGCGTCAGGATGTTCACGCTCAATGGGATATTAGACTAATTGCCGATAAAATAGTCAATGAAGTTCAGGAAAAGTTGCCGCTGGCCGGTGCACTCCTGGGAGGGAAAGACAGTTTTACGGAAATAAAAAAGAAGGTTATGCAAAACTAATGGATATTCAAATAAAAACCCGTAAAGATCTGGTTGAATACAGGTTTTTTCTTCCCCGGGATAAAATTGGTTATTTTAAATTCATTCTGGAAGGATATGAAGAATTTGGTTACCAATCTTCAAAAAAACACAGTGAAATTGTAACCTGGAAAGTCCTTGAAAATTTTCAAGGACCTGCTCATGATCTATTAACCGCAATTTTATTGGAAGAGTCTGATAGTAACTGACCAGTTCCCATTTTATTTGATTTTTTGTTTTACCAGTTGACCTGCTTTGAGATTGATCTTTATTTCCCTGGTTGTATTATTCTTTTCGTTGACCAGAATAACTTTGGCTTTGATTTGACTTCGATTCCACAGCGGAGGAAAAGCAATTTCAATTGTGCTGTTTGGCATTCCCGGGATTGTTCTTTTTTTTCCTTCAAGAAGTTTGATGGCTACTGTATTATTTTTTGAAGTTTTCACCAATACTCTTGCCGGACGCCATTTTAGCCGTATATTGATTTTTCTGGAATTCATATCTTTGTCTATTTTTATAGTTTTGGAATAACAGAGGGGATGTTTAAGGGTAATTTTGTGTTCTCCCGGACCTGGTTTTATTTCAGAAATTGCTGGAGGACGCGGTCCCCATTGTCCCAAATATTTACCATCCAGAAAAAGTTTAATCTGTCCCTGGGGAAAAGGAAGCAGTTGAAAGCTCCTTGTATCAGAAGGAAAAGTTCTTAATTTCTTTTTGTTGTCGATGCGGATCTTGGGGTGATGAATCAATTTTTTCAGGTGTTTTGTCCGATTTTTATCTTTTTTGGTTTTTTTTGAGTTATGGTCGATCTTTATCTGAGTTGCATCCTGCATTTTGGAAATCGGTGGTTCAAAATAGTCCTGAGTGGAAAGAGGCAGAAAATTGTTCTGATTATTTTTTTTGATGTTTTTTTGTTTTTTTCGGAAAGAAAGCAATTTGAATGCGGTTTCAGATTGACTGTTTGTTTTGGAATTGGACAGACGAAAAAAGTAAATGGCGATGAAAAGGATAATCAGCAGAAGAATTGCCAGAGAAACAGTTTTAAGAAGCAGTTTTTTGAGTTTTGTTTGGGAATTATGGCTGCTGAGCCAGATTCTTTTAACTTCTTCTTCGTCGGGAGCAAGATATAAAAGTCTGGAAATTATCTGTTGCCCCAGAGGTTTTTTTCCTTCTTCTTCGGCAATTTTGATAAGGGATTCAACTATTTCAGGTTTTATTTCCTCGTCAGTGTTTTCCGGATCCAGAAGCAACTTGGAACTCAATTTATTAAAGTCTTCCTTGCCGATTCCTGACCAGGACAAAATCTTTTCGATTCTGGACAACAGGAGAGCAACATTTTCTGGACGATTTTGGGGTTCTCGCGAGAGGCAACTTCTGATGAGATTGGCACAATGAACTCCCATATCAGGTTTTTTTGCTTCAGGATCCTCATATTCCACTTCGGCAATTTTTACCAGGACGGCGTGAGTATTGGAGCCGTAAAAAGGAGATTCCCCTGTAGAAAGCTGGTAAAGAAGGATCCCCAGGGAAAAAATATCAGATTTTTTACCCGCAGGTTTTCCTTTGATGATTTCCGGAGACATATAGGCTGGAGAACCAAGAATTTGACCGGTGGAAGTGATCCCTGGATTTTCTATTACCCTTGAAATTCCAAAATCCATGAGTTTGATTTTGCCTTCATGGGTGATCATTATGTTATCAGGTTTGATATCCCGATGGATAATTCCGTTTTCGTGGGCATGCTGGAGAGCAAGGGTGATTTGGTAAAAAATCAGAAGAGCCGATTCCGCCATTTTTAATTTATGTTTTTCAAAAAATTGCCCCAGAGTAATCCCTGAAATGAATTCTGTTACAATATATGCCTGTTCGGATTTTGAACCGGAGTAGTCGTAAACTTCTGGAATAAGGGGATGTTTGAGTCGGGCTACAGCTCGAGCTTCAGATTCAAGTCGAATACGGGCCTGTTCATCCTGAGCGAGGTAGGGATGAAGAAGTTTCAAGGCGACTTCACGTCCCAGGGAGGTATCTTTGGCTTTATAGACAACAGCCATTCCTCCTCTTCCAACTTCTTCCAGGATTTCATATTTACCGATTCTTTTTATTGACATCTTGTTTCCATAATTAGTATGTCCTGCTCAGATGGTGACCTTTCTTTTTGAAATTAGAGCTCAAATTAATGATTGTTTGGCTAAATTTGCAAAGATTTCGAGTTAACCGCTTTCCTCACCAAATAATTTTTCAGGATCAAATTTTTCCACCTCTTGTTTCAGATAATAATTATGACTGAGTTCAGGGTCTTTCTGCAAGATATATTTTGCATCTTTTCTGGCATTTATCAAAAAATCGAGAAATTTATCCTGATTGAGCAGCTTTTCATATTTTAAACCATAGGCACCGGATTGTCTGGTTCCAATAATCTCTCCGGGGCCTCGCATTTTAAGATCTTCTTCTGCCAGTTTAAACCCATTTGAGTTATTTTCTATTATTTTCAATCTTTTTTTGCCTTCTGAAGTTGGATTATCCGCTTGAAAAAGATAGCACCAGGCTTGTTTGTTGAAGCTGCGACCAACTCGACCTCTCAACTGGTGCAATTGAGCCATCCCGAAACGGTCAGCCTCCAGAATTACTATAATTCCAGCATCGGGAATATCAATTCCCACTTCAATAACAGTTGTGCTGATTACAGTATTGATCTCTCCCTTTCTGAATTTTTCCACTATCTTATTTTTTTCCCTGAAAGATAATTTGCCATGAAGGATCCCCAATTTTCCGTTGTTGAGATTTTTTTTGAGATAAGTGAAAATTTTCTTGATATCTATTCGATTGAGTTCATCTCCCTTGTCGATGAGTGGGGAAACTACAAAAGCCTTTTCTCCTTGGGCCAGTTGTTGGTCAATTTTTTTTATGGTGTTTATTTTTTGCTTCCTGGTTTTGCAGATGGTGGTATTGACTTCCATTCTTCCTGGTGGAAGATCGGGAATAATGGACTGTTCCAAGTCTCCAAAAGCAGTGAGAGCCAGAGAACGAGGTATGGGAGTTGCTGTCATGACCAGAAGATGAGGAATTTCATGGGTATTTTTTGTAGCGAGGCGAGCTCTTTGCTCAACCCCGAAGCGATGTTGTTCATCTACAATCACCAGACCGAGATCATTGAATCTGACCCTCTCCTGAATTAAGGAATGGGTCCCTACCAGCAGATTTATGTGTCCGGATTCCAGCAGAGCCAAAATAGTTTCACGACGTGAAGGAGATACTTCTGTAGAGAGAAGTTCGATTTTGTATCCCAGTTTTTCGCACCATATTTTCAAATTATGCAGATGCTGATTTGCCAAGATGGTGGTAGGAGCCATGAAAGCAACCTGTCTGCCGGTCATCATCACCTGTGCTGCAGCCACGAAGGCGGTAGCTGTTTTGCCCGAGCCGACATCTCCCTGGAGCAGCCGACACATTGGTGAACTTTTGGCCAGATCTCGAGTGATTTCAGCCGTTGCCTTTTTCTGACCGGGAGTTAACTCAAAGGGAAAAACAGGTACTATCTGTTTTTGATGTTCGGGATTAATTCGACAACTGATTCCTTTCTGGTTGGAATTCCTTTTTAAACCAAGACTCAGTTGAAGATAAAAAAGTTCTTCATAGACCATTCGCTTAAAGGCCGGATGATCTCCTGCAGCTAATTTTTCCAATTGAGAAATTGAAATATCAGAGTTGGGTTGATGGATAATTTTGCGGCTTTGATGCCAACTGGGGAAGCCGTATTTTTCAATCAGGTGAACAGGGAGAGGATCTTGAATTTTATCAAGGTTATCAAATACTAATTTCAATGCATTTTTGATCAACTTTGTCAGTTTATTCTGACTTATATTACCTGTTTTTGGATATTGAACTACAAATCCGTCAGGTTGTTCGGAACTGAAAGCGGGATGGGAAAAATTAAAAAGTCCTTTATTGAAGCCGGGTTTTCCCCAGAAGAAATAAGTATTTCCCTTTTTCAATTGTCCTAAGAATCCAGGCCAGATTCTGAACCAGTTCAATTTGACCTTGCTGGTTTGATCAGATGCGGTGAGAAAAGCTCTGTTTCTGTTTGGGTAGATGCTGCGGATTTCCACCTTGATCAAAGCTGTTTTTCCTTCTTGAAGTTCGGAGATTGGTGTAATCTGTCGCAGATCTATGTAAGTTGAAGGCAATATTCCCAGCAAATCGGAAAGTGTGTGGATATTAACCTCTTCGAGTTTTTGTCTGCAAGCTGGTCCGCATCCCGAAATTTCCAGAACACTTGTATTTAAAAAATCATCTCCTCTGTTTATCTTTTGGGGAATTTTTCTTACCTTTTTTTTTGCTGCCTCTTTTTCTTTGATATCCTCATTATCAAGTAATCTCAATCCTTTCCCCGCTAGAAATTTCTGTTTGGATAATGATTTTTCCAGATCAAGTTCGTTTATCCAGCCTTGTCCCTTCAAAGAACTTTTCTGGATGTTTTTTGAAATTTCCAGAATATTTTCCCAATTTTCGCGATTGGGGACCTGAATAAAACGAGAAAGGTGTGTTCTTAAACTGTTTGTCATCTAGTAATAAGCTTTATCTATACAGCCGGATTTCCCAACTGCAATTCTCTGTTCTCAGGTTTAATTTGGGGATATTCAGTTTGGCAACTGCTCTGGATAAAAATTATTTGAAGGTGAATTCTAGTTTATGGTCGCAGAGGAAAAAGGTATCACCTTCGTCTATTCGTTTGTTATCGATTCTGATACCATTGAATTCGATTCCATTGGTGGAACCCAGATCTTTGATGTAATAACTGCCGTTGCGTTTGATAACTGCCGAGTGTTTTCTGGAAATATTGGCGTCTTTCAGAGTTAAATCACAAAGTCTTGAAACTCTTCCAATAATGAATTGATCTTTTTCAACTGGATACTTTTCTCCGTTATATTTTATGTAGAGGGTAAGAGGAACAGTTTCGGGTTGGGAATCTCCAAAAATATCATTGTCTACGCTGAAAGAACCGCTGTTGTGTTTTTTGATTTTGCCAGGCAAAGGCGGAGGGCTTTTTCTGGAACGGGAAAACTCTATTGTAGGGGGATTAGGAGAGTTGGAGTACATTTGAGCCCCTGGTTTTTCCTTGGAGAGATAACCCTTGTTTTTGGCATAATGTCGCATGGAATCATTGATTAAATAATCAATGGAAACTGTGAATTCGTTAGCCATTTGTTCAAATGCTTCCCAAAGAGCATCTCTGCAGTAGAAATGTCTCATAGATTTACGAGAATCCATTATAGTTACCTCCAATAAAAACAGGAAAAAACAAAATTTGGTCTAAATTATCTACTTATTATAGAGTTGAAACTGGTATTGGGCTTAATATTACAGGAATTAAAATAAAATGATACGAAAAACCAGTTATCTGATTTACAAAAATCCAAAGAACATATTTTCAAGTCCAGTTTCAATTCTGAATCCAGAGTAGTTTAATTGTTTGGTTCGGTTTTATTTTTTAATATTGGATTCAAGAGTTTTCAAGCCCTTTTTTGAAAACTCTCCCAGAGTTTGATTCCATTTTGGGATATTTCTCTTGTCCAGAGCAAATTTCTGTAGAGTAGAAACATCTGTAATTTCCCCATTTACGCTTAAACCCCAGATAGCAGGAAGAAGATCCTTGAGTTTGTCAGATTTTACTCTTTTGCGAAGGACTTCCAGTAAATTTTTTCGATCGAGGGAAGAAAAACTCATCACTATACCCTTGAGTTTTTTTGATGACATAGGCAGAGAAATGTTATCCAGAAGAAAAACAAGCCCTTCTTCCCCTCCTGAATAGATTAAAAGACGATATAGAGGAATTATTATTGATTGCCTCAGTTTGTAAAGATTATCTCCAAGGTTCATGGTAAAAACTTTTTTTACCAGGTTGAAATCCTCTTTGGGCAATTTACATTTACGGGGGATACTTAAGCCTTTTACAGTATAATTGGCTCTCTGAACAATCTTTTCACTTTCAAAATTCTTTGTTTTCAGAGCAATCAACAGGGGTTTGAAATCTTTATAGAGCAAAGTGCAGGAAAGAGGATCAGCTGTCAGTTGAGCCAGAGCATTGTGAACAGCTTTGCGGACTTCCCCTTTGATATTTGGTTTGATGAATTTTTTCAGATAGTTGCTGGCTTCCGGGGTATTAAATGTTCCCAGAGCTCTTATGGATTCCAGATTTCCTCTTCCAGATTTTTATAGAGATGTCAGAATCTTTTTGCCTGCAGTTTTTTTGTCTTCAGGTGAACCATATTTTTTTATCAATTCAAATTGTTCATTTTGTACTGATTTAGGCAGGGTGGGATTGTAGTTCTTGATAATGCTGTTTACCAGTTGGTTTTTGAAAAGATTGAAATAGTCAATATAGATTTTATTTTTTCTGGTTGGGATTTTACTTCTTACGACACTGCGTAAATAAATTACCCTGATTTCGTCTTTACGGTTTCTAAAATCTGCAATGACCCATTTTGCATGGTTTTTGGCCAATATGTTTCTGGTTTTGGAGTCAAGTTGATTCCAGATAATTTCCAGAGTTTTTTTGATTTTAAAATCACCTTTTTTCACTCTGGTGATGAAATCCTGATTATACCAGTGGCCAATTTCACGGGCGCTTGTTTTTTGAAAATCGGTGCTCAAAGAGGGGGAAATTCCCAGAAGGAAATCTTTTGCCAGATGACCTCTTTGTTTGCTTTTAAGTAATTCAGATATTTGAGGCAATAGTTTTTTTACAACTTTGTTTGCTTTTTTTTCATCGGTTGTATTCAGGTTGGATATAATTGAAGCCGCTCTGGAAACTCGATCAAGATTTATCAATGCCAGCACCGCTTTAATAGTTGTTTTGACAGAAGTATTCGATTTTTTTGCTATTCTATAGATCTCTTCTTTGTTTTTTTCTTCCTGAAGTTGTTCGATACTTTTTTCTTTTTTGCTGCAGGAAAAGATGGAAAAAAGAAGAATTGTGGTAAAAAAGTAAAATCTCAAAGTTTTCATATGGCAGGATTTCCTTTTCAGTTGAAAGACGAGTACCAGCTCTTTCAAACATACCAATATTGGTGGTAAAAATCAAAAACAGTGAACAACTGCTTTTGGAATGGAATTTCCAGATTTTATAATAATTATGTAATTATAGTTCAATTTAAATATTCAATAAATACTTCATCTTTGAGGATACATTTTTTTGAGCGAACTTTCAAGTTTAAGATAGTAGTGTAAATAGAACCGGAAGTTTCTGCAGGATGAAGTAAAAATAAGGATGAATTGTTGGATCGGAAGGGATAGTTGTCAGGAAACTTTTGCTTTATACTCAATATGAGGCATGGTTCTTTGTTTTACGACCATTTTATCGACTATACATTTGTGGACTTTTTCCATGGAAGGGATCTCATACATGATGTCGAGCATGATATCTTCCATGATTGCTTTAAGACCACGGGCTCCCATTTTTCGTTTGTATGATTCTTCGGCAATTTCCCGCAGAGAATCTTTAGCAAATACAAGTTCGATATTTTCAAGGGAAAACATTTTTTTGTATTGGGCTATCAATGAATTTTTGGGCTTCCACAAAATTTCTTCGAGATTATCAACAGTGAGATCATCCACAGTAACAATTATGGGAACTCTGCCCATAAATTCAGGAATCATTCCATATTTAAACAGATCCTGATTCTGGATTTTGGAGCGAAGTAGATTTTTATCTTCTTCTTCATGTTTTACTGTAGCTCCAAACCCCATTCCTTTGTTGCCGATCCTTCTTTTGACGATCTCTTCTATTGAATTGAAAGAACCTGACAGAATGAACAGGATATTGGTTGTATCTACCTTGATATTTTTGCTTTTGCGTAATTTGGAGTTGTTGGGGGAAAAAGTAATGGTTTTACCTTCAAGCAATTTCAGGAGAGCTTGTTGAACACCTTCACCGGAGACATCTCTGCCATTGTTGGAACTGGATCCACGCTTGGCCAATTTGTCTATTTCATCTATGAAAATTATACCCCGGCCGGTTTTTTCAATATCACCGTCAGTTGATTGATACAGGTTTTTGATTAATGATTCAACGTCTTCACCTACATAACCCGCTTCAGTAAGAGTAGTTGCATCACCAATAGCCAAAGGCACATCAAGCTTTTGAGCCAGAGTTTCCACCAGCAGAGTTTTTCCGGTACCGGTAGGACCAATTAAAAGGATATTTCCTTTGGTGAGTTCTATGTTCTTGGAGGCTCCGTTTTTTTGAGAATCCAATCGTTTGTAATGATTGTAAATTGCTACAGAAAGGTATTTTTTTGCCTGGTTCTGACCAATTACATATTTTTCAAGTTCATTGTAGATAGTAATGGGTTTATATTTTGAAATTGATTTGTTGAAATCTTCTTTCAGCAGCAAATTGTTGCAGACGGTTACACACTCGTTGCAGATATATACTTTCGGGCCGCTGATTAATTTGCTTACATCTTTTCTGGATTTTCCACAAAAAGAGCATTTTATGTCATCTAAATTCATTAGTTCACCACGATTTATTTGGGATAATTTCTGTTAATTTTCTGTTGCTGCAATTTAAATTCAAAAGATCAAGAACCTAAACCCTTATGAAACAGGAACTTGCATACAAAGCTTCCATGGGACAGAAATTGAGAAGTACTTGTATTATTGGTATGTTAGTAAAAAACAAATGTATTTTCGACAATTAATACACTCATAATAAGTTTAATATCACAGTTTTTTTTGCCGTCAACAGATAACCGGAAGATAGTTAAAAAATGTGAAGGGAACAACATAAGGAAAGAAGAATTAAACTACCTTTCATTCTTAAGCCAATTTAACGATTTATTTCCCATAGTCAATTATTCCTTCTTTTTTTCACAAGAATAACCCTCAGAGTTGATCGATTTACGGCATGTTTTTTCACAAGGGTTTTTAATTTGGCAAAGGTAAAGAACACGACATAAATGTCAGGTTGTTATTCCTTATTTTTATATTATAATAAGAAACAGAACCGAATATTTCTGTTATATTTTTTAAAGAAAATAAATTCCAGAATATTTTAAAGGTATTAGCAGTTTTGTGTTTTAGTAGATATTAATGTTGTTGTTGGCATAAATTATGCGCTCATATCTTATCGCTTGGTTCCCTTATCAGTTTGGGAACTATCTGTTTTGAACAGTAACTTTTTTGTGGAGGAAACCATGAAATATAAAATTTTTTCAATCCTTATTTTAAGCTTATCTCTGATTTTTGTCAGTTGTTCCGATGACAGCAGCGCTGGCTACGATTCCAATAATTCAAATAATTGGAACAATATGAATAACGTGAACAACACCAACAACGCCAACAACACCAACAACGGTTCCAATGTAAATATTGGGGGAGTACAGGATATAGGTGTTTTTAGACAAAAAGTCGAAAATGGAGAGATCCTGCCTTCCTCCATGTTTGATGAGAATGGTTTCTTCTCTGAACACTATATTGATTATCCCTTTGGTTCCTGTGGTGAAAATCTATGCCTGAACGGAATGCTTGGACACGGAATTTCGGTTATAAACGATGATTACATGAATGTTCTTCAGATAGTTATCAAATCATATGTTGACCCGGAAAATTACGAAAGACCACCTACAGATTTTTATGTTGTGTTGGATGTTTCAGGATCGATGATTTATGAACAGAAACTGGAGTTTGCCAAACAAGGTCTGTTATATATGATAGATAATATCAGAGAAGAAGATAGAATTTCCCTGATTACCTATAACTCAAATGTTTTTTACCCTTGGGCTCTCAGTTATCTCACAAGTACAGCAGAAAAAGACGAATTGCGCGGTGTAATTTCAAGCTTGATGCCCTCAGGTGGAACCAATATTCACAGTGCTCTTGATAATGCCTTTAGTAAGATTGCTCAAAGAGAAGATCAAAGCAGATATGCAAGAATTGTTTTTGTGTCAGATGGAGAACCTACAGCTGGCAACACAAATATTGAAGATATTATTGCTGTCGCTTCCAATAATGCTTCTTCCGATGTTCAATTGACCAGTATTGGCGTTGGTTATGATATAAATTATGAACTCATGAAAGAACTGGCTATGTCTGGTGGAAACTTCTACTTCATTGAAGATCCCAGTGCACTTTCGGATATTTTTGTCGAAGAATTGGATTTTTTCTCAGCTCCTATAGCTCAGGATGTCAGTATATCTGTAAATGCAACTTCAGAATTCTATGTTGGAGATGCTGTTGGTTTTCCCGATTGGATTCAAGAAGGTAACGGTGGATTTTGTGATTTTTCAGATATGTATATTGTTTCCAGAACCACCAATAACGTAGAAGACCCCCATTCTAGACGCGGCGGTGGTAGTGCTCTATTTATTAAGCTTATTTCTCAAAATGACTTCAGAGATCTAAGCAATATTTTTATTAATTTTGATTATTATGATCCTATAAATGACAAGGAAGTTCACCAGGAAGTTTCAGTGGACCAATTGGCCGGAGACGGCGTAGTTCCTGTGGACAACTATTATTCAGAAGAAGAAATGAAAAAAAGTTTTCTGATGCTAAATATCTATCTTGGAGTAAAAAAATCTCTGCAAGAGTTTGAATATGGTAATTACAAAGAATCATACGAGGTTTTGTCAGCTACCATAGAACATGCAGATACCAAAAACCAGGATCTTCAAGATGATGACATAGAAGCTGATCTTCTCCTGATGAGCCAATTGCTGAATAATATTTCCATCTATTACAACTCTGGTTACAATGACCCAGATAATTGTGACGAATATGGTTGCGACAATAATAATGGTGAGGTTGAATATGTTGATTATGGATGTTCTTCAACTAACACAACATCTTTACCTATTATCCTGGTTATTCTTTTCCCCGCAGCAATCCTCCTGAAAAAACGACTTTTCTAAAAAACTCCCGATCCGGGTTAGGGATCTTCCCATTTCTTCTCTCCACATCTGTCTGTAATTTTCCAATCTCTCTGCAATCCACAAAAAAACAACTTTT
>JAQICJ010000200.1 GCA_027858615.1 Deltaproteobacteria bacterium
CAGCGATTTCCCAAAACATTTCTCAACAACTTTATCATCTGACAACCTTTTCTCAGAGTTTCTCTGCCAATTTTCCACAAGTTCATGGTATATTTTTTTCAGATATCCCTGCTTCTGAATGAACATTATGAAATAACGAGCCTGGGCATAATTACGGGACTTCATGTTCTTGTAAAAATCATCTTTGGTCATAAGGTCCTTTAGAGGTCGAAGTTTTTTCTTTCTGATCGATTTCTGCAACAGAGGCAATCTCCAGTTGACCATTGCTTTGAGCGTATTCATTTCCACTGTGCATGCTTCATGGAGACTTGCCAAACCTTCGTTAAACCAATCGGAAACCTCCGGGAAATCAAAAATAATCAGAGCATGGGTGAGTTCATGAATCAAAGTGCCACTTCCTGTGGTAATATCCATAATCAAGGTATTGTTTCCTCTGGTATGATATCCAAAATAGGCCACATTTTCATGACCAAACAGGGACTTGGACCACTTTCTGTAACTTTTCTGACCATATAATAAAATAATTGTAAGCACCCTGTCCGGTTTGCTGCTGAAATAATTCCGCCACATAATCTGAGCCGGTTTCAATACATAATTTTCAGCCAAATATTTCAGTTCTTCATATCTGATATCACCTGTTATTATAAATGGTGGTGAAAGATAATAGGAGAAATCTTCGCCAAATTTCTCTTCCAACTGTTTTTTGCGCTTCTTTATCTGCATGGACAATCTCAAAGGCGGACCAGGGGGGAGAGGAAGCAATTTACTTTTATTTCTGTTAATTTCCCGGGTTTTCAAATAAATTAACCCGCCTATGACAAAATTAAGGAACACCAAACCCATAACAGCTATTTTTTTTTTACTGTATTTCATAAATTTTCCCTTCTCAATTTTTAAGAGGAATTTTAATATATCACCGCTTTTATTCATGGTATGATATTTTTGATTTTTTTTTCATTAAGGAAAAAATATGACTTCTGAAAAGTACAAAAGCCATCCTTTAAATAAAAATGCAGCCCTGGGCAAAACCTCAATCAGGTCAAACTACTACTCGCTTCGGGTGTCGATGTAAACAACCGGAATCAATATGGAGAAACACCACTGCATCGTGCCGCCTGGGAAGGTCAGTATGAAATAGTAAAATATCTCCTTAAAAATGGAGCTCATATCAACAGTCGGGCCGGCACGGTAAAAACACCTCTACATCGTGCTGCCCGCCAGAATCACACAAAAATCATCAAGTTGCTCATTTCAAAGGGAGCCCGCACTGACAGTCAAAACCGTGAAGGTGATACCCCTTTGCATTGGGCTGCATTTGCAGGAGCAACCCAAGCAACCAAAATCCTCCTTGCTCTGGGAGCCAACTCGGAACTAACCAATAAACAGGGCAGAACTCCATCTGCCGAAGCCAAAAAACGAAATTTTTATGAATTGGCAATACTATTGAAACGACACAGTCAAAACATCTGATAGTCGTTCAAATTTTAACTTAATTAGTTCTTGTCCATGTTTATCTTCAAATTTGAAATGGGAAACAACAGATTATTATGACTTTTCAAATTATAATTGACGATCTTTTTCAACAGCACATCGGCCCTAATCTCATGCATCCTGAATGCCCGGGAAGAGTCCTGTCCATTGTTAACGAGCTTCTTAAAACAAATGTTTTTCATCAATTACAAAGAGCTCCTCTGCGCCAGATTACCAGAGAAGAACTACTTCTGGTTCATTTCCCCAAATATCTGACAAAAATCGAAAGAGAATTTAAAAATACTTTCGGATACCTCGATCCCCAAACTTATTTTGGTAAAAAAACCGGAGAAGTTGCAGCTGTTGCAGCAGGTTCAATAATTGATCTGACCACAAAAATCTATCAGAACAATAATAACATCAAAAGGGGATTCGCTGTCACCAGACCTCCGGGTCATCATGCCAGGCCCAATGGAGCCATGGGGTTTTGTATCTATAACAATCTGGCTCTTGCCGCAGCAAATCTCTGCAAAAACGGAGCCTCCAGGGTTGCCATAATCGACATTGATTTTCATCACGGCAACGGCATTCAAGATGCTTTCTACAACCGCTCTGATGTTTTTTATCTTTCAATTCATCAAGAAAACACCTACCCCGGCACCGGCTTTCTTCACGAAACCGGAGAAGGAGAAGGAAAAGGCTACAACCTCAATCTTCCCCTGGCCCCCCTTGCCGGCATCAATGAGTTTCTTGCTGTAATCGAACAAATATTCAAACCAGCACTTTTTCGCTACCAACCGGAAATAATCCTTGTGGCTGCTGGATTTGATGCCCACAAACGAGATCCTCTGGGCAATATGCAACTAACCAGAGAGGGTTTTCAACTGGTTTTTGCCAAATTGAGACAACTGGCTGAAGAACTTTGCAAAGGCAAAATAATGGGCGTTCTTGAAGGAGGATACCATCTCAATTCCACAGCTGTCTGCTGTTCCGATCTGATTACATCCTGGAACAGTTCTCCCTACATTTCTTTTAAAAAAACTCCCACCCCCAACTCTTCCACTAAAAAAATCATAAAAAAAGCCAGAAAGCTACATAAACTCTAATTCAAACCTGCTCGAAAAAATCCCCCTTGCAGATAACTTTTTACACAAAATTTATTTCGTAAGCGTCAAAGGGAAATACGTGGTTTAAATTGGTTGGAAAGTGACTAATTTTATCTTGGAAAGGATGAAATTATGAAACACAGATATTTTGAAAAAAAATCCTGCCTTAGAAAAAACAAATATTTTTCAGAACAAGATTTTCCAAAAATAGTTAAACTTCCCAAAGGATTGGTTAGTTCACTTGAGAAAGTGATACTAAAACAAGAATCTACAAATCCTGTAAAAATAGTAATAAATATGGAGCAAAAACCCTGGAAGACCATGAAGCACTTTTGCCCTGGAATCTGACTCCAGAACAAATTTCAGCAAAAAGCCATTTAGAAAATTAAACTCCAACAAACATCTAAAAAATGGGGAAAACGACAATCATAATCAGAAACTGTAACTTAAAATAGCCTTTACTTTGAGCCAGGACAGATAAAAATTATTTTCCCCGGCAGCAAAACACGCTTCGGGTAGAGCACCATCTTGCCGGCAAACTTCTCCCCAAATTGGAAAGTTATAAACAAAACGCAATCCCAGATACCAGTTGACACTCAGGGAAACGGTGAAGCCAACTCCAATACCGGTGTTCAGCCCCGAACTGCTCAAGCTGTTGTTTCCTCCTGAAAACAATTTGGAATACCCCAATTGCAACAGCAGGTGTCCCATGACAAAACGATTGGCATTGCTGTGCGCCATGAAATAGCGTCTGAACTCACCATTGAAATCCAATTGTTGGATGAGAGTATCGTCACCGGCAGGTGCAAGGCTGTAACCGGAACTTATTCCGGCCCAATAATCTCTGGCAAACATGTAAAAAAACCCCAGATTCAAATTCAAGCCCGGGGTAGATTCAATATCTTCGGCTGCAGCCATCCCAGTGGAAAATTCTAGTTTTTTCCTGGGAACAACTTCTCCCTTTCCCCTGTCATCGGAAAGCAATTTTACTTTTTTGGCATCCTGCTCCTTGAAAAAACCATCCTTTTGAAAACCTTCGACCGATTTTACTTCTACTGTTTCCTGCTTTTCTGTTTCCTTTGTCTTTTCTTTATTTTCTGCTGGAAAAGAATTTATAACCAACAAAACAACAAATCCAATACCTGAAGTTGTCAACATATTGACTCCTATTTCCTGTAAATATATATCACTCTGGTTACTCCCACCTTTTTAATCTTCCACTTGGCTCTGCCGCAACCACTTACATAGACATTGGCGGTATTGATGGGGTAAAAACCGTTGGAGATATTTTTGATACTGATTATATTGTATTTTCCCTGACGCAGGTTGAACTTGAAATATTTCGTCGGGCGTTTTTCCAGCCGGAGTTTTGTTCCATGGCGTCCATTGAAAGAAACCATAATTGTATCACCATCAGGTTCATCATGATCATAAAAAGCAACTTGGACACTTGCCTTCTCCGTTGTACAGGTAGCTAGAGCTTTATACCCTGTTTTCGGTTTTGGTGGTTTTTTTGGTTTGGCCTTTTTTTTCTGCTCTTCTGTTTGTGGCTTTTTGTCCTTAGCCTTATGCTTGGCAAGTTGCTGTCGGCTTTTTTCCGTTTTCCCGGGTTTTCGGCTTTTACTTTCAACCTTACCTGCATCCACCTGCTTTTTATCTTTTGCATCAGGAAAAGCAGGAGATGATGATTTTTGTTTATCTTCTTCAGTATCCAGATCAACTTTTAAATCTTTGTCAGTTGATTTTTGTTCATTTGCCCGGTCTTCAGTATCTTCATCGGGTTTTTCCCTGACTATTACCGCCGAAGTTTTGTTTTTCCTGCTGGCTTTCTGTGTTTTTTGGGATTTCTTGCTTCCCTTTTTCTCCTTTTTGTCAACAACTTTGCGAGGTTCAACCTGCTGAATCATGTTTTTCTTTTTGTAGATATTATTTTCGGTTTCTTTGGCTTCATTGGTGTCAACCGGAGATATAATCAGGGAATTGTGTTTTTTATTTTTAAAATTCTTGGAGATAACCACCTGATCCTTGATCGTGCTGGTATTATCGTTGATATACATCCACTCCAAAACCTGGGCACACTGGTTGTGACGCTGCTCCGATTCTTCAACCTCCACTTTGGCGTCAATGGTTTTGTTGTATTGAATTATAAACAAAATCAATATAGCTCCCAGAGCCGAGGCAATAACATCCAGAAAAGAAATGCTGAAAACCATTATTTCTTTGTTTTTTCTACGCCTCATAATCTTTTAATCCTCTGGATTGTAGAGCCGGACAATCAGATTTTTCAAACAATATTCCGACTGTTCGTTGATAATCTGTTCCTCTTTTTTTTGCAGGAACTGAGAAAGAAGCACAACAACAATGGACATAATTAAAGCCAGAAT
>JAQICJ010000234.1 GCA_027858615.1 Deltaproteobacteria bacterium
GGTTCCAGATCATCGGCTTTTTCGAAAATGCAAATGGCGATTTTACGGGCTCTCCGCGAAAAAAGTGAAAACCTTACCCCTGAACTTTCAACAACTGTTCCCAGCGGCAGAGGTGAAGCCTGATAGACTTCATATCCGTTGACTTGTTTAATTATTTTGTTTGCTCTCATTAATCTTCCTTTACAAAAAGTATTGAAATTGACAGATTCAACTAGTAAGTTCCCATCTCTAAGAGGAAAGTCACCATCTGAGAACGGAAGTTGAATTAATCTGCTTTGTCGTTATTTCTTGAAATAGTATCAACTTGTCGGCAAAGTTACTGGGCACAACTCAATCCAACTTCTTACTCAGTCAATAACCCCCATTCTGATATGGGAACTAGTTTTATTTTTTAAAATCTTAATATTTTGGATTTTAATGGTAAACTTATTCTATCGGAAGTTTCGACCGATACTTTATTTTGTGACTAATCTAATTTAAAAGGTATAACCATGAATACAAAACTTGCATTAAATTTATTCTTATCAATTTTTTTCGTCTCTTCCTGTAATTTTATCGATTCAGACGTTACCAGTTTCAATTTTATTCTTCCTGAAAAAGAATTCACTGTAGATTCAGACCAATTCAATCTTGATGTAAACACTCAAACCATGCCCATAGTTGATTGTGACCTCGAACAAGAATGTATTGATGCCGGCGGAGAAGGATTCTTCTGTGATTCCGACAATACTTGCAGCGTTCAATTAGAATATTCTCTCCAAAGTGAAAAAATTCTTCTCAAGGAAGAAGTTGAAGAATTCGCCGTTGTAACCAGCAAAGATCATGTATCTGTATCTTTCGAGTATATCCAGATGGATATTTTCACCAACACCTTGAATTTTTCAATCCCCCCCCTCAAAATTTATATCGCACCCCAGAATGTTACTGCTTTGTATAACGAAAACTATGAATTACACGAAGATGCTGAACTGATAGGCGATCTTAACACCATAAATGCCGGAGATACAGGTCTTTACGATATAAATCTTGCTTCAGAAGGAAAACAAATTCTTACCGAATATGTTTCCCATCCAGATATTCCTTTTTATTTCTTTGTGGCCGGCTCCGTTATTTTTCAGGGAGGAGACCCGGTACCATCCGGAGCTCTTACTCTCAAGGTACACAGCATGGCCAACGCCCAGATAGAATAATTTCTGCCAAATATTCCCACCAACAAAAAACTTGCTTAAAGATCAAATCTGTAGCCATGGCCGCGAACTGTGATAAAAAACTTGTGTTTTCCACTTCTATCCAGTTTTTTTCTCAGTGACATTACAAAATTATCTACTGTACGCCTGGTAGCTTCAGGCTGATCTTTCCATATATTTTCAATAAGCTCTCTGCGGGAAAAAACACGATTGGGATTGTTGATAAACCATTGGAGCAAATTGAATTCACGGGGGGTCAGATGGACAGGTTCCCCTTCTCTGGTGACCTTGCGTTCTTCGAGATGAACTTTGACGTCGCCAAATTTAACCGATTTGGTGAGACCATGCTTTCTTCTGATAATTGCTGCTACCCGAGCCAGCAATTCCTCCAATTCAAAAGGTTTGGTCAAATAATCATCAGCTCCGGTTTGCAGTCCTTTTACTTTATTATCAACACCGTCTCTGGCTGACAAAATGAGCACTGGAGTATAATCCCCTTTTTTCCTTATTTTTTCCAGAAGATCAAAACCATCAATATCAGGCAGCATTAAATCCAGGATTATAAGATCAAAACGGGATTCATCCAGTTGTTTCAAGCCAAGTTTTCCTTGAGGTGCTGCTGTCACCCAATAACCCTCATACTGGAGATTGGAAAGAAGACCGGCAAGTAAAGCTGGAGAATCTTCAATTAAAAGAATTTTCTTTTTATCCGTTTTCATAAATAATCCTTAGAGGGAAGTAAATATAGACATACTAATGAAGCACTTATGTTGCTCCAGTAGATTGTATTCTGGTATAAAACCGAGGATGTTTATTGAACTGCATCAGTTAAAATAAAAATGGGAAAATTTACAACATAAATTACAACATCTGGTTGAAAATAACAACTTATTATCCCAATAAAAGAAGTGTCAGTTAGTTTTTTATATTGAAGGAAAAGGAAGAGAGAGGTAGGCAGTTTGTGAATAATTTCAGGAATTACTCATCTTTTTTTCTGTTGCGGCGAACACGACGCTTTCTGACACGACGTTTTTTGCGCATTGGGACTTTTTTTCTATTGCGTCTTCTTCTGCGAACCTTAGCCTTGCCCTTTTTCCTGTTTCGTCTGCCTTTGAGTTTATTTTTGTTGATTACTGAATCAGGTTTCAAACGTCCTCTGTTGCGTTTTTTTCTTCTATCCATGCCTTTACGGTCACGGCGGTCTCCACGTTTCATACCACGACGGTCACGGCGGTCTCCGGATTTCATGCCACGACGACGGTCACGGCGGTCTCCAGATTTCATGCCACGACGACGGTCACGGCGATCTCCAGATTTCATGCCACGACGACGGCCACGGCGATCTCCAGGTTTCATGCCACGACGACGGCCACGTCTGTGTTTGTTTTTGAAACGAGGTACATGCACAAATTTTCGCTTATCTTGACGACGATGACGACGCAGGCGTTTTTTCAATCTATCCATACGTTTTTTATAATTTTTACGATGGGTTTTGAATTTTCTGTTTTTGTTCCAGTTGCGACGTCGGCGACGACGAACGGTTCTTCTTTTTCCTTTGTATTTCAAGTGACGGCGATTTCTATATTTTATACCTTTGAGATATTTGTTTTTATGACGACGAACACGACGATTACGGCGACTAGCTTTCTTTGCTTTTATTCTTTTGTAAAATGCAGGAATTTTAGCTCCGGTTTGAGAAGCATAGTAACGTCCCTTAGGATGATGGCGCAGGTAACGTTTTTTCCAGCGACGACGTCGACGGTGCCATCGTTGTCTGCGACTGAGGGATTTATCATAAAAAGCAGGAAGCCAACGATGAGTTTTGGTTCTGACGGTGGAAATAACCTTCATGTCTCTCTTGCTGGGTTTAATAACACCAGCTTCAATTAAGCCGTTCGTCCTTTTATACAAATAGGTATTAGCAGTAACCAGTGCGTTGAGTTTTTCTTCAACTCCTACTGCTTCGGAAGAATCTTCCATTATATTGGAAAGCTCGTCTTGATGTTTTTGATATTCTACGGGTTTATTGGCTTTTTCAAGTTCTTGAGCTTTTTCGGATAATTCTTTTGATTTCTTTTCGAGTTTGGCAACAGCTTCTTTGTATTTATCCATCTGTGCTTTCAACTCTTCGAGTCTCTTGGAGGTAACTTTGATAATTTCTGAAGCTTTTTTCTGAGCTTCGGCCAACTGCTGCACCTGCCATTTGGCCAGAGAATTTTTTTCGGGATCAAAGGAGCTTGGTTTTTGAATTTTACCGTTAAGATCGATGACTGTCTGCTTACCTTTAACAATGTTGAGGGATTTGTTGCCGGAAGGATCAGATACAGAAACAGTTCCGTCTTCTACACCAACTTTAACTTTGCCACTGTCTGCTACTCCAACTTCAAATTCAGTTCCCAGAACACTGAGAATGGCTGATGGAGAATAGACTTTGAAAAGATCCTGTCCTTCAGAACGGGGTTCAATCAACAGATTGGCGTTACCATAGACAATAGTTATAGAGGGAGACCCGTTGACCAAATCAGAAGTCCCATTAAGGATAACTTCTGAATTTTCTGATACTACTACAGTGGAATCATCCCACAATCTGATGCGAGCCATACCTTTTTTGACGCGAATACTGTCCTCTGCATAAAGCTCCATGTCTTTTTTGAGAGCGGCAAATTCGTCGGAATTTCCTTCGCTGTATTCAACTTCACCTTCAATTTCGGTTACAACAGCTTCGACAACTTCATTGGCTGTATTTTGGGTCTTGGAAGCTACTGAATCGTCTTTTGGTGCATCTTTGGGTACATCTTTTGGTGCATCTTTGGATACTTCTTTTGGTGCATCTTTTTTGTGACCCTTTCGGCGACCTTTTTTATGTTGCTTGGAACTTTCTTCCTTGGACTCTTCTTCTTTTTTCCCTGAACAGGAAACAACAAAAAGAAAAGTGATAAAATAAACTAAACTCTTGAAATTCATTTGTAACTCCTTTCACTTGATATCTGATTTCAATTATTGAAAAGAAACCAGACAAAAAATGGTTTGTTAGTAAGTTTGCGTTTCAAAAGAGAGTTTATTAACTGAGATAGAAGTTGGATTTATCTGTGTGAAGCAATTATGTAAATACTCAACAAATTGATGCTATTAGCAAAAGTTACAACAAAACTGAATCAATTCAAATTCAATCAACAGATAACAAAATCCTGTTTGAAACGAAAACTGTTTATCACAATAGGTTATTGTAA
>JAQICJ010000250.1 GCA_027858615.1 Deltaproteobacteria bacterium
GGATTGAGATGTGCGGAGTAACTTCGCAGACATAGTTGATACTATTACAAGAAGTTACGACAAAGCAGATCAATTCAAATTCCGTGTTCAGACGATGACCTTCCTTTTTAGGATGGGAACAAGTTCCCGTCCCCAGAATGGGGGTTATTGACTGAGTAAGAAGTTGGATTGAGATGTGCGGAGTAACTTCGCAGACATAGTTGATACTATTACAAGAAGTTACGACAAAGCAGATCAATTCAAATTCCGTGTTCAGACGATGACCTTCCTTTTTGGGACGGGAACTAAATACATTGTTTTAAAAAAAAATTTGTTTTAAAATAGTTGGTAAGGGTTTATATTAAAGTTGATTAAAATTAAACTCTTCCTGAGGGAACGGGGTTTGAATAAACTAACTCTTCAGACAGGTTAAGGTGAAATGTCAGTTATCAAAAGAGCAATTATCAGTGTTCAGGATTATGATAGTATCAAAGAACTGGTTGAATTTCTCAACCAGTACGACATTGAGGTTTTGGCAACAGGGGATAATCAGGATTATCTCAAAATAGCCAAATGTAAAACCACCGATGTTACCGATACCGGGTTCGCTCCTGTTCTGGTTGAAAATCTCCAACAAAAAACCACCGGGTTTCAAAATCAGGATCTGGAACTTGTCATTGTGAATCTTAAAAAACTAAAGTCTGGGAAAAAAGGTAAGTCTTTTTCCAATCTCGATTTTGAAATTGAGTCCCTGATTCGCTTTGCAGCACGTAATTTTCACTCCATTGTTATTGTTACAGATACCGGTGATTATCAGATGTTGAAGGATATGATCAAAAAAGACGAAATTCCTGTTTCCATTCGTCAGATCTGGGCTCAAAAAGCTTTTTTTCAACTATCTTCTCATGATGCCAATGTTGCTTCCTATATTGGAGGTTTGATGGCCAATCAGATTTACGATGGTCGGATACCGGTCAATTTTCATCGTCAGTTGAAAGAATCATCCTCCCACGAAGTTGTCAATTTAAGGGATACAAGTTCCTGGGAGGCTCAAGGCAAGTCTAATAGAAAAACCGAGGTTTATAGTGCTAATCCGGAATTTCCGCAAAATAATGAAGATTTGTACTCTCGAAAAACTACGGTAATGGAAGGACAAGGAAGCGAATCTCCACGAGAAATTGAAACCGAAGCCTATGAAGCATCAATAGAAGAAGACTCTGTACCTGATACTGAAAGTGTTGGTGAAACTGAACCAAAACAGGAGAAGACAGATTCCAATGAAAAAAAGGAACTAAAAAACAAATCCGACGAAGCGACTTTGGGAAACGAGATAGATTCTCTGGTAAACGTCAATTTGAGGGAAACCAGAAAACTGGAGGCTCAGAAAGATGATTCCTTTTCAGGGGAGGAAGAGCCGGATATTTCCAGTGAAGCCGAGGCTTCTTTGGAAGAGATGGAACAAAAAGATGAAACCGACTTTGAACCAAAAGCAGCAGCCCCTGTTGACCTGGATTTTACTCCCATTTCTTCCCGCAGAAATCGCAATTTTTCAATAGTTGTTATTATTTTGGTGGGGGTAGCTTTACTTTCCTACCTTTTTTACAAAAACTACCAGGAAGAAGAAATTGATTTTAAACCTGGCAAATCTGCAACTGCTGATAACAAACAGCAGGCAGGAACCATGAACAAGCCAGAAAACTCCCAGAAAACCAAAGATCAGAAAACCAAAGAAAAAGAAAAGAGAAATATAGCACAAAAAAATGCCCGGATCAGGGCTCAAAAAGTTGCTGCCGCAAAACAACAAAAAGAAAAACTACATAATGAATTAAAAAAAAGTGAATCTGAAGACAAGGAAAAATCCAAGCCTACAGATAATGCTCTGATCAAGGTTGCAGTAAAAGACAAGAAACATCACAATCCGGTGGAAGCAGGCTGCAAGATTTGTATCAAAAAAGCCATGCAGGCTATGGGCAGATCCAAATACAAAAAGGCGACCAAATTATTAAAAACTTCTTTGAACATCACCCCTGAGGATGCTTCCACCAAGGCTTTGCTTTCCTTGGTCTATCATGCATTGGGACAGGACAGCCTTGCTTTGAAGCAGGCTGAAGAAGCCCTTAAAATAAATCCCAGGACCCGCTGGGCTTTGCTGGTGGCTGGAACCACCAGACAATTAT
>JAQICJ010000252.1 GCA_027858615.1 Deltaproteobacteria bacterium
TGGTTGTGCAGTCATTGCTATCGAGGTTGGTGCCATCACATACTTCGTCGCTTTCTATGACTCCGTCACCGCAGATGGCACTACCGGTACAGGATGAGGTATCCCATTCACAGCCATCACAGGCAAGAATACCGTCGGTGAAACCTTCACCTATGGTTGTACAGTCATTGCTATCGAGGTTGGTGCCATCACATACTTCGTTGCCTTCTATGACTCCGTCACCGCAGGTGGCGCTACCGATACAGGATGAAGTATCCCAGTCACAGCCGTCACAGGCAAGAGTACCGCCGGTAAAACCTAAACCGATGGTTGTGCAGTCATTGCTATCGAGGTTGGTGCCATCGCAAACTTCGTCACCTTCGATAACGCCATTTTCACATTGTTGGTTGTTATTGTTGATGTTGTTGGTGTTATTTCCACTGTCGTCATCGCAGCCAGCAAAAGCCAGAATCAAACCTGTTAGAAGTATCCAAATAAACTTGTTACGCATTGTAATAATCCTTTCATAAGTTAATGTATGGTTTCAATAAAACATTGATACTATTGTGCAATTCTTTAATATAATTTTTCACATCTTCGATTTTTCAAGAGCTAATCACTTATAAACCTGATTATAACCTGAAACAATTCAGAATTATGAATAAAACTACCTGCGGTATCTGGGATTAAAATATTCGTTTGGTAACACGAGAACGTTCTTACTAAAAACAAAACCAACAAAACCTGGTTACAGCTTTTGTTCAGCAGTTGCAGTTGTTGCTCTATGTTATTACTGATTTTAAAATAGAAACCGTTTTTCTATTATTTATAATACTAAGGGTCTTTGTCAAGCTGATAGTTTAAACCAAACTTCCAGCCCTCAATATTTACCATTATAGTGGAATTTTACACAGAGTTTAGGAAAAACTAGAGTTGAGAAAGAAACTCGACCCGGTCAATCCTCAATCCCTGTCAAGAAGTGAAACCAACTGTTTCATTATCATCGATGCCTTGCCTTGCAGGAAAACATCAGTGAGTTCATGAGTGTAATTTGAAGGTTCGGTATTGATTTCTAGAATTTTGGCCCCATTCTGCTTGGCAATCTGTGGAATTAAACTGGCGGGCATTACTTCTCCCGTGGTTCCAATTATTATAAACAGATCGGCATTTTCCGCCTCAAACATGGAAGCCAAATAAGCATGCTGGGGAATTCCTTCGCCAAAAAAAATGAAATTCGGTTTTAAAACACTGCCACATCTGGGACATATGGGTGGCAAATTAACCAGACTTATTTCTTTGTGTTGATATTTGAAGGAACATTGGGTACAGGCAAGAATACGTGAAGTTCCATGAAATTCGATAACATTAAGGCTCCCGGCCTCCTGATGAAGATTATCAATATTCTGGGTAATCACTGCTTCCAGTTTGCCGAATTTTTCCAGTTCAGCCAACCCCTTATGAGCATAATTGGGCAAAGCCTGCCCAAAAAAATCATAAAAAATCTCTTTGATCAATTTCCAGGATTCTGTAGAATTTTCGTAAAAATAATCTAACGACAAAAATATTGGATCATATTTACTCCAGAGACCATTTTTGCCCCTGAAGGGAGGAATCCCGCTTTCTACAGAAATGCCCGCTCCTGTAAAAGCTGTAATGTGCTCAGCCTTGCTGATCAATTCAGCAGCTTCATTCAATTTATCTTTGTCCAAAATTAACCTCTTTTTAAATAGAATCAAGATATCAGATGGCTGTAGTTCAAAAACATTTATTAAAAGCAAAAGCAGAGCCTGCTTCTTGCAAAAAACTGGCAGAAGCTTTTATGATATTTGTCTAACAAAGAAATTATTTAAATACCAGCTGAATTTCAAACAGCCCCAGAAGAAAATAAATATTACAGTTTTAGTGGATTTTTACACAGAGAAAAAGTAGAAAAGAAAGTGGATTAACTCGACCCGGTCAGGGAAAAAAGAAAAAAGAAGAACTAGAACCAATTAATTTCACCGGGATCAAAAACTCCGCGTCCGGGAGTAATTCCAACAATACCGTTGCCGTTATTTGTAGCCAGAAAATAAAATTCAATTCTGCCGTTTCTGTAAATAATTACCTGTATGTTCACCTCACGGCCAAAGTGATCTACAATGCCATCGTAGGTGACAGCTACTTTATTATTGAAATAATCTACCTGGATATTATCACTGGAAGATCCGGTTGTTGTATTATAATCATCCCACCAGAGAGAAATTTTGGGTGGTCCATTCAGAAAAGAATTTACATCATCAGTCCAATCAGTATCACCATCTACAAAAGTAATATACCCGTTTGAACCAACATAGGCCTGATTATAGTCAAAATTGTAAAAGGTGAAGGTGAATCCCAGATCTATCATGGAAAACTCATCATTACCCAGATTTAAACTATCAGTAGTATCTCCACTGCCGGGAACAATTCCGTAAGCCGGCGGAGCAAGAGTCCCTGTGGAATAATTGTAGCTTCTCATGGGATCGGGCACAAAGGTGATGGAATGATTGGGACCATCAAATTCATTATTACCAAAAGCCTCATATAATGACATGCAATATTCATTGCAATTGTTGTCAGCACAATCGATATCACCGTCGGTGTCGTTGTCTATTCCGTCGGAACACAATTCCGGGGAAGCTTCCAGACCATCGCAAAAATATGTCCCTCCACAATCCGAATCGGCACAATCAACACTGCCGTCGTTATCGTTGTCTATCCCGTCAGAACAGAGATAACTTGTATTTTCACTGCCACAAACTTCCAAAGATGCACAATTACTGTCAGCACAATCAACACTTCCATCGCCATCGTTATCTATGCCGTCAATACACATGTAAAAATTGTTTTCGCTGCCACAATAAGGCTCTGCAGAACAATCGCTGTCGGCACAATTGTTGTTGCCGTCACCATCGTTATCAACGCCGTCATCACATACTTCAAAATAAAAACAATCACTGAAATCCACAGTACAATTGCTGTTACATTGTAATGAGCCCAAGTCGTAGACAAAATCCGTGCAGTCCATTCCTGCAAAATCATCCAAATCACAAGCTTCATATGGCTCCTGCATAATACCATCGCCACAGGTGCCATTGGCTTCGCAGACTGACAGATCAAATTGGCAAGATGCACTGCAACTCAAACCGGTGCCATAATAATCCAAATCGTCGCACTCCTGACCATCAAGATTGTTGCCGTCGCAGGCTTCGCTAACCTGGATTATGCCATCGCCACAGGTGCCATTGGCTTCGCAGACTGACAGATCAAATTGGCAAGATGCATCACAACTCAAACCGGTGCCATGATAATCTAAATCGCCGCACTCTTCACCATCAAGATTGGTGCCGTCGCAGGCTTCGCTAACCTGGATTATACCATCGCCGCAGGTGCCATTGGCTTCGCAGACTGACAGATCAAATTGGCAAGATGCACTGCAACTCAAGCCACTACCGTAATAACCAAAATCGCCACACTCCTTACCATCAAGATTGGTACCATCGCAACTTTCGCCTTCTTGAATTATACCATCATCACATGTTTCACCACCCTCGCAACCGCTGACATCTAATTGACAATCCAAGTTGCAAACCAGGCCTTCTCCTGCATAACCAAAGTCAGAGCATTGCATGCCGTCCAGATCCTCGCTATCGCATTCTTCCCCGTCTTCAATTATGCCATTGCCACACCCAGCATTATTGATGTTGTTAGTATTATTGACATTATTAGTATTGTTGACGCTGTTCTCTTCTTTGAGACCACTTTTGTCATAACTGCATCCGAAAGTAAGTCCAACTAATGAAATTGTGATTAAAAATCTGGAAAATAATCGCATATGTACAACCTTCTTTCACATCCAATTACAATTTGAATCCTGGGGATCAAGATTGAGATTGAAACTGATTGATCTTGCAAAAAAAACCTGAGAAATTGGTAAAATAGTTATTATAAAAACTTCAATATACTATAACCTTCAAATATATTTTTGCAATATTTACTGTCACCTGCCCTGCACTTTCCATTTCAGTATTAGGATTATTATCTGAGTTTGAAGTTTAATTGGATGAACTCAGTAATTTCAACGTTTATTGCATATTTTTCCCCAGTTGCTTTTCTACCCAGGCTTTCTCTTTGCCCACCAGCTCATCTATTTCGTTCCATTTATCAGCTATAACTATGGAGTGACTCTCTTCCATCTGCCTGGTCTGACCGTTACCATAAAAATACGCTGCCGCTCCTATGGCCATCACCAACAAGGTAAAAAGCAAGAACATAGAGGAAAATTTCATTGAAGACAGGGAAAAAGTTCCCTTGAAAAACATAGTGTTAATCAGCAACAAAAAAACTCCCGAAAAAAAAGTAAAAACTCCTCTGTTAGCCATTTGTCCGGCGGCTTTCATGATCATATTTTTTTCTTTTTCGGATTTTTTCATCTCAATTTCCAACTGGCGCAACTTTTTCGATTTGGTTTCGTCTTCAGGCAAATCACCCTTGATTGCCTTGCCGGTTCCATCAATAAAAATGTGATATAATTCTCCTCGCCAGGATAATGAAACCCGGTAAAAGGGCATGAACAATTTACAACTCACAGTTGTGAATCGTGGTTTGTCAACATCAACATCCCTGGTTATCATTGCTGTGGACAACTCTTTTTTAATCTCCCCATTCACATAATTATCAATTCCCTGCTCAATCATTTTTCTTACCTGAGGATTGATCTCGTCTGTTTTGCCTCCGATTTCCTCAAGTTTTTTGTGCAAATCCACCCCGCATCTATCGAGATGTTTCAAATCAACCAGTTCCTCAAGATCTCCGGCCAGGGAAAACTTCGGATTACTGGCCAGGTTCAGAAGATAATGACCGCTGAAAACCTTATCTTCCTGGTGCCACGTTATTTTCTCCCTGATTTTTTTTACAGGATGCTGAATCTTTTCAAACCGGTCTTTTACTTTTCTCCACCCGGGAATATAATTGACTACCTCTTCTTCTTTTTCCACTCCTGATTCATACTGATAAGAAGCTTCGAACTGTGAAAGATAAACTTTCATTTCAGCCATTAGTTTCGAGTTTTCCTTCAGCCTGAATTCTTCCACAAAATCTCGAGGCAGACCGGCAGCATTTTCTACCAGATACAGATTCAACTTTTCCTTTATCTCCTTATCGGAAAGTTTATAATCAGCCAGGAAAAAGGTTTCTTTATCAATGCCTGATTCTGACAGAGTTTCCGTTTTTTCTCCACACAACTTGCATTTTTCCGATTCCTCAGAATCTGCCACTTTACAATTTGAACAGTAGTTCACTATAAATTCCTCTCAACTCCGAAAATGTTCAATTAACAACCTTAGCCCACATCCGTTCCAAAACAAAAACAGAAAGTCAGGATTGAAAATCAGAGTCAGACAGAAGTTAAACATTAATTAAAAAAAATAAAGTCTGAACGGCTTTTTGTTTCAAGATCTGGATCTATTTAAACGAACCTGTTACAAATAGGAACTATCTTGGAGTCACAAAACCATGAAAATAACACCTTTTCTTCTGATATATCTAATTTTTACAACAATTACCCTTTTCAGCTCCTGCTCAGAAAAATCTCCTGAAAAAAACAGCAAAAAGTCCAATTCATTGACCACAATTGCCAAACAACTCACCCCACCAAAAAACAAACTCAAGCTCACCTTTATTCTGAGTTCTGACAATCTCGACGGCGAAGTCGCCCTTAATTCATTGCTGCCGGCAATTGAGCTTATCGGCAACAAGCTCGAATTCCGTCTGGAATATTCCAAATCTCGACATTCTGCCGCAATTGCTGCTAAAACCACACAAAGATGCATCATGAATCTTTGTGTGCAAAAACTTTATCCCCATAAAATCCTGCGATATCTTTCCTGCATCAGTCAATTGGGACAATCATCCAACCAATGCAGCGAGCACTTCCATTTCGATCAAGGACGGCTGAATAAATGTGCTCAAGGGAAAAAAGGCATTAAATTACTGGCTGATTCTCAAAAAATACTCTCAGATGAAACAAATTCTCTCCCAATCATTATGATCAACGACAACCGCTACAATGGCGAATATTCGCCAAGTAAATTCATTGCAGCCATCTGCGCTCTGTCCGACAAAAGCAAACCCAAAATCTGCCATTCGCAATCCCTCTCTGCCAGGGCTATTTTTCTGACCGATCATCGTTGCAATCAATGCAAACAAGTTAAAGAAGTTGTAAACTACCTGCAAAAACAAATACCGGGGCTGAAAATTGCAGAGGTTGACTATTGCTCTTCCCAAGGCAAAAAGCTTTTCAACCAACTCAACCTCGAACTTCTTCCCCAATTGCTTTTCCCGCAGAAAATCAAGCACAATGACCTGGCCTGGAATTTATACAGGCAATCTTTGAAACCAAGGGGCAAATTTTATACTTTCAATAAAATCAGACCTTTTTACAACCCAACTGACAATTCATCTTCCGGGAATTCAACCTGCAACACCAAAACGAAAAACCCGGGTGATAACTCGAGTAATAACCAAAAGGAAGAACCGGGAAAGCTTCAACTTTTTATCAGACCCCGTTGTCCCTTTGGTAATTCAGTTTTGGCCAACACAGAAAAGCTCTTCAAAAAAATACCCGGAAAAATCAATTTTCAACTGTCTTATCTCCTCGAAATCGATAAATCCGGCAAAGTCAAATCCCTTTACGGAGGAATCACCGAAAGCAAAAGACAATTATGTGCAAAACATCACTATCCCCATGATCATAAATATATAGAATATATCTGGTGCCGTGCCCACCAACCCGACGATCCTGACTGGAAAAAATGTACCACCAACACAATCAAGGCCAATGTAATCAAAAAATGCGTCAACAGCAGCCAGGCTAGCAAACTCCTGAAAACAAACCTGCAATCCGGCAAAAACAGAGGGATCTCCATCTCTCCCTCCTTGATTATAAATAACAAACATATTTATACGGGTATAAAACCTAAACAACTAAAAGAACTCTTCTGCAAACACAACCGTTCTCTGTGCAAATCCAAATTTACAAAATAGTCTGACAGAAGGGTTTAACTAGTTCCCATCCCAAAAATGGATGTAATCGTCTGAACGCGGAAGTTTGCCTCATCTGTTTTGTCATAACTGCTTGAAATAGTTGTGGCTATATCTTCGCAGTTATTCCGCGCATCTGAGGCAAACTTCTCATTCAGTCAAAAACCCCACTTCTGGGACGGGAACTAATGCTGAAGTTGGTTCGGGTGGGAATGGGAAATAGCGTTCTGAACAGAAAGAGAACCCCGGCTCAAAGCCAGGAAAAGTTGAGTTGAACAGGTGTGCAAAATACAAATCAGGGGGACGTAACTTGAACACTGTATAAATTGGTGTCGTTGGAACCTCCCGGGCACGAACTTATACCTTCGCCGTAGATACGGAAATAATAAGTTCCGCTGTTTCCACCATAATCTGAAGGACTGATTACCAAAGTTTCATTGTCTACGGAAGGAGAACCGTCATTGTTGGCATAAGAACCATCGATCCAAGCTCCGCCATAAAAGAGCTCAAAATCCAGATCTCCGTCAATTCCGCTGAAATTAACATTGATAGTGTAAGTGTTGGAAGCATTACGGTAGAAACTGAACCAGTCAACATCACAATTACATGCTGTCAACTCACCGTAATAAGACCCGACTGTCAGTGAGATAGCCGAAGAAGAACCGTCATTGGATTCAAATCTGTCAACATAACAACTGCTGTGACATCCGGATTCGTCGAAGGAACAACTGGAACAATCGAGGTCGCCGCCCCAGGCATATCCAAGTGAAAAACAGGTTTGGCCGTCAAGTTCGTTGTTGTCACATTCTTCTGAACCTTCGATTATGCTGTTGCCGCAGGTAGCACCAATACATTGTGATTCGTCAAAAAGGCAGTTGGAAGTACAATCTAGAGTGCCGCCGGTATAGCCCAGATCTGTACAACTGGTACTGTCGAGATTGTTGCCGTCGCAATCTTCCCCGCTGTCAATCGAGCCATTGCCACAGGTATCATAGTAACACTGAGTTTCATTGAAACTACAATTGGAATAACAGCTCAAAGAACCGCCATTGTAGCCGAGGTTGACACAAGTGGTACTGTTGAGATTGTTGCCGTCGCAATCTTCGCCGCTATCAATTGAGCCATTACCGCAATTATCATTGTAACAACTACTGTCATCAAAGGTACAATCCTGATTGCAACTGAGGTTTCCTCCATCGAATCCTCTGGTGCTGCAAGTTTGACTGTTGAGGTTGAGTCCGTCGCAATCCTCGCCGGAATCAACAAGGTTATTGCCACAATTATCACATCCTGAAGTATCGAAACTGCATCCATTGCAAGCCAGAACTCCATCACTATAACCCAGCAAAGAACAGGACTGACCATTGAGGTTTTCTCCATCGCAATCTTCGCCGTTGTTAATTATCATATTGCCACAAAGGGAATCTTCGCAGCTTGTTTCATCGAAACGACAATTGGTCTGACAACCAAGAGTTCCGCCTGCATAGCCGATATCTGTACAATCTTTGCCATCGAGGTTGGAACCATCACAGTCTTCACCTTCTTCCACTGCGTCATTACCACAACTTTCACTTGTACAACCTGACACGTCAAATTGACAATTTTCGCTGCAAGCAAGAGTGCCTCCGTCAAAACCCTTTGTAGAGCAAGATTGACCATTCATGTTTGTTGAGTCACATTCCTCACCAATATCAATTTGATGATTGCCGCACAGAGTTTCCTGACAATTAGAAGTATCAAAAGTGCAATCTTCTTTGCAACTCAATCCTCCTGAAGAAAAACCCAAGGAACTGCAGGTGGAATCACCCAAGTCGATATCATCACATTCTTCACCTTCGTCCATGATGCCATTGCCGCATTTAGGCCCGTCACTACCTCCATCGCTACCAGCACAGGAAACAGAAAAAACCAAAACCAAAATTGACAAAAAAACTTTTATTTTCATGATATTCACCTATATAAGCAGTTCCAGCATCAGACTTTTTAAAGGAAAGCAATTGCGCTTTGGCCTCAGAAAATACATCAGAAAATACAACTGATAATCAGAATAAAGACTGGGCAAAAAACTGACAACCTGTGTAAAACTCCTTATTCTCAAACGCCGGAGTTGAAAACAGAAACTGAAGCTATAATTTAAAATGCAGTATCCGAGAACTAATAATTCTACCCTTTGAAAAAAAACGGGCAATAGGGAAACTGGCTCTGTGACTAAACTGCATTTAACCATGGTAGTTATACCATTTTTAAACGTTTTTTCCTTTATTTTTTTAATATTCTTTAAACTTTCCCAACTGCTTACTTCCCAGAATGGGGGTTTAATTAAAATTTATTTTGAATTTCATCAGGATTTACTCGTAAAATCAACAACCAACATTTTGGGATGGAATCAGTTCGACAACTTTTATTGTTCACAGGAATTTTCAAATAAAATATCTGTAAAAATCTTCATGCAAGTGTTAAAATAATTTCATTTATTAACTAGTTCCCAATCCCAAAACAGAAGGTCATCGCCTGAATGCGGAATTATACCATGTGGGTTACCTTAGAGTAACAGGAGAATAAAAATGAAACTCACCCCAATAGCTTTTCTGGGTTTATTAGCATCAGTTCTTATCAACCTGTTTCCTGTCTCTGGTCAGGCTCGGGTCAAAAAGCAACTCCGCCAGACCTCAACTCCCAGTTGTCCCTATTATTGTTATTCACCCCAAGACTATGCAAAAATGTCACAATGGTGTCGATACCAATCATTTTGCCGCAAATATGACGCCCGCTCTTCTCGCAAATACAAAACCAGTCGCCGTTTTTATTGTCCTTCTCACTGTCTTTCTCCCTACCGAGACCACAAAAAGATGCAACAGTGGTGCTTTGCCAAAAACATCTGCAACCACAACCACAAAAATAAAAATCAACAATTATACTCCCCCCAGTATATTTTGAACCGTAACTACAGTATTCGTGACAAAAAATATCTCAAAGTCGGCAAAAAGTTCAAATTGACAATCAACAATTACAACACCAACTACAAATGGGAAATCAGCGGACTTCCCCGGGGAGCGATCTTCAACGAAACCACTCGCCAACTTGTCTGGATCCCCAAATCATATCAAGCAGGCAAACACCTTCTCACCTTTACCGTTAGTGACGGCAACAAAAAAGCCTCTAAAATTATTGAATTGAAAGTACAAGAGAAGTGGGAAGCATTCTTTCTGCCGGGTCTCAATTACACCGGATACGTACCTGCCAACAGCAAAGATCTGGGAATATACAACGGCATTTCCATTAACTATATTTTTCTTTCCTGGGCTCACCGCAACGATAAAAGAGGCCCCAGTCACGGACGCATTTATTTCAAACTCGACATAATGCAATCCACAAAAACTGACGTACCCGATCTTATTTACTGGGCCGGCGGAGTTGATCTCTCCTTCGAACGCTTTCCCAAACGCAACTTTCTCATTCCTTTTTTCGGTCTTGAACTGGGTGGCAGTTATTCAAGCCGCACAATCACCGAAAGTGGTTGTACTCCCGAAAACCCTAGTGAATGCACCAAAGAAATCGGCGGCGTTTTTCACATAACTCCTACCTTTGGCATCCATCTATGGGTTGACCGTAATTTCTTTGTCACCCTTTCCGGTGGTTATTCCTTCCCTGTCGAAGATTATGAAAATCTCAAAGGTTGGCGAGTAAATCTCGGTGCCAACTTCACTATGTGGTAAACTTCCAGAGATCTCATTTCAATCCAATTCTTCTTTCAGTCAATACCCCCTTTTGCAATGGTAACTATTTAGTTCCAATCCAAATCAGAATAAGGCATTTAAAGGATGGGGACAATTAAGATTACTTCACCATTTAAATCAGTTTTTCCACTGGAAAGCAACCTGGCAGGATAAGTACAATCTCCTGTCAGAGGACATTCTTCTGAAACCTGATAAGATTTAAGCATTATCTCCGGCACCGGATTGCCTTGCTCATCTTCAACAACCAATTTAACCAGGGCAGCATCTGGAGCTGTAAACACAAAAGTATTGGCTGTTTCATCACCGGAAACAAGTTGTTGCTGGAAAAGAGAATTTGCCCAAAAACCGGTATTGAAAAATTGAACAAAAAAGTCGTAATAGCCCTGATCAAGCAGCATGGAAAACCAACCCGTGGAGTCTGTCTGTTCAGAATTTTGATAAATTGAGTCCAGATTTTCAATGGGATTAAGTTCTTCATCGTTGGAAAATGAAGCTTCGACTGTAATTCCCGAAAGGGGATTTCCGGAAGGATCAACTACCTGTCCAGCAAAAGATATTCTGTTTTCCAGTTCGATGGATTCGCCAAACCCACTTAAAAAGCCTACTTCAATATCTTTGTTAATTGAGGAGAAAGGAGAATCTTTAGGAGTTGCAACCTTGACTTCATAGACTCTGCCCTGCTCGTTGTTACCAGGAATCACTTCCACCATCACTTCACCATTGGCGTCAGTAGTGCCTTTAACCCCGAAAACTCCATCATCTTCGCTTCCACCGCCGACTTCCGTTGTAAATGAAACAGAAGCTCCGGAAACAGCCTGTACTGAACCGGAATGATCCCGGCCATAGATGGTGGTTCCAAACATGATTGGACCAGGAAGAGCAGGCAGGTGCAATTTGCCAGCTTCATAAACCATAATCCCGTCATGATTGGTGCTGCCGTTTACGAGCTCACTGTTGTCAATATCAAAACGCAACGATGGAATACTGGAAACAACTTCACTAGGACCCACAAAAATAGAGAGAGTTGAAGGAATATTAGAAAATTGAACTTCAAAAAAACCACTGCTGTCAGCAGTTGTCTGAGTAATGGTACTAGCTGCACCGGTTTGAAAATCAAAAATAAATACCTGAGCCCCATTTATCGGAACATCATTATCATTAACTATGTTTCCCTGAACCTTATAATTTACCTTGCCCAGTTCAAAATCAATGGTTTCACTTCCCTGACCATCAAAATATTTGAGGATGGAGGCATAATCAACAACAGGATTTGGAATAAGTTGAAAGAAATAATCATCGTGCTTGTAAAACTGGATGGAATAATCGACTCCGGGATCCGAGTTTATCGCCCCCAGAGGAATAGTTTGAGAAACAACATCCTTGCCAGGGATTGCACTAATACGATAAGTAATGAGAGTCGAATCTACTATGCCTTCGGTTGTTGTCACTTTACCCGAAATTGTATAGGGCTCAGGTAATACCAGATGAATTTTACCGTCTACGGCAACCTCAAGATCAAGGGGGCCGAAATCGGTTAATAATTTACCTCGGCTACTACTGCCGGTTCTTTGATCATAAAGTTCGACCCCCATTGGTATTTCCAAAGGATCCAACTGAATAAGACATCTGTTTTCAGGTCCGCATATTTCACCCGGGTTAATACAATCATCATCTGTAATACATTCTTTGTTCTGATTGTTGTAATTATTTGACATATCGCCATCTGCCGAAGAACAACCTCCGACAAAAGCCAAAACAAACAGCAAAATGAAACTATTTGCCAATAACAATTCTAATTTTAGCCAAATTTTAATATTCATTGGGCACCTCCCTTTCAGAAGTGCTTTCATCAAAAATTTCTTTTTCAGAAATAACCTCTTTACTGCTGGAAGAATCAGATCTTTCACCTGATATTTCTGCAAAATCATCAGTAGAAAAGTTGTTTTCTTCAATTGGTTGTTCCTGAAGTTTGTGTGCAGACTCATTGATGTTTTCATCTGCAAACTTACCGGGGCTTTCATAACCAAGAACTTCTTCGTTTAATTTCTGACCGGCTGAACTATCATCCTGCTCGTCTTCAATCTGCAATTTTGCAGACATTGCATCATAATTTTCGTTTTTTTCTTCCCCGTTTTTCTTTTTATTGCTGCCTTGAACACAGATAACAAAGAAGCTCCATACGTCTGACTGACCTACGGTAGCTCTCCAATATGGATAAACAGAACTGTCATTGGAAAATTGATCAGTGATTACTATTTCGATCAGATGCTTGGACCCTGTAACATCTCCTCTGGAGCTGGAACAAACATATTGATCACTGAGATTGTATTCATTGTAAACTCTTATTTGACGATTTTGACCAGTTTCTGAATCAACCACGGGAGGAATAGCACCACTTTTGAGAAGGGTATCACTTTTGGAATCTTCCTTATCCTGAGCCAAGCCATAATCTCGGTACACTCGATAAGGGATTTCATCATCTACATCCGGATCCTCAACTACTATAATCAGATCGATACTGTTGGAACTGGAGTCGATGACAGCTTCTGTAAGATAGGCTGGAGTACATTGATTGCGAATAAACCTCGGTGGTGTTTTTTGTTCAACATCTTCAGACTCAAGGGGAATTGGTACTACACAAGCTGTATAAACTAATCCCAGAAACATGGAAAGTTTTGAGATTAAGTTGTTCATATTTTACCTCCACCCAGAAGATTACCGCAAATATCAAGCCAAGTGTTTAATACTTGAATCCGTTCTGAAACTAAAACAACGACGATTATATTGTATAAAGCATCAATAAATCAATATATTTTTCCCAAACAAAAATACAATTTACACCGAATTGAACTGGAGTTCAAAAAATTAACAGTGGAATGTGTGCCATTTATGTCATGACATATCCGATTACCCTGAGACCCCTGCCTGACATGAAATGGAAAAGATTATTCAAGCCCCTTTTCGAGATAACGAAAAATTGTTCGAGGATCCACACCAAGATCACGAGCGGTTTTGGTACGATTACCGTTGTTTTTTTCGAGAACTTCCAAAATATATTGTTTGCTGAAATCCTCTCGAGCTTGGGACAATGGTTTTATCTCCTGAAATGAATCTTTGGTGATCCCCAAATCCTCAGGACCTATAGTGGTTTTGTCACATAAAACAACTGCCCTTTTGATCTTGTTTTCCATCTCCCGGACATTACCGGGCCAGGGATATTTCATGATAGCTTCTTTTCCATCTCTGGAAAATCCCCGTAAATTAACTTCAAATTCTTTTCTGAAACGATTGAGCAGATATTTGGCAATAACGATAACATCATCACCGCGTTCCCGCAAAGGAGGCAGAACCAGATTAACTACATTGATTCTGTAGTAAAGATCTTCCCGGAAATTATTGTTTTCGATCTCTTCTTCGAGGTTGCGGTTAGTAGCTGCCAAAATGCGCACATCAACCTTTTCAACTTTATTGGAACCTACTTTGGTTATTACTTTTTCCTGCAATACCCTCAACAGTTTAATCTGGATATTGACCGGAACTTCCCCTATTTCATCCAAGAAAATTGTGCCTCCATGAGCAACTTCAAAACGTCCCTTGCGAGTGGCAGAAGCACCAGTAAATGCACCTTTCACGTGTCCAAACAATTCAGACTCCATGAGATTTTCGGGAATAGCCCCCATGTTTACCGCCACAAAGGGTTTGTCTTTACGTTGGGAACGTCGGTGGATCTCGCGGGCGATAAGCTCTTTGCCCGTACCGGTTTCACCTGTAACCAGGATGGAAATATCTGTGGGGGCGATTTTGCTGACTGTACGAAAAACTTGCTGCATACCCTTACAAGATCCAACAATATCGCCAAACTTGGTTTTTTCCAGTTTTTCATGGAGAGCTTTGTTGTCGACCTTGAGCATATTGAGGAGCAAAGCATTGCGAACAACCAGAGAAGCAATGGAAGAAAACACTGTGAGCATATCCAGGGTGTGTTTAACAAACAAGCCCTTGATGGAACTGTTTCCAACATAGATTAAACCAATGAGAGTGCCTCGATCGAGCAAGGGCACACACATCACTGAAGTCAATTTCAAAGCCATAACACTCTTGGATTTTGAAAATTCATCATGTTTAAGAGCATCACTTATCATCAGCGGTTTTTTGGTTTTGATGACTCTGCTTATAATGGAATCGGAAACCTGAGAAACGGCCTCTGCAATATTTTCTTTGTTGAGATTACGGGCAACTTTGATGCTCATGTCATCGCCCTCAAGCAAAATAAGAAAGCCTTTGTTGGCACCAGTTATCTCGATAACGGAATCCATTAAATTTTCTAGCAGATTGGGCAGATCATAGTCCGAAAGAATTTTTTTTGAGACTCTGATCAATTTTCGATAATCATCTTCACGAGATACTTCCCGTTTCTCCTTCTTTTCTACCTTGTCCAAAAACTCCATTTCAAAATCGCCAATTTTGATTTTATCATTGAAATTCAAATTAGCTTTGGATTTGCGTCGACCATTGACATAAATAATATTCTTGCCCTCAGTGGAACGAATAGAAAAATCCTTGCCGTCAAATAAAATATTGGCATGTACCTCGCCTATAAGTGGGTCAGGTATAACAACATCGTTGGTTTCATCTTTACCAACCAAGGTCATCTTTTTAAAAAGTGTGTAGACTTTGGAACCGTTTTTCAGATGTAACCTTAATACTGCCATTAAAATTCTCCCTTTATACCAAAAACCGCCCCTCCTTCAGGAAGGGGAGATCCAAATAATTTAAATTTGTTTTTATCTCTGCGATAAAGCTGGCGTTTTACCTCTTGTCTGCTGGGCTTGTAGTTGATAACAGCATCAACTGCGCTAATTAACCACACCCCAAAAAAAAACAATCCGGAACCAACTTGAAGATACTGAATCTGACGGGCTGAAGAAGCCTTGCTGAGAGGAACTTTCCCCGAGGGATATTTGTAACTCAGATAAGAGTATGCTCCCGCGCTGATTAAGCCCGAAACTACCTGCAGAGAAACTGAAGTCCATCCTTTGATCTGGTCACCGTTTTGAAATTGTCCCAGAGCGAAAGGAAAGAAATTGAAAATAAAATAGTTCTTATTGATCGTAACATTCTTGACCAGAATTGGTGATTTCTTTTTGAGTTCAACCAACCGCTTGCGTCGGGCTTCTTTCTCCATTTCTTTTTTACGTTTGGCTTCCAGCTCTTTCTGCTTTTTAATTTTATCCAGTTTTTCCTTTAACTTGACTTTTATATCATTGAAAAATTCAATTGCCCCCGAAGGAACCAGAACCGGATCCAACTTGTATGAAGGACGCCGATTGAGCAAAACGACGAAAGACTGCAAAGCATTTGCCTTATCACCTTGATACCAGAAAGAAAGGGCCAAGAGCCTGAGTGCTTCGATTTCATCTTCTTCATTGGCAAACTTGCTGGTGGGATAAAGAAGAGGGCGTAAAATTTTAATGGTATTTTTATAATTGCCGTGGAGAGCTTCCTGCTTTGCCTTTTCGAAAGTCTCTTTGGTAGTGCGTGATTTGTCCTGGTTGTCAGAGTCTGACTCACCAGCCTTTTTAGACTTCTTTTCAACTTTGCGAGAAAGTTTTTTTCTTGAATCCACCTTTGTGGGTTTTTCTTGTGTAGAAATTAAGGCAATTATTAAAAATATCAGCATAATATTAAACCATGAGAACTACCGTGGGTTCCCGAGACCACTTTGACTTGATTGGCTGTAGACCATCCGTACAATACTATTTTACTTTGTTTAATACAAGAAATTGATTTTCTTTTGCATGATTCTGCCATCTCCTGATTTTCTGCGGCTTTTGTTCGAAATTGAGAACCTCCAAAATATATCGACCTTTCTAAGCAAGTTCAAACATTTCCATCAACCAGATACCCCCTGCTCTTTTTTATTTTCCAGGACTAAGTCAGAACTGCCGGGGAATTCAAATTATGTGCCGGCAGGCAAAACTAGTTCAAGGTAATTACAACAAATGAGTTTGACAAAACAAAAAGCACCTTTTCTCCCTCTGAGGAAAAAGATGAAATAACCTTAGGCATAAACTTGTTCCTCATCTTTTCTCGCATCGACTTTACAACTTTTGGCGGCGGTATTTCAATGGCCACCGTGTAAAGACACGAGCTTGTTTTAAAACGCCGATGGCTTAGCGAAAAAGAGTTCCTCAACAACCCTGTCTGGAAAAACTTCAATCTTTGGAGAGGACGTAATTTGATTCTGTCATCGAAAAAAGCTGTGTAGTCGATTTGCCATAAAACAATGAACCTGGAAGTTTTTTTCGAGCTCGCAGTAAACGAATTGGCAAAAAAATTAGACTTGGACGTAGAAACATCGACAACATCTTTAAAAACACAGGAAACTGAGAGCAGCAAAATTTTGAATCAGGGGAGCCTTTGTAATTGCCTGGTTGAAGTTTCAGAGTCTTAATGCAACCACGTCTGAAACCCAATAAATCCGCCTGAATTATTTCAGATAACAAAGATCCGAACAGAAGATAACCTGTTTTTTTCAGAGGACTTAGAGAAATTTAATTCTCTGATTTTTCCCCAAACAAAGAACGGACGTGGAGAGAATGGAGAGAATCTGGCGGCTGGAGAGAGGTTTCGGGAAGATGTCAAAACTACCGAAACCCTTTGAATACAAGAGCAAAAAAAAACCCGTCTACCCAGAGAATTACTCTGAAGAGACGGGTTTTGTCACCATAAAATGGTGGAGGCGCCGGGAGTCGAAAACTAGGAGATATAAAAGCAATAAGTCAATAATATTAACCAGATGGCAGCATTTTAGCTTTTATTTCAAATAGTTCGGTTTCCCCGGTTAACAACAATCCGACCCGCTCCAACCCCATCAAAAACAGTAAAAAGTACTATTCCG
>JAQICJ010000289.1 GCA_027858615.1 Deltaproteobacteria bacterium
GGTTGAGATGAAAGCCTTTGACCAGGCACTGCCATTTCTGGAAGCACAAATTAAAACAATCAGAGAGCCCTCAGTCAGAGCCTCAAAATTACAATTGATAGCTCAGATCCAGCTTGAACAGAATCGGGATGTGGAAGCCGCTGAAGCTTCCTTGCGGGAAGCACACCAATTAAATCCTGATAGCGTTGACTTATTGCAATCCCTGGCCAAGGTTTATTCTGACAGACGCTATCCCACCGATAAAGGCGAGCTCAAAACAGCGAGAGTATTTCTGAAAATCGGTCGTCTTCACCATCAGGCCCAAGAAATTGACCAGGCAATTACCGCCCTTAAACATTCCCTGAATCATGATCTTTATCTCGAGGAATCCTTCTCTTTGCTCGCATCAATCTATGAACAGCAAGAAGAATGGGAAATTCTTGCCGAACATTTGAAAAAAGGCGCTGATATCTACAAAGGTCAGACCGGTATCAGGCTTAAATTCAAATATTGCCGTTTACTGGAAGCTCGTCTCAACAATTTGGAAGAAGCAAAAAAAGGGTATTTTTCTCTGGTGGAAGAAGCTCCCCAACTTGTTGTTCCAAAACTTTCCGAAATGTTTGAAAATGAAAAAGATTACGAAGCACTGGCCAAACTGAAGGAAAAGCAGGTAAAGCTCTGTGAAACTCCGGAAGAAAGCATTCCCCAGCTGCTGCAATTGGTTGAGTTATATGAAAACCAACTGGAAAATCCTGGGCTCGCCGCCCGCAAATTGCACAAGATTTTATCCATTGAGCCAGAAAATGTGGAAGCACTCGATCGCTATATCAATCATTTTCGTCTTAAAGGTGATCATCGCAGCCAGGTTGATACAATGGAGATTGCTGTGGAGGCGGCCAGGAAAACCCCCGGAAATGAAGAACTTGTAGAGAGTTATCTCAAGGAAATGGTGAATATTTATCACAAACACCTTGGAGATCTGGAAAATACGGAAAAAACTCTGAGAGTTCTGTGTGAGAGTTTTCCCAGTAATCCACGCTATTCTCAGGCTCTGGACAAAGTTGTCAAAAAGCGGGAAATGTGGAGGGGATACAAGGCCGATCTGATGGCTGACGTTGAAGAAGCTGCTACTGAGGAGCAGAAACTGGTTGCCATGCTTCACTTTGCAGAAGAATTAAAGAAGCGCAAACTTGATGTTTCGTTGAATATAAAGCTGTATCAAAATATTTTAAAAATGGATCCGGGTAATCAGGACGCCTATGACGGGCTGGAAGAGTTGTTTCACCGAGAAGGAGATAATGAAAGCATTTATCGAATGCTGGAGATGAAAGCTTCCAATGCAACCGTAGAGCAGAAAGAAGAAATCTATTATCAGATGTTCGATCTGGCCAAAGAAAAACTTTCCGATCCCAGCAAGGTGGGGAAAGTTGCAGCCAGGATTCTTGAACTTGTACCCGGGGACGAAGAGGCCATGGAAGCTCTGGTGGATTCTCTCAAAGCCATTGAAAATTATCCTAAATTGGCTCAGGTTCTCGAAAAATATGCAGCTTCGGTTTTGGATCCTGCCATCAAAGGAGAATATTTGCTGAAAGCTGCAAGCGTTTACATTGATCAATTGGAACAAAAAAATGAAGCCGCTCGTATTTTGAAAGCAGTTGTCGATGAGAGGGTTTTCTTGGTAGAGGCAATGGCTAAACTCATCAAGATTTATGAGGAAGCGGGCAATTACAATGCCCTGGCCGATACTGTTTCCAAAGTGCTGTATGAGGGAGAATGGCCTGACAGTGAAGAGGAAATGATTGAACAATGGCAGAATCTGGGAGAAATTTATGAAAAGAGGTTGCATGAAGAAGAAAAAGCACTGCAAGCCTACCAGAGGGTTCATGAAATAAAGCCCGAAAACACCAAAGTAATGGTTTCAATTGCTCGCCTGTCTTATATGCTGGAGCAGTGGGATACACTGGCTGCAATTATGGAACAGCAACTGGAAATGAGTGAAGAGGAACAGACCAATAATCTGGCAATGAAACTGGCAGATATTTACCAGAATAAACTGGATAAACCTCTAGAAGCCATCAGAGTACTTGAGGACATGGAAAGCACCGATCCTCAAATTCTGGAAACCATCGCTCAACTTTATCACGATGTTGGCGATCTGGAACATGCAGTTTCCTTGTATGAACAATTGCTTGAACAAAGTGAAAACGATGCCAAAAGGGTCAATCTGTCTGTCAAGATAGCTGGTATTTATCAGGACGATCTTCATGATGACGCCAAAGCATCTGAATTGCTGGAAATAGCTCTCCGGCTTGATCCCGACAACATCGACGTTATTCGCCATCAGGTCAAGCTTTGTTACAAAGAAGGCAAATGGAACAGATTCATCGAGTTGAACAATAAATTGATGACCATGAGTGACAGCCAGGATGAAATTTACGAGCGAACCCTGAAAAATGCTGAAGTATACGAAAGAGAGCTCGATAAGGGTGCTGAGGCAATGGAATGGTATATAAGAGCTCTCAAATACGATTCCAAAAATGAACAATTGCTTGTCTCCGTTGAAAGAACAGCAGCGGAATGGGGATTGTGGACGGACCTCTTTGAAGTTTATCAATGGTTGTTACAAGATTGCCAGGATAAATATCTGGAAAAAAGCTATTATAAAAGGATAGTTGAGATTCAAGAAACAAAACTGGAAAATAAAGAAAAAGCCATGGATTTTTTGAATCGCTATCTGCTCAAAAATCCTGGAGATCAGGATATGCTGCTTGAAGCCGAAAGATTGGCTGATGAGTTCGAAGGTGGCTACAAGGTTCTTGTTTCAATTTATGAACACCTTATCCACAATTGTTTTGATAAACAAAAGAAGGCTGAACTTCTGGTTCGAACCGCCAAAATCTTCAGTGAGGAAATGGATGATCTGGAATCAGCTCTTTCCAGATATGAAAGAGCTTTCAGAGCGAATCCCTTTGATTCAGAAATCTTGGCAAAACTTGAGTCGATTTCGAGAACTCTGCAAAAATGGGATGTTTATTACTCTATCCAGGGCGTAGTTCTTAAGAAAATGGACGATCCTCTGGAAAAAGTGGATGAAATATTCAAACTTGCCAAAATAATTGAAAAAGAAGCAGGGGATTTAGTTAAGGCATTCAGAGTATATCTTCATGCTTTCATGCTCGAACCTAAAAATGAAGAAATCACAGATAATTTGTGGCGCTTGGCTGAAAAAACAGGCTCCTACACACCTGAACAAAAAGAAATCAGTCCTTTGGAAATTTCTCCGATCCTTAAAAAGGGATTGGCTCTGTATCATCGTGGTTACGAAAAATATCAGGAAGATCTGGCTAAAGCTCCAAAAAAACGACGCCCGGAAGTTACCCAGGAGCTTGATTTTGATGATCTTGAAATTGTTGAAGAAGAAGACGACGAAGAGCTGGAGGAGGAAGATGTTTTCAAAGTGGAATATACCGCTCCAACCAGTGGTTTGTCCATGCAGGATCTGATAGAAGCTAAGCGGGGAGAAACAGGTAATTTCAGTGAAGTTGAGATGTCAGAAGTAATAGAGGAATATGAATCTGATATTCAGGCATCCAAAGATTCCCTTATTGTGCCTATCGGCAGCGACTCCAAAACTGCCCAGTTACCCGCACCGGAGTCCCCTTGGGAAGAAATGGTCAGAGCTTACGCCATGCTTTCCCATCCCGATGCCATCACTAAAGTAAATCATTTGAGGAAGATTGCCCGAATCTGGCAGGAGGGAGCAGATAACAAACAGAAAGCCTACAAAGCACTGGTGAGAGCTTTTTCCTTAATCCCCGAAGATACAGAGATCCAGGAACTTTTGGAAAACCTGGCACGAGAAATGGAGATTGTTAAAAATTGTGCCGATACCTATTTCAAAATTGCCCGGGAATCAGTCAAGAGGGAAACCTCACTTTTCCTTTTCAAAAGAACCTCCGAACTTTACAAAGAAGTTGAAAATATGGAAGGAATGGAGGAGAGCCTCAGGGCCATTTTGGCTGTTGATCAGGAAAATGAACTGGCCTACAAGCGAATTAAAGAGCTTTTAACCAAAAAGGAAGAATGGCAGGAGTTGGTGTCTTTCCTGGAGTGGAAACTCGAACTTGAGATCGATTCCTTGAGTCTTGATGAAAAACTTGAGTATTTCAAAAATATAGCTGAGTTATACGAAGAAAAACTAGAAGATTATGAGCAGGCTCTTGCCTGGAGAAGCTATTATCTCGACAAGGAACCTGATAATGTGGATGCTCTTCAGGCTTCTCTGCGGCTGTCTTGTTCCATCAAAACCTGGCCCAAAGCCACTGAAGTATTGCGAAAATTAGTGGACCTTGAAGATAATGAAAAAACACAATTGCAGCGTCTCCACGAATTGGCAGATATTACTCTGCAGAAACTTGAACTTCCTGATCAGGCCATAAATATTTATCGTGAAATCCTTGGAATTTCAGAAAATGATCAGGTTGCACTTGACAAGCTGGATCAACTTTACCTGGAACATGAACTCTGGACTAATCTCGAAGAGATTCTCTACAGAAAAATTGAAAATGAAAAAGAGGCAGAAAAAGAAAACAAACTTAAACATCGGTATGGTGAGATTCTGAAGAAATTAAACAGAAATTCCGAAGCTGCAGCTGTTTATAATGATTTGTGGGAAGAAACTGGAAATTCCCGCTATGCTATTAAAGCATCGGAAATGTATATGGAAATTGATCAGCCTTCCCAGGGAGTCAGTATTTTGGAAGGATTGCTCAACTCTGAACAGGATGAGTTTGCCGATCGAGAAAAGGCCTCCATGTGGGTTCAGATGGCAGCTATTCAGAGGCGCTCCCTGAACGAGCAGGTGAAAGCTCAAGTTTCTTTGCAAAAAGCTATGGAACTCGATCCAAACAATCCTGATGCCTTGCTGGAATTAGCAAATTTGGCAAAAAAGCGGGAAGACTGGGGTGAATATGCCCGTTTGCAGCGAAAAATTGGCGAAAATACTGAAGAACCTTCTGCCAGGGATGCAGCTTTGTATATAAGTGCGACAACCTACAGAAACAAGTTGAATGAACTGGAAACAGCCGAGGAAGTTCTTCGTCAATTGATCGCCAAGAACAATACTTATCTTGACGCTCTCAATACACTTTTTGAGCTGTATACTGAAACTGAAGATTGGAGTAGAGCTTCCCGTGTTCTGGATCGCCTGATTCAACTTGCAGAAGATCTCGGATCTCATAAAGCTTACCTGCTGGCAAAACAAGGCGATATTTATCTTAAACAGTTTGATGATGAAGATACAGCTTATAAACTGCTTTCAGAAGCTCTTGAGATAGATGACAACAATGTTGATGCTATTTTAACTCTCTCTGAGTTGGCCGAAAAGCGGGAAGAGCTGGAACATGCTTCAAACTTGCTCGAAGACGCTTTGAAAAAACTGAAAGATGAACCTGAAAAGGTTGCAAAGTTGGGAAGACGCTATGCCCAACTCATGTCAAAACAGGATAAAGCAGAGAATGCTGTTACCTTGCTCAAAGAGCTCGATCGCAAATATTCTGATCAGTTGTTGATCAAATTGACTCTCGGTGAAATTAGATTTAAATCGGGACGTTGGCGGGAAACTACCAAATTGCTGGCGGATATCGGTGATCATCCGGATGCTCCGGAATATTCCAGAGAAGTTGCCCGAGCTCTTTGCATGGCAGCTGAGTCAGAAATAAAACAGAGAAGAAGAGGGGCAACTCCCAATAAATTATGGGAAAGGGCGGTTCAACTCCAGCCGGATTATCTGCCGGCCATTGAAGCTCTGATTGAATATCACCTTGACAATGGTGACAAGCACGAAGCGGCAGAATACCTCAAAGCCCAAGCTCTGGCAGCTGACAAACCAGAATCAAAAATCACTCTGTTCAAATCTCTCGGTGAACTTTATATTGAACAACTTGATAATAAAAAAGAAGCTTTTTACTGCTTTTTGAATGCGTATAACGAACGGGAAAAGATGGAAAGAAATGATGAAGATATCAACCTTCTGAAAAGACTGGTTGAGCTCAGCGGTCATCTGGATAAAGACAACGAAATCATTAATGCTGTTCACATTCTTTATGAAAAGGGTGAATATGAATCCGAATTGGATTTGCTGCTCAGACTTGGCAAGGTATATCTTGATAAACAGGATACGGACAATGCAGTTGAATATCTGGAAAAAGCTCAGAAAAAAGCACCGGCTAACGAGAGTGTGTTGGATAATCTCAGCCAATTGTACCACATAATTGGCAGATATGAAGACGCTGCCCATCTTATCGAAATGCTCCTGGAACGAAAATCCAGTGGAGAGATGAAAAATCTCGACTACAGGCTGAAATTGATGAACAGACTGGGAGATATTTACTGCCAGATGGAAGAGGGCAAAGAAAAGGCTGTTGACTGTATTGAGGAAAGTCTGAAGTTAGATTCGGAGCAGCCGGAACAACGAAAAAAACTGATTTCTCTTTATGGAGACGATGACAAGTACACTGAAGAAAAGATCAGACAACAGGAAATCTATCTGCAGAGTAACCCTTTGGAAATGCAATACATAGAAAATCTGGCGGATTGGTACGAGGCCGAAGGAAATGATGAGAAATCTTTCCTCTACTTTCAATTCCTCAATCTCTTTGATCAATTATCTCCGGAAAGGGTTCAGTGGCTTCATGACAGAATGCAGGATATTGAACAGGTTGAAGTAAAATACAGCGGTTCTCTCAGTGACGAAGATCGAAAATTGCTGGCAGAAGGTGCTATTTCAGAATCAATGGAAGATGTATTCAATGTTCTGTGGGAAGCGGCTCCCATATTGTTCAAGAAAAATCTTTCCAGTCTAGGACTGTCCAAAGACGATAAGGTTTCACCTGTTGACAAATCCAATCTGGCTGTAGTTTTCAGTGAAATAGCCAAGGTCACCGGTTCCAGAAGTACCAGATTGTATCTGGCCGATAGCGATATTGTACAAGGGGTTCGAGTAGCTCCTCATGCTCCTCCCTTGATTATGCTTGATCACGAAACAGCCGACAATCTTCCCGGAACTCTTAGATTTCTCATCAGCAGAGCTTTACAGTTGGCCAAACCCAAGTTTATTCTGGCTGCCGGTTATTTTCCAGAAGAGTTCTCAGTATTTTTCAGTGCCTTAATCAGAGCTTTTCATCCAAAATACAAGAAGAGACAGTTCAAATTAGTAGATCCTATTGATGTAAAAGCCAAACAACTTAAAGAACAGTTACCTTACCGGATAAGTAAAAATATTGTTGAGATTTTCAAGAACCAGGAAACATCTTCTTTCAATTCCGGAAGATGGCGTCGCAATGCTTGGATGGTAGGTAACCGCATCGGTCTTCTGACAACTGGGGATCTTTATGAAACCTTGCGTATTGTGGTTTATGAAGAAGTTGAGAAAGTTCTTGAATTGCCTCTGGAGCTGGATGTGATTATGGAACTGGCCGCCAAAAACGAAAGTATTAAAGATATATTCCAATTTTATTTTGGTGAAGTTTATTTGCAGATGAGAAAAAAAATTGGAATGACCCCGCAGGATTAAAATGGCAAAAAAGAAAAACAAAAAAGAAGAAATGCAGTTATTGGAAAGGGTATTGGCAAAAGATTCAAGAGCTTTTCCTGATTTCTACAGACAATATTACAAATTGGTAATCACCTGTGTTCGCAAAGTTTTTAATCGTCACTCAGTTGATTATGATCAGGATGATGTAGCTGAAGCCCAGAATCAGGTATTTTTGAATCTGGTAAAAAACGACTATCGCAAATTGCGCCAATACGATCCGGAAAAAGGTTATAAGTTATCAAGTTGGGTAGGATTAATCTCAATAAATACTGCCTATGATATCCTGCGAAAAAGAAAACTGGAAACCAGTTCCCTTGATGATGATGATCATTATATGCCCGAACCGGTAAGTGAAACACCTTCTCCTCTGAAAAATCTGGAAAGAAAAGAGCAGGTGGAAATTTTGATGAAAGCTATAGAACAATTGACGGATAATGAGCGTCGTTTTGTTGAATTGTTTTATGAACACCAGTTGACTCACGAAGAAATTGCCTACAGGATGTCTTTGTCAATTAATACAGTTTATTCTAAAAAAAATAAGATAAAGAACAAATTGAAGAAAATTTTAAAACAGATGGGGAGAAACTGAGAACAAATTCGTATTAAAGGTTGGTTTCAGTATTCTGGTTCACTTTCAGAACTAATTGTTCGAGACTAATTGTTTTATTTATTTGGATTAGCAGGAGATTAAGCATGAATTTCAATCGAACCAAAGACAGTTTTGATTCACTTATTGCACAAGCTTTGAAAAAACGGGGGGCATCAAGAGCTCCACTTAGCAAAAATGAAATATTGGCTATTGCTCAAGGAGAGAAAGAAATTCCTTCTCTCCTTGATTCCGGAGAAAGAGATACCATAGAATTGCTCAGGGAAATAATTTATTCATCCGAAGACCCTGCAATCGATAACAAGAGCAGTTTCCTTGAACTTCTTTCCTTTAAAAAAACCGGCGCTACCTTGAAAAAACTTTTTTCTTCTTTTGAACTGAATCTCATGGAGCCCGTTGTGGTCAGGGGTGAGCCTGCTGTTAACAAAAGAAAAAGTTATCAGGGCAGAACCAGCCAGAATACACAATTTTCTGTTCAGGTGGATAGAGATAAGATAACCCTCTGTCTTGCCTGGGAAAAAGCAAAACCGCCTCACCGGATCAATCTCAAAAAAAACAACAGACTTTTGGACAGTATGCCTGTGCAAAACAATGAAATTAATCTCCCCTTATCTGAAGAAGGTGCTTATATCCTTGAATTGATAACAGACAACGAAGTGAAAGAAACTATCTGCTTCTCTTTCTGAAATAATATCAATTGGATATATTAGCAAAAGTCCTGCTCAAATCCTGCGATTAAGTTGATAATATGATTTTATCTTCTCTAGTTGAAAACTTGTTAAATTTTACGTTTAATGCTAAAAATTTAGTTAGAACTAGTTAGTTCCTATTCCAGAAGTGGTGTTTTTGGCTGAGGGTAAAGTTTGCCTTAAACC
>JAQICJ010000078.1 GCA_027858615.1 Deltaproteobacteria bacterium
CCTTTAAAATCGTAATTTGGTTTCAAGATGGTTTTCAGGTTCTAAAATAAAAACAAAGAGATTAAAATTATAAAACTTGGAATTTTTGCTAGAAAGGAACTGTAATGGCCAAAACTGAAAAAAATTATAAAATTGAGGATATCAGTTCAATTTATAATTAGATTGAAGGAAACGTACCTTGGGAAAAAATTAAAAATAAATTTGATGAAACCTATAAAGAAATTTCCAAAAGTGTAAGTATAAAAGGTTTCCGTAAAGGGAAGGTACCCAGATCTCTTGTCTCCAAAATGTTTAAAAAACATGTTGAAAAAGATCTTTCCAGTGAATTGACCAGGGAAGCAGTTGTTGAGATCCTCAAGAATGAAGAAGAGATCAAAGCGGCAAGCAATCCGGAGGATTGGGAGATTGAATATGAGGGCGTGGAAAAGGGAAAACCTTTGGATTTTTCAGCCAAAGTCGAAATAATCCCTGAGGTAGAACTTGATAATTATTCGGGATATGACCTTGTTAAATACGTAGTTCCTGTTGAAGAAGAACTGATCAATAAAGAAATAAGTAAATTGCAAGAACAGTACTCGGCAGCAGTTACCCTTGATGAAGGTGAATTAAAAGATGGAGATCTTGTATCCATGGATATAATGGCTCGAATCGAAGGTGAACCCTACACTAAAAATGTTGAAATAGCTGTGGGTGATGAGCCCACCGATGAAGATATCATCCCTTACTTTGTTCTGGAAGAATTGAAGGGCAAAGAAATTTCAGAATTGGATGATATTGAAATAAAACATAAATTTGGAGATGATGGTGGTATCTACAGTGGCAAGGAAACCGAAATTTTTGTTGATATCAACAAAGTTACTTCAGTTAAAACTCCTGAACTTGACGATGATTTTGCCAAGGATACTGGTATGGCTGATACCTTTGATGAACTCAAGGAAAAGATTGACAAAAGAATCAAGGATAGAAATAAGAATCAGTCAAACACCCTTCTCGAAAAAGAATTACTCAAAAATATTCTTGCAGAAAATGAATTTGAAGTAGGTCCTGCTTTGATCAAAAGACAGGCTGAAATGAAAGTCAACCAGACATTGATGAGCATGGGAATGCCCTATGATCAAATAGGACAATATGCAGATGCACTGGTTGATAAATATCAAGATCAGGCAGCCGTGGACATTAAAAACAATCTTATTCTGGAAGCTGTAGCCAAAAAAGAAAATATTGAAGTTACAGAAGAAGATTTTGAAGCAAAATTCCAAGAACTTGCTGAAGAATCAGAAAAGAATATCGACAGAATAAAGGCCGATTACAAAGATGAAAAAAGCAAAGAAAATCTAGAGTATTACATAAAAATGCAAAAAACTCTGGATCTGCTTAAAAGTAAATCTGCCATAAAAGAAGAAAAAGTAGATGAATTCCCTGAAATTCACGACCACGACCACGACCACGATCATGACCACGATCACGACCACAATGAAGAAACAGAAGAAACTAATACAAAAAACAATGACAATACTGAAGAGACAAAAGAATAATTCAAACTGAATTTCTGACAATTAATCTTTCTTTGCTTTTTAGAAAATAGTTATTATAGTTTTGACAACGGAGGGTAGTTTTGGATCATATTTTTACTAACAGGTTCCGAACTATCAGATAGATTTTCCAGTTTGTATCCACATTTACCGGTTAATCAGAATTTTTACATCTCAAGGAAATTAACATGACAATCATACCTACAGTTATTGAGCAGACACATCGAGGCGAAAGAGGCTGGGACATTTATTCCAGATTGCTCAAAGACAGAATAATTTTTCTCGGAACTGAAGTAAGGGATGAAATATCCAACCTTATTATTGCCCAAATGCTTTATCTTGAGTCCGAAGATCCTGAAAAAGACATTATGCTCTATATTAATTCTCCGGGAGGAGTAGTTACATCTGGGTTGGCTATTTATGATACAATGCAGTATGTAAAATGCGATATCAATACCATTTGTATCGGGCAGGCCGCATCAATGGCTGCAATTTTACTGGCTGCGGGAGCTCCTGAAAAACGCTATGCTCTGCCAAATTCCAGAATTATGCTCCATCAACCCCTGGGTGGTTTTTCGGGACAGGCTTCAGATATAGATATTCAGGCTAGAGAAATTTTGAAAATCAGGAAAAAATTGAATTATATAATTTCTTTGCATACAGGGCAACCAGTCGACAAAGTCCAAAAGGATACTGACAGAGATTATTACCTCTCAGCTGAAGATTCCCTCAAATACGGCGTTGTTGATCAGGTAATGAATCCAATAAAAGACAAGGAAACCAAGGAGAAATAGATGGACTCTACTTCGAGCATAACTTCTGATGAATCGGTACATTGCTCATTTTGCCATAAATCAGTGCGCAATGTTGATCGAATCATTGCCGGTCCCAATGTTTACATATGTGAAGAATGTGTACATCTGTGTACTGAAATTGTAGAAGATGATCTTTCCCAGAAAGAGGAACAGAATATCAAAAGGGATTCTCTTCCTGCTCCCAAAGAAATAAGAAGTATTCTTGACGAATATATAATTGGTCAGGAAAAAGCAAAAAAGATTCTGTCAGTTGCTGTATACAATCACTATAAAAGGGTTGAAATTCTGGAAAAACCCCATGATTCCAAGAAAGAAAATGAAGATGACGATGAAGAAGATGTTGAATTGCAAAAATCCAATGTACTTCTCATCGGACCCACAGGCAGTGGCAAGACTCTCCTTGCTCAAACTCTGGCAAGAATCCTTGATGTTCCCTTTGCCATAGCTGATGCCACCAATCTTACCGAAGCAGGATATGTAGGAGAAGATGTAGAGAATATTATTCTCCATCTTCTGCAGAATGCTGATCATGATGTGGAGAAGGCTCAAAAAGGCATCGTTTATATTGATGAAATAGACAAATTGGCCCGGCGATCGGAAAATCCATCCATTACCAGGGATGTAGCCGGTGAAGGTGTTCAGCAATCTCTCCTTAAAATTCTTGAGGGGACAGTGGCTTCAGTTCCTCCCAAGGGTGGCAGAAAACATCCCCAGCAAAACTTCATCCAGGTGGATACTACAAATATTCTTTTCATTTGCGGTGGAGCCTTTTCGGGAATTACAGATATCATCGAAAAAAGAACAGGCAAAAGCAATCTTGGTTTTGGAGCCGACATCAAAAAGAAGGATGAAAAAAAGTATTGGGATATTCTCAAGGAAATTCAGCCCGAAGACTTGTTAAAATATGGTCTGATTCCCGAGTTTGTAGGTAGAATTCCAGTAATTGCCCCCTTGCACGATCTTAATGATGAAACTCTGATCACTATTCTCACCAAACCAAAAAATGCCCTGGCCAAACAATATGAAGTAATTTTTGAATTGGACGATGTGAAATTGGAATTCACCGAGGATGCATTTTACGCAATTGCTCAGGCCACCAGAAAACTTGGGGCAGGAGCCAGAGGCTTGCGATCCATTTTGGAGAAAATCATGATCGATGTCATGTTTGATCTGCCTTCAAGACAGGATATAAAGAAGGTTCTCATCGAAAAAGAGTGCATAACTCAAGGAAAATATCCCAAACTCGTTAAAAAATTAAAGGTTGAAGAAGGAAAAGATTGATTCTGGAATCTCTCAACTACCCGGTTTTCCAGTTCATAAATCTGAAAATCTATTTTTGCTTAAAGTGATTTTATTATGAAAGAAAATAAAGAACTGCCTGATATAGTTCCCCTTCTGCCTTTGAGAAACCGGGTTATTTTTCCCAAGATGGCTCTGCCTCTTTATGTAGGTAGGGAACGTTCAATTCTGGCCATGGAAAAAGCTTTTCACGGGGATGGTCATATTCTATTTGTAGCTCAAAAGGATCCAGAAATTCTGGAACCTGATATCAATGATATTTACAAAATAGGGGTCTTATCTCACGTTATTCAGTTATTTCGGCTCAGGGACGGGACTTTCAAGACTTTGGTAAATGGTGTAACCAAAGTGAAGATCACCAATATTATTCAGGAGTATCCTTTCTACAAGGTTGAATATGCTCCTGAAGCTTTCACCTCAGATGGGGTTGAACCTGAGGTTGTTGAAACCCTGGTTGCCGCTCTCAAGGAAAAATTCATTTCCTATATCAAAGCCAATGATAAACTTCCCATGGAAATGATCACTGCTGTCAATCAGATCAACCAGGCACAAAATCTGTGCAATATCATCATGGGGCAGTTTTCTCCAAATATCAGCCAGGAAAGATCACAGGAAATTCTGGAATTGAACAACTTGGATCTATTGCTGAAAAACATTAAGTCTCTGCTGGATGAAGAATTGAAATTATTGGAAAGTGGCAGGAATCTGCGCAAAAAAATCGAAAAGATAAATTTTTACGAGCAGAATAAAGAAAGCAAATTTCCCGGTGCCCAGCAGGAACAGGCTGCTGAAGTAAATGAATTAAAAAAAGAATATGAAGAGATCAGGGATCGGATTTATGAAAAAGAACTTGATGATGAAGTTCAAAAAAAGGTGCTCGATGAGTTGCGCAAATTGAAACTGATGTCTCCCATGAGTGCAGAAGCCAGCATCATCAGAAATTATATTGATTGGATCCTCGCCCTTCCCTGGAATAAAATCAGAGATAACGAAATTGATATTCACAAAGCGGCTGAAATTCTGGACAAAGATCACTACGGAATGAAAAAACCAAAGGAGAGAATTCTGGAACATCTTGCTGTTCAAACTCTCTCGGGTAAGGTTACTGGTCCTATCCTCTGTTTCACTGGTCCTCCTGGAGTGGGAAAAACTTCTTTGGCTCGTTCAGTAGCTGGAGCATGCGGTCGAGAATATGTCAGATTAAGTTTGGGCGGAGTCAAGGATGAATCTGAAATCCGTGGTCACAGACGTACCTATATTGGAGCTATGCCCGGCAAGATTATACAATCATTTCGTAAGGTAGGATCTTCAAATCCTGTTTTTCTTCTGGATGAAATAGATAAATTATCTTCAGATTTCCGGGGGGATCCATCATCAGCCCTTTTGGAAGTACTTGATCCCGAACAAAATGATACCTTTACTGATCATTATCTCAGTGTAGAATACAATCTTTCCCAGGTAATGTTCATTACCACTTCAAATTCACTGGCAGATATTCCTTGGGCTTTGAGAGACAGAATGGAAATTATCGAGTTGGAGGGTTACACGGAATGGGAAAAACTCGAAATTGCCAAACGTCACCTTTTGCCTAAACAAATCGATAAAAACGGGTTAAAACCAGAGAATATAAATTTTTCTGAAAATGCCATTCACAAATTAATCAACAATTACACTAGAGAAGCAGGAGTTAGAGATTTGGAGCGCAATATATCCTCCATCTGTCGCAAAATTGCCTACGATCTGGTAATTTCTTCAAATCAGACTACCAATAAGACTTTTCATGTCAGAAAAAATTCTGTTAATACTTGGCTTGGCAAGGAAAAATACAATCTTACCCGGCGTAAAGAAAAATCATATACAGGTTTTGTCAATGGACTTGCTGTTACCAGCTTTGGAGGCGATTTAATCACAGCCGAAGTTACTATTGTACCAGGCAAGGGGAAATTGCTGCTTACGGGGAAGTTGGGTGAAGTTATGCAGGAAAGTGCCCAAGCAGCTTTGTCTTGGACCCGTTCCAAAGCAGTGAATTATGGTTTAAAAAAAGATTTTTTGGAAGAAATCGATATTCACATCCATTTTCCCAAGGGAGCTATTCCCAAAGACGGTCCTTCAGCCGGGATTACCATAGCTACGGCCATAGTAAGTGCTCTTCTGAATATTCCCGTTCGCTTTGATGTTGCCATGACAGGAGAGATAACTCTCAGCGGCAGAGTGTTGCAAATTGGCGGACTCAAGCAAAAATTGCTGGCAGCCCATCGCAGTGGAATTGGGCGGGTTATTATCCCCAGTGAAAACAAATCAGATCTGAATGAAGTTCCCTCCAGAGTATTAAAAGAACTGGAAGTAAACACTGTTGACAATATAGAACAGGTACTTTCTCTGGCCCTTGATTCAGATGAGTTTCCCCCCAACAGATAAAACAGTTTGTTGATACCAAATACAAAATGATTGAAAATCCCCAAAAATACAAATTTGATATAAGTACCGGAAGTTGCAATTATTATCACGATCCTGAAGTTTATGATCATGAATTCAAATCATATAGTGAAGATAAGCGATTTTACCTGAATATGGCCCAGAGTGTGGGAGGACCAATTCTGGAAATAGGCTGTGGAACAGGAAGATTGATGTATCACTGGGTCAAGAACAATCTTGAAGTCGATGGTTTTGATTTTAATTCTTCAATGTTGGAAAAAGCCCGTAATAAATTGGCTACTCTTGGTAAAAAGAAGAAAAATTTATACAATTTTTTCCAGGGGGATATGAAAAGTTTTAAACTCCAACGCCGATACAATCTTATAGTGTGTGCTTTTAACACCATGATGCATCTGTATGATTATGAAGAACTTGACGGTTTTCTGAAAAATATCCGTTTACACCTGCAGAATCAGGGGACCTTTGTTTTTGATATTCTCAATCCTGATTTTCGCTGGTTGATGCGTGATCCGGATAAACGCCATGGAAAAACCAGATTTAAACATCCCCATCACAAGTGCTGGTATTATTATACAACTTCCAATTATTACGATCCGGAAGAACAAATAGCCTACCTTCATATTTATCACGATCCGATTAATGAAAAAGAACTTCCATCCTATGAATACAAACTGGCTCACCGGATTTATTATCCTCAGGAAATAAAAGCGGCTTTAGTGCGGGCAGGTTTTAAGGAAGAAGCTCTTTTTGGTAATTTTTCCGGAAGTGAGCTTCAACTTTATTCCCCTTCTCAAGTTTATATTGCTTCATTATAATTATGGATCAGGCCCATGAATCTATTCTGCCAGCAGCATTTTTATTTCTTCATAGAGCCAATTGTCGGCAATTCCTAATTCTGATACCCGGTGGGCGTTATTTCTGACAAATTCAAGAGAATCATGAGGGGCTATGGAAAAACCGGATTCTTTGAACATGGCGATATCTGTGACCCAGTCCCCGAAAGAAACAGTAAGTTCAGGAGAAATTCCATAAAGTTTACAGATAGTTTTCAAAGCTGTTCCTTTATGGCAATTTTCAGGTTTGAGGGCAATTCCAAGATGGGAACTGCTGAATTCATCATTGTCAAAGACTTCAAAAAGATGATTATGGGAGGCGGCCTGTTTCAAGGGGGAGAGCAGAGGTTTGGCCCTGCCCTTGTCAATGAGAAACCGCAGACCAATCAAAGGTTCACCAACTTTGTCCAGCAATTTTTCGGCTTCGGTCCAGGATTTAACCTGATTGATTTTCAAAACTGTAAGGTCAGCGAGGTGTTGCATTTTGCTATCTATATCACCGACTACCAGGATACGATGAGGGGTTAAAGCCAGTCCTGGAACTTTATTGTCGAAAAGCAATCTGGCAAAGTGTTGTAATTGGACAATTCTGGTTTCAACTACTTCATATTTGTCAGGAGAGATGCTTTTAAAGATCACTCCCCCATCAGCTCCTGCCATAAAGCGTTTATCGGGCAAATTCAGGAAGTTGGCAATATTGATAATTTTTGTAGGCAGGCGTCCTGTAATAATGGTGTTGATAATACCTTGTTTTTCCAAGGTTTTTATGGTGGAAACCAGTTTTTGATTTACTGGCTGGCCATGAATTTTAACGGTACCGTCTATATCAAGTGCAAATAATTTGTATTTCATGAAATCGGTATACTATGGATGAAATGATAAAATCAAGTTTTTTTGAAGATGAATTTTTTGTAAATACTTTGGAAAAATGTTCTCCTATACAAAAAAACTTGTAAAATGATATTCTGGTTGGTCATATATCGTACATTTTTGTACAATACGACCTATCGTCGAGTTATATTGTACAATATAGTTCAAAATTACGTTATGTTGAGTAAATTTTATTAAAAATAGCACATATATGTACGTTTTACAAAAAACAAGGAGGTAAAAAGTAGTTTATTTCTGTAATTATCTTTGCTAAGTTGTTTAAAATAATATTGTTTTAGCAGTATATTCAGTTGGATAGAGTTATATCTAAAAGAATGATTAAAATGTTTATCGCGGCACAACTATTGCATTATATCTCTTAGTAGTTAGGTGGAAATAATTTTTCCAAGGTCAGGAGATATATTATGGTTGTTGAAATTGGACGATTAAAAGACAAAGATCAATATCTGGAAGAGCATATGGGAAAAATTAAAAAGGTAGCGGGTTATTATGCATCAAAACTTCCTCAAAATAAAAGAGAAGAAGTTTTTTCCGCAGCTCAACTGGGTTTTGTGCAAGCTTTCAATAGATACAGTCATGATAAAAATACAAGTTTCTGGACTTATGCCAAAAGAAGAGTGGTCGGAGCAATCAGAGATAATCTCAGAGCGGGAGATCCCCTGACTCGAGGGCAACGAAAACAGGTGAAAAACCTGAAAACTGCCTGTGAAAAGATTTCTCAAATGGTGGGAACAGAACTGACAGATGCTAATTTGGCAACAGTTATTGGGATAAGTGTTGAACAAGTTAGAAAAATTGCCCAGTGGCAAAAGTCTGTTTCCTTTGTATCCCTTGATAATTATGAAAAAGATGAATCTGGCTCTTATTTTAAGAGAATTACCTATGATAAATTTTATGATCCACAGGATGTGGCTGAAAATAGAGAAATGAGAGATATTTTGAAAAAGATGGTTTCCAAACTTGATGGCAGTGAGAAAGACGTCGTAGAACTTTTGTACTATCAAGGATACCAACCTTCATTGGTGGCCGAAAAACTGGGAGTTTCCCAAAGCAGGATAAGTCAGATAAATAAAGCCGCTTTATTGAAATTGGCAGCAATGAAAGAAAATTTTTGCGAGTAGGTTCTTTTGAAATAATTACCTGGTTCTCATTTAGCTGTACCTGAGGTTTAATTTTGAAATCCATTAAAATTTTGCAGGGGATTAAATATAATCCAGGTAAGTACTTGTTTATTATAATATATTTGAGTATAAAACTTCATCGAGTGAAAATTTTAAAAAAAAAGTGATATTTTGGTTTGTAAGGTTGACTTTTAATATCAATGGTTTTATATAAAGGCACCTGTAGGCTGTAACAAGCTGGATATTTCCAGAATTCACCTGCAAAATTGGGCCGTCGACAAGTGGCAAGTCACAGGGCTTTGGTCCCTGCATCGAAGGTTCGAATCCTTCCGGCCCAGCCGCTTTTTTCTGATCTTTCTAATATTTCAGAGGTATTTTATGCTCAAATCATTGGCGGTTTTTTCTGGTACTTCTAATCCGGCATTGACAGACGAAATATGTTCCTATTTGGAAATAGCAAAAGGATCCATGATTATCAGCCATTTTTCTGATGGTGAATCTTTTGTTTCCATCAAGGAAAATGTCCGTGGCGTTAATTGTTTCGTAATTCAGCCTACTTGTAAGCCTGTCAATGATAACCTCATGGAATTGCTCATTATTATAGATGCTCTCAAAAGGGCAAGTGCGGGCAAGATAGTTGGTATTTTACCCTATTATGGTTATGCCAGGCAGGATCGCAAAGTAAAGCCCAGGACCCCTATTTCATCCAAATTAGTTGCCAATTTAATAACTGTGGCCGGAGCAACCAGAGTTTTAATGATGGATCTACATGCTGGACAGATTCAGGGATTTTTCGATATACCTGTTGATCACCTGGCTGCTTTGCCTGTATTGCTCAAGGTAATCAGAGAAGAATTCAGCAGAGAAGAGATTGTTATAGTTTCTCCTGATGCTGGAGGAGTTGAAAGAGCCAGGGAATTCTCAATGAGATTGAAGGCTCCTTTGGCTATTATCGACAAAAGACGACCAGAAGCCAACAAGGTTGAGGTTATGAATATCGTTGGCGAAGTCGAAGGCAAAAGAGCTATTATCGTCGATGACATGATAGATACTGCCGGTACTCTGTCCAAAGCTGCCAAATCCATTATGGAACATGGTGCCAGCGAAGTATACGCCGTAGCTACTCATGGTGTTCTTTCAGGTGATGCTATCCGCAACATCGAAAATTCATCCTTGAAGAAGGTTTGGGTTACCAACACCATTCCCCTTGACAAAAAGGCTGAAAACACAGAAAAGATTGAGCATCTTTCTGTAGGTATTCTAATAGGTGAAGCCATCAAAAGAATTCACCACGAAGATTCAATAAGTTCACTTTTTCTGTAATATTCCCAAGGGAATTAAAATTTAAATATAAAAATATCTGTTATTCAACAGTTATGATGCAAGTCTGTTCAGGACTGATTACTAGGAGAAAGCCATGGAAATTAGAGAGTTTAAGGCTTATAAAAGAAAAGTTACCCGTAAAAATAAAAATAGAAGACTCAGAGAACAGAAGATGGCTCCAGGTGTTCTATATGGTAAGGACAAAGATCCGGTAAAGGTTAAATTTGATCCTAAAGAACTGGTTAAATCACTAGATCCAAAAAGGAAAAGAAATACCTTTTTTAAACTGACTGTTGAAGATGTAGAAAGTCATACAGTTATTATCAAAGATGTTCAATTTGACGATCTTTCCGGCGATATAATTCATATTGATTTTCTCAGAGTTAATGCCGAAGATAAAATTAATGTCAAAATTCCCATTTATTCAGAAGGTAAATCCATCGGTGAGAACATGGGTGGACGTCTTAGAACAATTCTGAAAAGAATTCCAATCATTTCCAAGGTAAGTTCAATACCTGTTTCAATCACTTATGATGTTAGTGAGCTTGAAATTGGAGATATTGTCAGAGTAGAAGATATGGATCTCGGTGAAGAAGTAGAATTCAACATTAACACCCGCCAGGCTGTATTTATTGTTGACGTGCCTAAAGAAGAAGTTGAAGAAGAAACAGAAGAAGAAGAATTGCTGCTTGAAGGTGAAGAAGGCGAAGCTGCAGAAGGTGAAGAAGGCGAAGCTGCAGAAAGTGAACCTGCTGAAAAATAGCAGTTTTATCGTAGTTTTAATTCACTCTCATAACCAAAACTTCATATCTTAATTTCGAAATGACTGGTTTTCCGGCAACAATTTTCAAAAGTCCCCGGATCAAGAGAATTTTTACAAGTTGAATAATTCAAAAGTTGAATATTCATTATGAATTTATCTGAAAATTCATCATATCTGATTGTTGGCCTGGGTAATCCAGATCCAGAATATCAGAACACCCGCCATAATTTTGGCTTTTTACTCCTTGACCATTTCTGTGAAAAATACGGGGACAGTTATTTAAACTGGAGAAATAAATTCGGGGGAAAGTACAGTTCTTTTTTATTTGATCATAAAAAAGTACATATGTTGTATCCCCTCTCCTACATGAACAGAAGTGGTTATCCGGTACGTAAAGCCCAGGATTTTTTTCATCTTTCTCCAAAGCAGATAATAGTTCTTCACGATGATCTGGATTTGGAATTCGGCAGAATAAAAGTAAAAATGGGAGGAGGAGCAGGGGGGCACAAAGGACTCAGATCTTTATTCAGCCATTTAGGCACCAGAGATTTTATCAGGGTGAGACTTGGAATTGGTAGACCAAAAGGGCGCAGAGATGTTTCTTCCTGGGTTCTAAGCAGATTCAACTCCCTGGAAAAATTTGAACTCTGGGATATTCTGGATAATTCGGCTTTGGCTCTGAACGCAGTCTTGACTAAAGGC
>JAQICJ010000092.1 GCA_027858615.1 Deltaproteobacteria bacterium
GTGATAAAGACGAACAAGTTTTTATCATTAAAAAAGTTGATGGCAGTCAACTTGAATTTACAGAACTTGAAACATTGCATCAATGGATCATTGAAGGAATAGCCGATGAAAAATCCCAAATTACTTCAACAGGTGATTCCTGGGCTTATTTATCTGATCTGGAAGAACTCGAAGAAGTTTTTTTGGAAAGAGACAATTTAAATCAGTTTTCAAATGCTGAAGAAACCAATAATTTCAAAAAAGAACCTGAACTTGGATTGGGTCGGATGGAGTCTGGAGAAGTATCAGTTATTGAACCTGATTTTAATGCAGAGATGGAACCAGATACTGAGGAAGAAACTCAAAACATAGCTGTTTCCACTCCTGAAAAAAGAAAAAAATGGCCTTGGATATTAAGCATTATCATACTGATTCTGGGCGTATCCCTGGGTGGGCTTTTTTATATGGACATTCTTACTTCTCCTTTTGTTTCCTCTCAGAAATCCATTCCCCTTACATCCACAAAAACCAACAAAAACAAAAATTCCGACAATGAAATTCTTTACAATAATACCATTAAAATTCTCAAGCCCGGCACCCCGCAAGCTGTTGCCAAAGCACTTGACTATATAAAAGAATGCAGTGATCAACTCTGCCTTCCCTTAAAAGCTTTTGTCCTGAGTCTTGATGCTTTTTACAAATTTGTTCGGCTGGATCTCTTCAGTACAGATTCCAGTTCTAAATCAAAAAACAAAGTGATCAAACAACAGAGAAATAATATGATCAAGCAGGCGAAAAAAGCAATTGTGGTTGTAGAACAAATAAAAGACGCCGATACAACTCCTCTGGCAAGAGCTGCAAAATTAATTTCCCAAAAAATCACCAAACCTTTGGCTGCCCTGGAAAAACCTGATTTATCCAACCCTTATAACAAATTTTCATATATCGTAATTCTCTATCTTGCCAACAACCATAAAAAAAATCTGCAAAATTTTTCCGAGAGCTTTTTCAAGGAAAGCTTCCTTCAGACTCCCGGCAATGTCATCAAAGCCCTGACTTATTACAAATTGGACAATCAGAAGGATGCTTTGAAAGAATTTGGTCAATTGTGCAATAACCGGCCAGACTTTAAAACTTCCTGTCAAATGCAGAACCGGATTAATACCGTACTGCAGGAAGAAGAAAAAGTGGCAGATAAAGATACCAATAAAGATGATGATAAAAAAATAAAGCAAAACAAAAGCAAAAAGAAATCTGATGAAGATGATAATTTAAGCGGATCATTTGATGATTATTACATGAAGGCCCAACATTATTACAAGATCAACAAGAAAGATCGGGCAAAAAACTACTATCTTAAAGCTGCCAAAAAAGATCCAACTTCTGCAGATCCATATAATGGTGCAGGCTGGTGTGATATGGACAAAGGACAGCCAGGATCAGCAGTTAAATATTTCAAAAAGGCCCTGGCTCTTGTTCCTTATTATTCCAGAGCGCGATTTGGTCTGGCGGAAGCTCTATATAAAAGTGGACGTAAACGAGAAGCTTTGGAGCATTATCGCAAATATCTCAACAGGCATTCCGGTTCAAGAAGAATTACCAGGGTTAAAATGCAGATTAAAACCATTGAAAAGGCTTTGGGAATAAAATCTGATGAAAAGAAAACTGATTCAAACAGTAGTTCCACTGAAAACAAAGATAGTTCAGGTGAAGATAAGGTTTTGGTAATTAAAAAGAACAACCAGGATTCTCAGAAAGATAAAACCGAAAAAGATAAGCAAGATAAAAAATCGACAACTGATGAAGAAAAAAAAGATGAAAAATCTGGTGACAAAAATTCTTCTTCCACTAAAGAAACAGAATCAAATAAAGAAAAGGACAAGGTTAAAATTGTCATACCCAAAACTGAATAGCCATCTTTGTAAATGACTCGACTATTCCCCTTTCAAATCCATCCTTTTCAAATACCAGCTTCAATATGAGGTGAAAACATGATTAAGAAAATTACAATTTTATTTTCCATTTGCATTTTTGCTCTTTCCTGCAAACAAATAGAAAAGAATAACGAAAACGAAAAAGATTCTGAACACAAAAAGCTGACAGAAAAATCTGAGAAAAAAAATTCTATGAATGCTAAGCAGGCCAACAAGACTGCTTCCAAAAAAAAGCTGGTGTTTTTAGAACTTAAAAATAGCGTCAGTTACAAAAAGAAAGACAGCCTCATAGAGGGAGAAGTCAATACGTTGAAAAATTGGTTGGACAGGATTGAAATGGTAAAAGACACCTCCGGAGTTGATAAATTATTTCTTTATTTATCAACCTTTGAAGCTCCTTTTTCAGTTCAGTGGGAAATAAGGAATACTCTGCTGAGGTTAAAAAAGGAAAAAAATATAAAAATCATTGTTTTTGCTGATGTATTGCAAACAAAAAATTATCTGCTGGCGTCCATGGCTGATAAACTGATTGTGAACATTGCCGGCAGTTGGAGTGTAACCGGCTTTGCCATGGAATCTCTCTTTTTAAAAGATTTCCTTGAAATGCTGGGGATGGAAGCTGACTTCATTACTATGGGAAAATTCAAAGGAGCAGCTGAAAATTTAACCAGAAACGAAATGTCAGAGCCCCTTAAAAAAAGTTTGAATTCCCTGCTCGACAGTTTTTATTCCAAATACATAGAAATCAATGCCAAATCTAGAAATCTCAATCCGGTAAAATTTTCCGAATTCATGGACTCTGCTCCCTTAACTCCCAAAGATGCAGTTGAAGCCAAACTTGTAGATGCTTCAGGCGCTATGGGAGCCTCCCTTAAAGCAGCAGCAGCAAACAGAGAAATTCTCAGACTAAAAAAAGAAAAGAAAAAACAACCTTCTTTGCTGAACATGTTTAAAACAAATAAGACTGATGATTCTATCGCCAAAGATCATATTGCTCTGTTGAATCTCGAAGGACCAATCAATTATGGAGAACGGGAGCCAAAAGATCTTTTTTCCGATGAAAATAAGATATTTTCAAGCACAGTTCTGGAAAATCTCAGTGAAATTGAAAAATGTAATAAAATAAAAGGATTATTGATTCAAATTAATTCTCCCGGAGGCTCGGCTCTGGCATCTGAACTGCTTTGGCAAAAAATCTACCAGATCAGACAAAAAATGCCTGTTGTTGTTTCTATGGGCAACGTAGCAGCTTCCGGAGGCTATTATCTGGCTGCTGCTGCCAACAAGATTGTAGCACCTCCTTTCACAATTACAGGTTCCATTGGAGTTGTCGGCGGAAAACTGGTTGTAGCTAACACCTACAAAAAACTTAAAATTCATACAACAGTAATTAAAAGAGGGAAAAATGCTCTTTGGACTACTTCCAGCCGTAAATTTAACGAAAGTGAAAGAAAAACCATCAAAAACTCAATGCAGGCAACCTACAAGCTTTTCAAGAATAGAATAAAACTTGGCAGAGAGATGAAGTTGAAAAAAATTGAAAGTCTGGCTCAAGGACGTGTCTGGAGTGGAGTTCAAGCTTACAAACTTGGTTTAATTGATGAACTGGGTGGATTTTATGAAGCCAAAAATATTCTGAGAAAAGCAGCTGGAGTGGATGAGAATGTAAAAATTGTTATTTATCCGCGTCCAAAATCTTGGTTCAGCAAGATATCCAAGCTTTTTGGCGGCGGCATGAAAAGTGAAAAATATGCTGTTGTAAAATTCATTAATTTGTTGATTCCCGGGTTTAATTTTTCTTTCTCTTCGTTTTTTTACATGTTTGAAAAAGAGAGAGTATTTACGATGATGCCCTTTATTTTCAAACTTAACTAAGTAATGCCAAACAAGATCAAATCTCAACTTCATCCTGCTCTCAAAAAAGAAAAGTCACTGCAACGAAGAATAAAACTTATTATATTTGCTCTTGCTTTGGGAATCATAATGTCAATTCTTGGAAGCTTGATAACTCTGCAGGTTATTATTCCAGGAACCAGGGGGTTGTTGGTTATTCCCTTGCTTACTCCCCTGGTTTTATTGTTTACAGCAGTTGCCATCGCCTTTTACATTAAAAAACAACTGGAATACCCGGTTATGATTCTTGATGAAAAAAGTATTGTTTCCTGGTCCGGAGTGCTTGTTTCTCTGGTAGATAAACCGGTTAGAATTGAAAACTTTGAAAAAGTAGAATTTTACAGAACCGGATGTGGCTTGGAATGCGTCATTTCTTCTGCAGATGAACTAATCATTGTTCCTCTGGTTTACAAGCAGACTCCTGAGTTTCTGAAATGGCTTCAAGGAATTCTCGAAAACAATACCAGTAATTTTGAGAGGGAAATCAAAATCATCAAACAACTTATGTCTGCTTGGATTCCAGAAAAAGAACTTAAATCAAAAAGTAAATCCGAAAATTTGAACTTTTTCTTCAAATTTAATTTCCCGATTCAATACAGAAATTGTCTTTTCGGAAATAAGCAACAAAAGATTAATCTCGAATTTAAAAATTTCATGGATTTATATATCAGTGAGCGTTCACATCTGGATCTGCTGCAGTTATATTCTTTTGCCAGAGATTTTGAAAAACAAGGTATTAAAAGCAGATTGGTTTTTACAGATATTCTCAGGTTAGCCATGTATTTGAGACAGGATGCTGTCGTAAAAAGCTCTTTTGAAAAACTGGCCAAGATTGACGGAGTAGACAACTCTGATATAAATGCTGTTCCAAACGAGTTTATTGAAAAATGGAAAAAACTCTATTTGAACAGGAAAAAATTCCCTATTCCTTATGCAGGAGTGACAAGTCGTCTTTTCAGCGGGCTCGGCAATCAGATCGAAATGGATGAAGATGGAAAAATCAAAGGCCAATATTTAAAAACTTCCCTCGATGTCTATGTACTGCTTTTGCCAATCAAGGGTTTTTTCTTTTTTAAAGAAATTCAACTTATGGATATTTTCGGAAGAAGAACTATTATCAACAGAGATACCAGAAAACTATTCAGAAGAATACTTGGTCAAGGGGCTCATCTGCTTTCTGTAAAACTGGCATCATTTTGGCCCGAGAACAGAAGAATAAAAAGCCAAAAGATAAAGCTTCTCAATTTATCCTGACCCGAGTATACTTTTATTCTGTTTAGTTCCCATTTCAGAATGGGGGTTCCCGCTATTTTCAGGAGAGCTAAAATGAAAGTAACCTTTGGTTCCTTAAAAAAATATGTCAGTGTTAATTTAGCAGGAGATAATCGTAAAGATACGCTGAAAGGAGCTTTGGCCTTGATAAAGGCTGACAATTTCGATCTTGATTCTCGTTTTATAATTTATCAGGTATTAAAAAAGTACGCACCTGCAGATTATTTGGAAAATTATCTAAAGATTACGGTCCAGCTTGCTGTTCAAGCAGGCCATCCTGCATCAGCCCTGGCTTTTATTCATATTTGCAAAATTGAATTTGACAAAGTTGACAGCCTTTTTGAGTTCATGGCCGATTATTACAACAAAACTTCTGAAAGAATCTCACAACATGGAAGCAGAGTTGCTCCACTCGCTGAAAACAGTCCTGTGGATTCTCCCCCAGAAGGCGTGATGGAGGCTAAAGACCTAATACTGGAAATCTATAATCAGGCTGTTTCCACAAAAAACTGGAATGAATTACCTGCCAATGTAATGCCCATGCCCTTGCTTTCAGATTTGGACAAACAATCATTTTTAAAAGTTGCAAGGGAACTTAGCTTGCATCTCATAAAACCAGATACAATGATCATCAGAGAAGGTGAAATTGGAGAATCTTTTTATATACTAGCCAAGGGTAAAGTTTCCGTATTTACCATAGATACCAGAGGAGTAGAAAAACACCTGGCCAATTTGCGTCAAGGATCCATCTTTGGTGAAATGGCGCTTGTTCAAAGAATGCCCAGAAGTGCATCAGTAAAATCAGAAGAAGAATGTGCAATTTTGGAGTTTACAGCTGACAACCTGGCTAATATGTCAGATGCCCTGCCTTTAGTGGCTGAAGCATTGGATAAATTTACACGAAACAGACTTCTTAAAAACCTGCTCAACCAGGCTCCAATCTTCAAACCCTTTTCCAAAAAACAAAGAAAAGATCTTCTATCTCATTTCAAAGCCTATGTAGTTGAAACTGATACAGTGATTGTAAAAGAAGGTAATGAAGGAGCAGGTCTTTATCTTATTCTCAGTGGAGAGGTGGATGTCATCAAAAATCATTCAGGTAAAGAGCAGATAAAACTTGCCACCTTATCTTCAGCAGACTCTTTTGGAGAAATTTCACTCATCAAAAACAAATTAACAACTGCTTCCGTTGTTGCTACCAGTCGCACAACTCTCTTTTTCCTTGCCAAACATTATTTTGTTCGTTTAACTGAAAACGTTCCTGAATTGGAAGAGTATTTCAAAAAACTGGGTGATGAAAGATTGTCAGCTACCAATCTTCTTGTTTCACAAAATTCCAATCTTGAATCCAATGAAGAGGAAGACGATGAAATTATTCTTATTTGATGTCAAGTTCTGGATTCAGACAAATATCTCCTTTTTTGAAACTGGAACCATTCACCCTTCCTTAAAAAATCCTATTTATCAAAAATATCCATGGTTTGATCGGAACAGATCTGAGCAATGAATCTTTTCAAGAAAATCAAATTCAACAAGAGTCAACTTTTCAATATATTTGTTTTTATAGTTGGAGCCATTATCATAACCTGGTTGATTTATGATATTGGTGTTGCCAAAACCAAGGAATACCTGGATGAAATGGGGCTTGCTTTTATCTGGCTTTTTCTCATTTATATTCTCACCTTGCTCTGTGATACCTTCAGTTGGAAATTACTGATTCGCAAACCTGTTTCAATAATGAAAATAATTTTTATAGCCAATGCGGGAACAGCTATAAATGCACTTACTCCGTCCGGAGATGGCGGTGAATTCATCAAAGGCAATCTTATAAAAAACCAGATTGGAGGGACTGAAAGTGTTTCTTCGCTGCTCTTGTGGAATTATCTCTATGCTGTCACTAAACGGGTTCTTCTGCTTTCTGGACCAGTTTTTTATCTCCTCTTTGGTCCCTTTACTGTAGATCCGGTAAGTATCCCAAACCGACTTGTCTGGTTGTTTTTGGGAGTTGGAATTCTTACTTCAATCCACCTTCCCTTGTTTTTTCTGATAGCAAAATATGCAGGCATGGTAAAAACTGCCGGATTCTTCCATAAATTTCCCCTGATTAGACGAATAGACAAAAAAGCAATGTTGGAATTCGCCAGAAAAATTGATCTGGCCTTTGATTCTTTCCGGAAAGAAAATAAAACAAAATTCTTTTATTCAGCACTATTGCTACTTGGAACCCATGCAACCGTCTGCCTTGAAATATGGCTTGTGCTCAAAGTACTTGGAACTGATATTTCTCTGGTAATGTCTGTCTTTTTATTTGGAGGAAACACTATTCTGAAATCATTGATTTCTTTATCTCCTGTTGAAATGGGCGTAACAGAAGCCGGTACCATGGGACTTTTCAAAATACTGGGCTTCAACCCAGTTCTGGGATTCATGCAGGAATTTATCCGCAGGTTGAGACTGCTTGTTTTCAATTTTATTGGATTGTTCTATTTAGGATATAAAGCTTTTTTTCCAGATTCTAAATTGCCCCTGGTTGAAAAACCTGAATAGAAAAGAAAATTCCCTGTTTCCCGTTTCAAAACAAGATATTTGACTATAAAAACTGGTTGGAACTGTCTAATTTATAAAGAGAGAAAAGGCGGGCAATAATAGAAATAAGAGCAATTATTGTCTGGGAAGCAAATAGAATTATAATCAGCAATTTATAAAGGGAAAAAGCAGACATGACAATAATCCAGATCGTAAGATCACATTCGTGAAAAGGCCAGAAAATTGCAGTCATAATTCCGTAAAATATATTTTGTTTTCCAGTCCCCCTGCTTTCAACCTGCTTACTATTCTGTTCTTTTTTATCAGTTCTTGATTTGTGTTCGAGATAAACCCACTTGGTATAACCCTGAACAAGTAAGGAAAGTGAAATTGTTGATCCCATGATTATATAGATGAAAGCATGGTCTCCAACTGCCTGTTTATAAGCGAAATAACCAAGCAGTGGGAAAAGCAGTCCAAATCTGATTACATCTGCCATTTTATCCAGCATGGAACCAAAAAAAGAACTTTTTTCCTGATATCTTGCCAGCAACCCGTCTCCATCATCCAGGACCATAGCAACGAACAGCAGAGCCAAGGAAAACCAAAGGTTGAAATTAAAGGCAAGTCCTGCAGTGCCCACAAGTGAGAAAATGAGTGATAAGATTGTGATGAGATTAGGATTGGCAGTATTTCTGACCGGATACAAAATTAAAGCTGCCAAAGGTCTTCCCAAAAGAATAGAAGTTAATTCCCAATCCAAAGGTGCAGCTGGAAGTGCCGGCCACCATCCTGTTTTATTCTGGTTGCCCATATATTTTAACCGTTGTTTGTTTCTTGTTTACTCTAGAACTACTCTAGTCTTTGTTTTTGAGATTGAAGATTATTTCTACCAGGACTGGTTTGATAGAATTTTAATCTTTCGTTTTAGCCGAGTTATTGTTTTTTTTGGAAGGTGGGTTTTTAAAATCAGTTTCATACCAGCCACTTCCTTTTAATTTAAAAGAAGATACGGAAACCATTTTTTTAATATTTTTGGATTTGCATAAAGGGCATTCATTGATTGGATCTTCGTCAATTTCTTGTAAAAATTCTTGTTTCTTTTTACAGTTTTCACAAAAATATTCGTAAATAGGCATAAAACCTTACCTCTGGTTGGAGAATCAGGATTGTAAAAAAATCAGGTTTAGAATAATTTCAGTCAGTTGTTTCCCTGGAAAGATTTCGGGATTGATGAGAAAATAATCAAAAAATCCCCATTGTCAATAGAAATTCCCCACTTTGCTCTCCGTTTATAAAATCAAAATTAAATCATCTGTGAATCTTTGAAGTATTTCCTCATTTTTTTAATTGATTTTTCCTGAATTTGACGAATTCTTTCCCTTGATAAATTGTATTCATTGCCAATTTCTTTCAGCGTAAGCTTGGACGGAGAATTCAAGGAAAATCTTTTGATGACAATATCTTTTTCCATCTTGGTAAGGGCGTTGTTCATGGCTTCATAAATAAGTTGAACTTCATCTTTCAGAATTACCTGATCGGAAATACAAAACTCATTGCTTTGATCACTGAGCATTTCGATAAAAGCTCTGGAGTCTTGATTATTAATTTTTTTATCAAGTGAGAAAGAGCCCTCTTGCAGATAATTAATGTGAGATTCAACTTTTTTGGTTTTAAGATCAAGTTCTTTTGCAATCTGATTTGTAGAAGGAGATTGACCCAGTTTTTTCTGCAACTTCTTTTTGACTTTGTTAATTTTTTGATAGGACTCAATAATATGAACAGGAAGCCTTACTGTACGACTCTTGTCGGCAGCAGCTCTGCTGACAGCGTGTCGTATCCACCAGGCAGCATAAGTGGAAAAACGATAGCCTTTTTCAGGATCATAACGATCTACAGCTTTCATCAATCCAAAATTACCTTCCTGGATAAGATCTATCAAAGGCATGGGGCCATGATTGTATTTTTGGGCAATAGATATAACCAGACGAAGATTGGCACACACAAACTTGTGTTTTATTGTCATTTGTATTTTTCTGGATAG
>JAQICJ010000128.1 GCA_027858615.1 Deltaproteobacteria bacterium
TTTTTCTCCTCTGGGAAAATATTTTTTTTAAAATAATTTCATATTCGTGAGGAAAAGCTAACTTCCGTTCCAAATGAGGGATGAATTTCAAAACTGCAGATTTTACTTTTGGAACTGGATAAAAAGAACCGGGATTTACTCTGAAGAGTATGTTGATATCTGTAATCAGTTGAGCCATGATTGAAATGGAACCATATTTTTTGCTTCCTGGTTTTGAAGCAATCCTTTCACCTACTTCCAATTGAAACATCAATATCCAAATTTGCGCTCCGTTACCTGTTTTCAACAATTGCAACAAAATTTTGGTGGACATGTTATAGGGTAAATTTCCAACAACTTTGTAATTATCTCCAAATTCAGAAAAATCTAATTTACTGGCATCTTTTTGTAACAATTTTACCTGATTATTATCAGCAAAATACTCCTTCAAATATTGAAATGACTCAGGATGCGGCTCAATTGCCATAATTTCAATATTTTTAAATTCGGCAATTTCTCTGGTCAGAGCACCTCTTCCCGCTCCAATTTCAACAACAACATCTCCGCTCTCCAAGTCCAAGGAATTTATAATTTTTTCTATAACCCCTTTATTCTGCAAATAATTTTGCCCCCAGGATTTTTTTGGTTCTGGCAAAGTAGAATACTCCATTAAAGATCTCCACCTAAAGAACGCAGCATCTTCATGGCTTCATCTTTAAGGGGTCCTTCTGGAACCATTTGGGCATATTTACGCAGGTGATAAACAGCTTTTTTCCTGTTGTTTCTTTCTTTGTAAATACCTCCGAGTAAACGGTGAGCTTCTTCTACCCAGTAAAATTTCTTTTTGTCTTCTTTTTTTTCAACTGCTTGGATATTCAGAGATTTATTCAAATATACCGTTGACTTGGATATTTTACCTCTGGTCAGAAGCACTTTTCCATAGAGAAAATTAACTTCAGGAGAATTCTGTTTATGAGTCAGTGCACGGGCCAGTGCTTTTTCAGTTTTCCTGCTGTCTCTCAGTTTAAGATAATTTTTTCCAAGGAGATAATATTTATTGAATACTACTTCGCTTTTATCACTGATCTTTTTCAGAGTATTAATAGATTTTGTGGGAACGTTCTGATCTGAATATAATTTTCCTTTTCGGAAATAGAGTTTATCGTTGTTTTTGTGGATGGTTAAACCATAATCCAATGCTTCCACAGATGATTTATATCTGTTCATTTTAACTTCCGAATCAACCCAAGCCATAATTTTGTCTATGGACGGCTTTTTATTTTGAAAAATAGTTCTTAACAGCTTTTCCCCTTTTTTGAATTTACCACTTTCTACACTTATTATACCCAATAAAAACAGACCTTTAAAATTTTCACTATCAAGATCCAATAACTTGTCAAGGAAGAATTTTCCTCTATGAAGTCTGTCTTTTCGAGGACCATTTATATATGCTCTGGCTGCAGCTTCATAATAATAAATATCACTGGCTTCCTTTTCCATTTTTCTTATGCTGTTTTCCAATTTTTGATAATTTTTCTGGTGAAGTAAGAAAGAAATTACTACAGCAGCTCCCCTTGAAGTATAAATGTATTCCTTGTCTTTTTTTACCAATGTTTTTTCGATTTCATCGTATTTTTTCAATTCAAATAGGCAAAGTAGATTTAAAGCTCGGAAAGGATGAATAAACCCTTCAGATATTTCAGTATTTTTTTCGAATTTTATAAATTCCTGGTTATATTTTTTACACTTATTCCTTTTAAAAATTTTAAGTAATTTAACAAAACTTTTTAAAATTTCCGTTTCTTTTTGTTTTGCTTCTCCCAAAATATCGCTGTAATACTCAATTAATTCTCTATTGTTCCACATGGTCAAATAGATATAAAACGCTGATTTTTTGATGTTTTTACTAAATAAATCTTTCATGGACAATTGAGATTCAATCTCCCCTTTATTTTTTTTAGCATAAACAAGGGGATAAATTTCTTTGAAAAGATCCTTACTATTATTTTTCAAATCTGTGGTCAGCGCCATCGCTTTGATCTGTCTGTTTAAATTGAGGTAAGCTGCAATTTTATATGGCAGAACCCAATCCTTATTTGGTTTGATAAAAGCGGTATTTATCTTTTTAAAAA
>JAQICJ010000209.1 GCA_027858615.1 Deltaproteobacteria bacterium
ATAATTAGATTATATTGTTTTATACAAATTAGGTCTGACAGCAAAAGTTAAAAATCAAAATGTCTTATCGGGAATTCAAAATTAAACCAGGGTATTATACTGGCAGATAATTACATTAAAATTCTAGTATATTGGAATTTAAAAAAGGAGAAACAGCAATGGGAAAATTGTATTCAAGTTTAATCTTCATGGTTTTTGTTATGACAACTGCTAGTGTTCAAGCAAGAAGAAATGAACCACCCAATATTAAAAAATTAAAAGATAAACTAAAAAATAAAATTAAAAAGATAAAAAGGAAGTCTGTTTACAGCAATTCCAGCAGCACTTCCACTAAAAGCTCCAAAGGCTCTGATCTTTTCAAAATGAGTACTTCCGGTAAAAAGACCAATTATGCCCGTCTTGACAAGGTCAGATTGCCGGTAAATCCTGTTTCCTATTCCTGTTCCAACCCTAATTTGAAGGTCAAACGATATGAGCGAAGTCGCAATGTTGGCAACTTGCTCAGTGCAGCAAAAAAATATCTCTATAAAAAGAGCTATCGTTATAATAGATATTCCGGTGCAGACAGATGTAACACGGGTCTCTACAAATTGATGAAGGCAAAGTGTTTACAACCCTCCAACCGTAAAATATCCAAGATGTTAAAAAAAGCCCAGAAAATCTGCTTGCGTCGTTACAAACGCTATTGGATCCAGAAGCTTTATAAAGCCAAGAATAAATCTTTGCCTGATTGGGCCCGTTCTCCTGACACTGCTCAAAATTCAGTAAAAAGTACTCTGCGGTGGGCTAGAACTTATGTCAAAAGACCAAGAAAATGGTATTCCACCATGATCAATCTGCTTGAAGTTCTCAAAAAGATGCCCAACAACAGCGAAGCTAAAGAAGCTTTTGCTTATATGTATTCCAACTATTACGGAGTTTCAAAAGCAGTTGCAGCCAGACATCTGGCCAAAGGAATGCTGGGGGGCAAATTCAGCAGATTTTCCCAAAGCAAGCTTTACAAAAAAGCAATAGATGAGCTTTTGGGCAAACACCATGCTATCGCCGGCAATTCTCCCAGATTGGGACTGCGCTATCTCGATATCAATTATCTTGTAACCCAGGTTTATCTTCCAGAAGTAAAAGCAAATCAGGATAAATTCAAGTTTGAGAAATGCTCAATTAATCTATATAAGCGCAGACAGGATTTTAGTAAAAAAGCTACATCCCAGGCCCTTGGCAAATCAAGGTATTGCCCTGCTGGAACTTTAAATGTCAAGTTGAAAGACATTATGAACTATCCTCGTTTACGGTTGAAATTCATCGAAATTCTTGCCCAAAAAACTGATAATCCTCAACAAATAATCAAGGATGCAGCTAAAACAATTGCCCGACAGGTAGGTGCAAAAAAAGAAAAAGTTTGTTGGTTGTATGAGAATCCTTACCCGGAAAAAATTCAGCCCACAGCAGGTCCCAAAGCACATTGCAGTGCCGTTGGTTATAAAATGCACAATATGAGACCTGGTTTTTACAACTATGTTTATACTGAAAAACAGATTAAAAAATTAACAAAACTAGAAATTTTCACTGCAATGGAGCTTTTGGACAAAGCTGGAGAACAGGGTAAGAAACTGAAGAAAAAATTAAAAAGAAGATATCGTCGCGCCAAAAGTTACGAATGTCTTGCCTGGGCAGTAACAATAGCACGCAAATATCATGGTCGGGGAAGATATGGAAAAATGTATCGCTACAGCAATGGTGGTCCGAAAAAGGTTTCTTGCAGAAAATTCAGAAAAAATCGTTCCTTGAGAAAGGTTTTTAAAAATTGGAATAATTATTTCGATACTGTTTACGGAGGCAAGTGGAAGAGCCATTGGCGCATCATCAAGAACAGATGGCGCAAAAAACTCAGAAAACAACGACCCGCCATAATTTATGTAAAACGAAAAATATAAATCCAGGTCTATTTCCACAAAGTTTCAAATCTGAAGATTCTCAAGCACAAAACTTTTATTTGCAGGGGGTTATTCGTATTTAAGTGTATACTCGCCCTGGGCGCCGTTATATCCGTAAACTCTTATGATGTATTCACCAGGGGTTCCCTGTACAGTTTCAGAATCTTCTGTACTTTGACTTGTAGAAATATTGGTTCCATTCTGATAAAGTGCCAGATCAAGATCCCCATCTGAGTGAACAAAATCAATTGTCACAGAAAAATCTGCAGAAGCATTTAACCAGAAATAATCTTCGTCACCACTGCAGATTTTGAGTTCTTCATAACTGCCTGGTTCAATAACCTCTGCACTTTCAGGAGAATTATTGGGTTCAAATATATCAGTGCACTCAGGATCAACTGGAGTTTGTCCAAACTCACACCATTCAACCCATGTATGTTCAACTTCAGTATCATTTAAAACATTATTTTGAGGACAATGTTCATCTTCGGACCAGTCAGCCCATAAATAACCACGATCTGTGTCTTCGGCATATTGTCTGAACACTTCATAACCACCGTTTTCGGCTTTGAAAACCACCGGCATTGTACATTCATCTTGCTGAAGTTCATTGTTGTAATCCATAATAATTTGATACATTGCAGATGTACTGCGATTCCAACAGCAGGTTTTTGATTCCTGATAAACCAATCTTGCAAAGACATAGTCGTCAAAGATGCGGTATTCCATATCGGTTTCATCACGTTCCATGTTGAAATAAAGTCCGTTCACTTCATAGAGTTTTTCAAACGCTTCTTCTCTGCGGTTTCTGGCCGCACAAGATGCAGGATACTGACGCAAATGGTTCCTGGCATCTTCTATCATCTGAAGATAGGCAGTCCGAAGTTGTTCGGGCTCAACCTCACCAAGCAAATCATCAAATTCTTCTATTCTAGCGGAAATCCGTTCATGATCAGTGTCATTAATCCAGGATGCCTCATCGTTATTCATCCATGTATTTGCCCATTTTCCATTCCGCACTTTGGCAACTCGGAAGCGTTTTAACCCACCACCCAGTGATGCATAACTGTCGCCATCCCAGTTTTCGCCGGGTCCACCACCTTTAACACTGGTGAGGTATTCTTTAGAAGAAGTCGGAGTCTCATATTTAGGCTGCCGACGAGGCATTGAGCCAGAAACAATGATGGCTTCCTTCTTGCCACCCTCAATATCAGTTACATTTTTAATAACCATAACATGACCGATACCTGTTCGCTGCCATCTGTGAACTAATATATCACCACCTCTGACTGATTGTGGTTTAAGGTTGTAGGTATTTGAAGAACTGGCCAGGTTAACAGAACCGAAATATGCTAAAAGCAGTCTCAGAAAGTGCCCGGTTCTTTTATTCAGAAAAATTTCATCAAAATATTGACCTGCCTGCTGTGTACCACTTCCTGTAAGAAACTCCATGGTGTCGCCCTGACCCACAGATCTTTTTCTAAGGAGACTGTCCTGAGGCCAGTTTTCGACAATGTATTCGTTGGATTTGCCTTCAAACTGTTTACTGTAGTCTTTGTATGAGGTTTTGTATAAAGGGGTATTTTTATAACGCCCGGTTGAAGTGCGTGCCCCCATGTGGCCGAAATATATTGCCCCTGAACTGTCAACAGCTTTAAGAAAAAATGGCAAATTATACCATGAAGCAAAAGTAACCCTTAAAAACATTGCAACTTCAGCGCATTCAAGTCTTGGAGCGGGAAGTTCCTTGCCCCAGGGTGTTTTGAGCATGAATGTCTGGAAACTAACTTCATATCCCGGAATAATCCCCATTGACTGAACCCACAAAGCATACTTTTCGTCCCAGTTCAAGCCGCTATTATCTCCCCAAACAATACCAGGTTTTCTTGCTTCAGGTGTATCAGTGTCTTCCCAGTTGTTAGTGATTTCCCAGACTGCTGTATTTGATGAGTCATAAATTGTTGCAGGACCGCCAGACCATGCACTATCAGCCTTGCCAAGTTTTTCTTCATCCGGCATAATTTCTTCGTCGATTCCCCAGTCGTCATTGTCTGTAGCATCCGATTCTTTGCAGCCCCAAATAAAAAATGAACTGAAAACCAATACCATCAACAAAGTTATATATCTGCTGTTTTTAAACATAAAGACCTCTTATCTCATAAATTAACGATTAAACCGCTTAAGGAGAAATAGTACTTAGTTTTCTCCCAAAAAGGAAGAATTTTCTTTTATCAATCGATTCCACTCAGGGAAAGAACTTTAAACTCTGAAATATTAACATAGTGATGAGAGCCCGAGCTGCCCCCCGTCCCACCGTCCGGTGCGAAGATTGCTGACTTTAAATTCCAGTGAATTTTGGCTTCTTGCAGGATCAAGAGCAGCCAGACTTAAATCCACGGCATATGCTGTATCTCTTGTCCAAACAAAACAAATTTCCATAATCTACCGGTTTCAAAACAGCCCCCCTGGGGACATACTATGGGTTGTCCGTTGTTATAAGCATAATCTTCGATGGCACTTACACTGCACAGCCGAGTTTCTTCAAGGGAAAGAGCATAAAGAGCATCAAACATCCACAGGTTATTTGTGGATACACTTGGCCAGCCGGATAACTCACTGTAAGTTCTTGGATTAGAAGGATTATTATCTCTCAACCCCTGAGTGGATTGATGAGAAAAAGTCCTAGAACAGATATTTCCCGATGCGGATACTGTTGCAGTATTATCATTATCCACCCAAGGTATCGCTACCCTGATTAAGAGTACCTTCAGCTTTTATACATTCTGTTTCAATTATATCGTCAGTAATATCTGCATCATTCACATCGCCATCTGTACCGGCATCATTATTGATATTATTGTTATTGGAATTTATGCTGGAATTGTCATCATCACAAGAAAATAACATCAGAGAAAAACTAAAAATCAGCAGAAACAAGGGGTGTTTAAAAATATACATAGACATCTTCTGTAAAAATAATGATCAAATAATCATTTCTGAAAATAGCATAAAAAAATTCATATAGAAAGATAGCCACATGCTGTTGATTGACACTCTCACAGACAGCCATTGGAAGAGGACACGATTCTGTTGATCTATTTCACCATGGCACAGCTATTTTTTGAATCTAAAGATGACAGCGGGTAGGATTGGTAACCCTTGTAAAATTCGGGTTATTCCCTGCAGGTTATAATATTTTTAAAGAATTTAACTGCAAAAAAAAGTTTTATTGCACCAGAGAATTAAAGTAGATATCACCGTTGATGCCGTCGGTTCTGGTATCAACCCAGACCAGGTAGAACTTGTTATTGGTTTTGCCGGCAGCTACCCGGAGACCGAAGGAATCTGATTCGCCGGCAAGGCTGCCCAGATCCAGTCTTAAATCTTCAGGTTGAAAAGTTACTCCGTAATCAAGGGAAAAATTGGCATATACATCTCTTAAACCGTCCCGATCATCAAGAAAACCTCCATAAACCAAACCACTTCCATTGATTGCCAGTCTAGGTTTTTCTACAAATCCTGTTCCTTGTGCGATAGGCAGGGAACTTGTGAAGGAAGCTCCATTGTCAGAAGAGACGATAAATCTCATATTGGGGAGTCCGGCCCTGAAATCCTGCCATGAAACAAAGATATAACCGGATTTATCAGTGAGAATCATCGGTTCATAAGAATTGGAGTCGTTGCCGTCTGCATCGAGTTGCAAATCTGAACTATTCCAAGTTTCGCCATTATCAGTGCTACGATTGATATAAATATCTGAAGAAATATCATTTCTCAGATCCTGCCATACCACTATGACCATATCGCTTTCATCGCTGGTGATATGGGGGAATTTTGAAGCTCCGGTTCCTGCCGCATCTGTATCCAGGCGAATATCAGAGCCACCTGAATCTGTTCCCGGAAAGCTGGAACCGAGGTCATCAGTGTAATTGAGATAGATGTCGCTGGCGCCATTGCGATTATCTGACCAGACGACAAATACACGATTGTTGTTACCTAATGCCAGTCTTGGAGTTGACGCATAAGCCTGAGTTTGATCGGCCGGTTCCTGGTTTACCCTTGCCGGGGAAGTAAATGAGGATCCGTAATCTGAAGAAGCAACAAAATTAATATTACGGTATCCGGATTCGGTTCCCGTGCCTTCAACAAATTCTTCCCAGGTGAGATAAAGATGACCAGAGCCATCAGCTATCATATGTATATTAAGTGAATCAATATTTCCTGAGTCCACTCTGATTTCTGATGAATAAGTGGCACCAGAAGCAGTGCAGTCATTTACTTTTACCAGATAGATGTCTCTGTCGCTACCGCTGCGATTGTCTTCGTAGGCAATATAGGCATAACCGTTGTTGGCGGGATCCACAACTACTTTAGGTTTAACACTAGGAGTAGAATCATTATTGATTTTAAGATCGTCAGTCCAGGTTATTCCTCCGTCAACAGAACAGGTGTGGAAAATATCCGCATTTCCATTGCGACGATCAGCCCAGACTACGTGGACTACATCTCCCAAGGCATCAATATCAAGTTGAATAGAGTTGGAAGAGCCAGCACTGGAGTTTGCATCCAGTCTGATGTCGTTGCCGGCAACACTCAAGCAACCGCTGGGATCGTTTGCTCCGTCACAATCAGTATCCAGACCATCACAAAGATCCCAGCTTTCAGGTTCGATATTGCCCGAACAGGTAGTGGAGCCCGCTTGACATATGGTACTACCGTATTGGCATTCACCAACATTTGTGGTTCCACATTGAACACCAACTCCCACCATGGTTCCATCATCAATGAGACCGTTGCAATTGTTATCAAGTCCGTCGCAAACTTCTGATTGCGGATCAACAGCACTGGAGCAAACTACTGTTCCCCCAATGCATTCTGTAGTACCGGGGGAGCATTCTCCGACAGAGCTGCCGCAGAGATCTCCGGTATCAATTGTGTTGTCATCAACATTGCTATTACAGTTATTGTCGAGACCGTCGCAGATTTCAGTTGAAGGTGCAATTTCGCCGCTGCAGACAATGGAGCCGTTAAGACAGGTTTCTGTGCCGGATTGGCAGGCGCCGGTGTCTGTTCCACATGAACCACCGGTATCTGTTAAACTGTTGTCAACTATTCCGTCGCAATCGTCGTCTATTCCATTGCAGGTTTCTGGTTGAGGTTCAATGGCGTTGAGACATTCAAAAGAGCCAGAATTGCATTGCCAGGTCCCCATTTCACAAGCTCCGAGAGAAGTTCCACAGGGGGAACCTTCCTGAGCTAAATCCTCATCAATTTGACCGTCACAGTCGTTGTCGAGACCGTCGCAGGTTTCTGACTGGGATCCAACGGCACCTGAACAATTTATAGTTCCGTTGCTGCAGATCAAGGTGCCATAACTGCAAGTTCCAGTATTGGAACCACAATTCCCCCCGACATCTGCAGGGTTGTCATCGATTTGACCGTTGCAGTCGTTGTCGAGACTGTCACAGATTTCGGTGCCTCCGTTGGTAAGAGTACATTCGTATTCACAACCGTCTGCAAGATCATTGTTGGCATCGGTATAACCAGAATTACAGGAAAGCAGTTCGCACTGACCGTTGTTGCAGGTTGTCTGGGAATGGAGTCGATTGCATGAATTCCAGCAGGCACCGCAATTTTGAGGATCATTGAGGGTATCTACTCCATCATCAACCTGACCGTTACAGTCGTTATCAAGTCCGTCACAGATTTCGGTACCATCGTTTGAGATAAAACAACTGTATTCACAGCCGTCATCAGGGTTATCGTTAAGATCCTTGAAGCCATTGTTACATTCAAGCAAAAGGCAATTTCCTCCTTCACAGGTTGAAGAGGCATAGGGGAATGAACATTGGTTGGAACAACTGCCGCAATTATCCGGATCGCTGTCAAGCAAGAAATCTTCGTCAGTTATTCCGTTACAGTCGTTGTCAAGACCGTCACAGATTTCAAGACCTCCGTTGGTGGGCAGGCATTCATATTCACAACCGTCTTCCATGTCATTATTCAAGTCAAAATAGCCTGGAGCACAGCCGTTGGAAGTACAGGTGCCCTGGCTGCATTGGTTGTAAGCTCCGAAAAGATCGCAGACATTGCTGCATTCTCCGCAATTATTTATATCATTGTTGAGGTCTAAGCCATCATCAATGATTCCGTTGCAGTCGTTGTCCAGTCCATCACAGATTTCAACCCCGTCATTGGTAATTGTACAACTGGCATCACTGTCGGGAACATCAGGCATACTACCGTCTTCGTCTGGTATTTTGTAAGAACTCGTTTGACAACTTCCGAGCAGCAGGAAAATCAGGAAAATTGAACTGAAGAATTTGGTATTGATACTTAGCTTTTTCTTGAAAAAAGAAACAGCAAAGAGCCCGAAGAATAATATTAGAGCCAGCAATGATGTAGATTCTGAAGAGGAATTGCCAGTTGAGGTATTACAACCGAAAAGAGAATTTCCGTTGGTAGTAATTGTGTCTCCTTCTTCGCCAGGGATATAATCGGGATGGTTATAACATTGTCCTTCACTGCAGATGCCTCCAAGGGGACAATCAACATTGTGACAGGGGTTGTCTACACAACTTCCCTGTTGACAGATTCGATCACCTGAACAAAATACTCCGGAACAGGGATTGTCCAAACATTGTCCATCCTGGCAGATTTGTCCGTTTTCACAATTGATTTGAGCACAGGGTTCGTTGATGCAATTGCCTGAAACACATTTTTCTCCGTCTGCACATATGACTCGCTCACAAGTTTTGACACACTCACCGAGGGAACAGAATTCATCTGATTCACATTGGGTGTTTTGACAAGGATCTTCTGTACATTCGGAATCAAAACAGATTTCTCCATTGGGACAGCCAAGACCATAGCAGTTATTCTCTTTGCAGATGCCATTTTGACAAATTTCGTCATTTTCACATTCCACATTTTCACAAAGATCGACACATGTGCCTTCCTGACAGACAAATCCATCCGGACATTCAACTTCATAGCATTCGTTTGGTTCACAATAATCATCAATGCATTCTGTGCCGCCGGGACAACTGAATTCGCCCGAACCACAGTAAATTCTGCATTGTCCTTCTATACATTCCGCCCCTTGAGGACAAAGATCCCCGTTGTCAATAATCCCATCACAATTATCGTCGAGGTTGTTGCATACTTCGGGTTGAGGATCGGTAGAGCCCTGACAGGAAAGGGTGCCATTTTGGCAGACGGTAACTCCCATTTCACAGATCCCAGTGTCAGAAACTCCACAAATTTCACCACCTTCAGGATTGCTTTCATCGATCAACCCGTTACAATTGTTGTCCAGCCCATCACATTGTTCAGTTTCCGGGCCCATTGAATTCTGACATTCCACATTGCCATCTATACAAACTGTCATGCCAGGAGTGCAAGTCCCAGTATCTTCGCCACAAGGCTGGTTTATATCTTGGGGATTATCATCGATATTTCCGTTACAGTCGTTGTCGAGCCCATCACAAGCTTCTATTTGGGGGCCAATGCTTCCTACACAGGTAAGTGAACCTGAAATACAGTCATAAACACCGGATTGGCATTCACCTGTATCGGAACCACATTGATCACCTGTATCTGTAAGATTGTTATCAACTGTGCCATCGCAGTCATTGTCCAGTCCATCACAAGCTTCAGGTTGTGGCTCGGTAGAACCTTGACAGATGTAGGAGCCACCACTACAGACAAGTGTTCCTGCCTGACATTGACCGGTAGAATTGCCGCAAACATCGCCTTCATCAGGTGTGTTGTCATCGATTAGTCCATTACAGTCATTATCCAGTCCGTCACAAGCTTCAGGTTGTGATTCAACAGCTCCGGAACAGACTATAACACCGGACTCACAGACGGTAAGACCGGCTTCACATTCGCCTGTATCAGAACCACAAAATTCCCCAACATCAATTGGTGAGTCGTCGCTAGCTCCATTGCAATCGTTGTCAAGACCATCGCAGATTTCAGAAACAGGAGCTATTTCTCCTTGGCATTCAAGGGTGCCGGAAATACAAGCAGTTACACCACTTTGACATTCTCCTTGATCACTTCCACAGGCTGAACCGGTATCAGTAAGATTGTTATCAATTATTCCATCACAATCGTTGTCAGAGCCGTCACAGATTTCAGGTTCAGGACTGGTATTTCCTGAGCAGACCAGGCTGCCGCCACTGCAGACATAACTCCCCTGGGTGCAAATTCCTTCATTGGTGCCACAGGAACCACCTTCATCAATTGGGCTGTTGTCAACTGTTCCATCACAATCGTTGTCAAAGCCTTCACAAACTTCAGGTTGAGGCCCAATGAACCCTTGACAGATTATTGCTCCTTCATCACAGACTGTTGTACCTGGAGTACACTCACCAGTATCGCTCTCACATGGATCCCCTACATCAACAGAATTTTCATCAATTTCCCCATCACAGTCGTTATCTTGCCCATCACAGATTTCAGGTTCAGGAACACAAGGTGGAACCAATCCTTGAACTTTTATTGTCATATCTGAAAAATCGTTATCACCACCGCGATAAAGATCTTCAAAAGCAAAATAGAAGGTGTTCGGATCAATGGAGCTGGTAAAGACTATGTGGTGAACATAATCCCCGTCTCCATTGAGTTCAGGTTCGGAATAATAGATGTGTCCAAAATTTTCAGGTGGATTAAAGTCGCCGCAATTGCCGGCATTATTATCTTCGGGAGTGATCAGAAAAAATCCGATAAAACCACCGGTCCAGTTTCCAAGAGAATATTGATTGTCAAAATCTATAACAATCGAGTCATATGGTTCATCACTGCAGTCAAATATTTTGTACAATTGACTGGGATCATTGATGTTGTACCAGCCGAAAGTGTTTTCGTAACCCGCTTCTTCCTGGATATCTTCAAAGTAAACCAGGCGATTTCCATCACCATTTACAGCAGGCATGAATATTTGGGGAAAAGTTTGAGCATCAACAACGGCATTAAGACTTTCCCCCTGGTTGTCAAGTTCATTTTGCAACAGATTGCTTGTAGGAACAATCGTGCCATCTATTTGACTGACAACACTGAAAGCCTGTTTTTCTGCAAAAAGAAAAGTAAAAACAACGAGAAGTGAAAAGAGCACAGTGGAAAGAAATTTTTTTTTCATGAGTACACTTGGTAGAACTGGTTAGTTCCATCCCAGAATAGAGTGGAAACTGGTTAGTAAAGGGAATAAAGAGAATTTTAAAAGCAAAAATGCAATACTTGAATAAGGAAAAACAAGTATTTAGTAAAATATACCATATATATGTAATTTATCATAACTTCATTTTTTTTGGCAACAGCAGTAAAGGGGCAATGGCTGTATAGATACAAGATAAATAGAATTTATTTTTTCAGGGTGATTATTAGTGGTGTGGAAAAATTGTAATAGCGAAAAGAGCAAAAACAGGGAGGAATCAGATTTTGGGGTTTTACTGGGTGCAGGAGTTGGTTGCCCAGGTGCAGTTGTTTTTACAACTCAGAGTGCCACCAGTAAAGCCCTGTTCTATGGTAGTGCAGTCCTGGCCATTCAGATTAGTGCCATCACAGACTTCGGAACCGACTACGATCTGATCACCACAGTTCGTAGTACAAATAGATGGTTCATCGTTGTTACATTCCCAGCCTGTTTCGATCTCACAACTGGGAGAACAGCCGTCGTCAGGCATAACGTTGAGGTCATCACAAATTTCACCTTCTACAATAATTCCATCTCCGCAAGAATTAGAGCAGATAGAGGGTCCATCTTCCGGATTATAGCAGGCCCAGCCGGGTTCTTTTTCACAATATTCGTTACAACCATCATTCGGTTCGGTATTTGCATCATCACATTGTTCAGTTTCATCGACAATTCCATCACCGCATAAAACAGGTTGCTCAGTGGAGCAGTTTTCGGTATCCCAACTTAGACAGTCATCACTGCAAGCGAGGGTGCCGCTGAGAAATTCCGGATCAATATCAATGCATTGGTAACCATCAAGATTGGTGCTGTCACAGACTTCATCTCCATCAATCAGGTCATTCCCGCATTCAGATACAACGGAAGTGCATTTAGAAGTATCCCAGGCATCACAACTTTGATTGCAGGCAAGGATTCCACCAACAAAATTTTCACCAATGGTGGTGCAGTCGTTTTCATCTAATGCAGTTCCATCACAGACTTCATCTCCTTCGATGAAGTCGTTTCCACAATTCTCGTTGTTGACGTTGTTGACGTTGTTGATGTTATTGGTGTTGTTGGAGTCATTGTCATCATCACAGGCAATAGTTAAAAATAAAATTGTCAAAGCAAGATAAGTTAAGAGTTTAAAATTCATGTTGTTCTCCTTATGTTAAAAAAATTACTTCAAAATTACTTTATGGCATTTAGTTTCTCGCCTCAAAATCGGCAAGATCATTGATGTGAAGAGATCTGCCGATAATAAAGACTGCCGGCAGATCTGTCTGAATGTTACTGTCAACTTCATGGTGGTGATTTCAGAATGGTAGTTTTTAGAGGAGATCAGCCTCTTCAAGTCGTTCTTTCATTTTGGTCTTTCTTTTCTGGAGACGCTCAATGCTTCTTTTCAGGCGTTCTTGTTGAGCTGGAGTTCCATTTTCCTTGAGAGTTTCAATTCTTTTATTAAGCCTGTCAATACGAGCATCCATGCGTTCATATCTTCTTTTGTCACGACGCAATCTTGCATCCTGTAACTTGTTTTCATAAGCTTCACTTTTTTCCTTGCCCATTGTTTGCTTTTTAAGTTTTTCATTGCCGGTTCCGGGCATCCTGGCTCCCGGTATTCGGGGCATATTGAATTTACCTGATTTCCCTTTGATACTCATTTTTTTCAAGGAACTCTTTCTTTTGATATCTTTCTTGACCCTGCTTCTTTTTCTGATTTTGGAGGATTTTACTTCTGGCCTTTTCTTGCCGGTAATTCTGCGATTTTGACGATTAAGTTTACGGCGGTTTGCTCTGGAATTCTTTTTTTCGTTTAATTTTCTTTCGTAAGCGAGCTTAATTTCTTTATTATCGGGAGGAGTAGCAACAGAATCTGCTTCCATAACCAGCCAGGTACTGCCAATAAGAGCTGTCAATCCCAACATTCCAGTCAGAATCCAGGTACCGGATTTCATGATTTTTAAGAATTTCATTGGTTCACCTTCAAACTTTCTTTCAAACTAAAGAAATTACCCAGCCAAAAGAACCACTTCTAAAGTAGTTCTAATACCTTTTACCATAAATACCAAAAAAATAAACTATCCAGGAATTTCAAAATAATATTAACTGTCTTTTCTGAAATTTTATTCCTTGTGATCTGAAGTTATGGAAGAAGACTTATAATACTTTCTCCTTCACAAAAAATAAAAATCTGTTGTAAATAGTTTTCGGAGTAATATAATTTGGCTGTATATTCTTGCCAAGCTGGTTTTTAATACTTTTGAACCCGGCAATTTATAAAGAAATTATGGAAGCTTACAAAAAAATTACTGTTAAAAATTTCAAGCCTTTCTACGGAGTTTTTGGTGATGCAAATTTTCTTAAAGACCGAGTAATCAAGCATTTCAAAAACCAGTTTCTCAATCAGGCAGGCGGAGATCTTAATTTTGAAGTTTTTGACAGTGACCAGGTTGATGCCAGAAAAATAATTGACAGTGCCAAAGCTGTTCCCATGCTGGCCAAAGCGAGGTTTATAGAAGTTCGCAATACAGACAGTTTCAAAACTGCAGAACTCAATAAATTTGTTGAATTTTTCAAAAAACCGGTTACAACTACCTGTCTCCTTTTCATCGGAATAAAAGCCCCAAAAAACAAGAAGTTTTTTAAACTATTAAACAAAGAAAAACGATTATTTGAATATTCCCTTTCCAATAGACGCAGTCAAAAATCCATAATCAAACAGGAATGCAAATCTCATGGATTCCAGATTAACAAAGAAGCTGTGGAGATGTTTGTTAATTTTGTTGGTGATCAGGATTTTGGTTTGGCTCTGGACAAGCTCTTTTTGTTTAAAGGAGAAAACAAAAAAATAGATAGTCCTGATATCATTGAATCCATCGGTACTCAGGGTGAAGCTCAAATTTTCAAATTTGTGGACAACTTTTTTGTGGGCAAATTGCCAGATGTTCTGGCTGAAGCAAAAAATCTGCTGGACAACAATACAAGCCCCATCCTTATCATTAATCTTCTTGCTCGCCAGTTGAGGTTTATTCTTTATTTCAAATCATCCAAAGGCAAAATGCATCCAGCAGCACCAGGATGGTTAGGAGGCAAGTTCAGACGTGAAAACCTGCAACGCAAATTCACTTATCAAAAGCTTTATCATGGTCATTCCCTTTTTTATGACGCTGACAAGACCCTCAAAACTACAAGTACAGAAGATGCACTTGTTTTGGAAAATATTATCTTTGATTGGTTTTTTAATTGAAAATCAATCTGATTTATCAATTGGAGGCCAATTGAAATCCACAATGATTACAATTTTTTATTGACATTGATTTTATCTTTGTGTTTTATATGCATCTAGGAGGATAAAATGACTAAATCTGATCTTATCAACAAAGTTTACGAAAAGGTAACCGGTTTAACCAAGAAAGAAGCTGCCCATTTTGTGAACAATGTTATTGAAACTATCAAATGGACACTTGAAAGTGGTGAGGACATTAAAATCAGCGGTTTTGTCAACTTTATTCTGCGCGAAAAGGAAGCCCGTCCGGGGCGTAATCCCAAAACAGGAAAAAACATTGAAATTTCAGCACGTCGGGTTGTTACGTTCTGGGCCAGCCAGATTCTAAAAGATGCTATTAACCAAAATAAATAAATGAACAACGTTTCTTCCACACATAGCAAATCTCGTGATGCCCTTGAAAAAGTATTAAAGATAACGGGGGAGTTAAACAAGCTCAACGACATAGATACAATTCTGGACAAGATTCTGGAAGAAGCTCGCAAGTTGGCCAGAGCCGAGGCTGGTTCTATTTTCCTGGTTGAAAAGAACAAACTTAAATTCAGATATGTTCAGAACGAACTTCTCTATCAAAAAGATTCCAATAACAAGGATATCTATTCTGATCTCACAATTCCCATAAATACTGATTCCATAGTTGGTTATTCTGCTAAAACAGGAAAAACGCTTATCATCGATGATGCATACAATCTGGATGATTCCCACCCTTTTACCTTCAATTCCTCATTTGACAAAAAGTCAGGTTTCAGGACCTGTTCCATAATGACTGTTCCTCTGAAAACCCATCAAAACCGAATTGTCGGGGTTATGCAGATTATCAACTCAAAAAATCCTGATGGCATCATCATGCCCTTTAATCAAGAAATTCAAAATTATATTTCTTTTTTTGCAAGTCATGCTTCTTTGGCCATTGAACGCGGGATAATGACCAGGGAAATTATTCTCAGAATGATGAAAATGGCGGAACTAAGAGATCCCAATGAAACAGGAACCCATGTACAGCGGGTTGGGGCTTACACAGCCGAAATTTATCATCGTTGGGCTCTCAATAAAGGGAAAAAGATTGAGGAAATCAAAAAAAGGAAAGACATCATCAGGCTCTCAGCCATGCTGCACGATGTTGGAAAAGTTGGAATAGCCGATGCTATCCTCAAAAAACCGGGTCGCTTGAATGAACAAGAATACAACATCATGAAACAGCATACAATATTTGGTTGGCAACTTTTTGAAAATGCTACTTCAGAACTTGATATGTTGAGCAGAGATATAGCCCTTTTACATCACGAAAAGTGGAATGGTAAAGGCTATCCAGGCAGCTTTCATAAGGAAAACGGTTTATTTCATTGCATGGAAAAAGGTAAACTAGGAGAAGAAATTCCAATTGAGGCAAGAATCTGTGCATTGGCTGATGTTTTTGACGCTCTGGGCAGCAAGAGGGTTTACAAAGAAAAGTGGCCCGACAGCAAAATTTTGAAAATAATTAAAGAAGAAAGAGGAAATCACTTTGATCCGGATGTAGTTGATGCTTTTTTCCAGATTTTGGATGTAATCAAGGCAATCAGAAAACGATACAATTAAAACTTTTAAAAATAATAATTAAAAATGGGGTTGTATTTGAAATTGTTTTGGTCTAAAACTATAGACCAGTGGTTTAACAACCGGTTCATACTCAGTGTATATAC
>JAQICJ010000119.1 GCA_027858615.1 Deltaproteobacteria bacterium
TAGAAAGAAATTGCACAAAAGACAAAAGCGGCAAAGAAACCTGCAAATATATTTATCCTGAAATCATGCTTCGATCCAGGATTGAATATATAAACAAAGTGAAGATGAGAAATATTAAAAAGCAGGGAAGTCAATTGATTCTATTGCGAGCAAAGGCTGATTATCCTCGCTTCTACAAGAAAAAACTTAAAAGCTTCACTCTATATTATTCTCAGAAAGAAAAGCAGCTTGCTACTCATATTCTGGTTCCTGAAGAAATGAAGAGTAATTTTGTGATCGATTTCAATCATCTGATTAAATTCAAATATTATCCGCCCACGGTAGTTTCAGAAAACAGTTACATCTTGATTGGCGATCAGGAACCCCGAAGTTTTGGAATTCTCTGGAAAATACCAATTGTACTGATTTTACTTGCTCTGATTATTTTCAACACCAAATCTATTGTTCAGAAGTTTATTAAATGAATATTTGTGTTTGACTGAATTAGAAGTTGGATTGTAAATTGTATTTGCAATAAAACATGTCAAAATATTACACTTGCTTGACAAACTAATTTTATCCAATTTTGCACTTATTAAATTGTTTCTCACAGCATTTATAAATCCCAGGATAATTTCCCATTTATTGAGCAACCCTTTTTTGTAAAAGTATTGCCAAGCCTGCTTGAGAATTTCCCTTTTAACTGAAGTTCTCAAGCACAACTCAAGGTGTCTGAATGAAATCTTTTATCATTATTATTATTCCACTATTCTCTTTTTTACTTCTTTCCAGTTGTGATAATTCCAATGATCTCACCGGTCAGAAAATCATTGAAGAAGGTCGTGCTCCAGTTGATTATGATGGACCAATTACCAGAATTCTTGAAGACAACGTCCATGCCACCAAGCAGAATACCACTTTTGCTCTCACAGAAAATGACTTTTCATATTCGCATATGTATGCCTTCAACCGGTTATTCAATCACCTGAACCATAATGGTTATGAACATGACAGATTGGTTTCTGGGAAACTTACCTCTGAATTGCTTAAAAATTACGACATTCTTTTTCTTAACCTGATGGACGAACAGAAGCCGGATTTTACAGAAGAAGAAATTGAAGCAGTTGAAAGTTTTATAAATAACGGAGGAGGGCTTTTTGTCATAGCCGACCATACCAATGTCTATCGTCATGCCGAAAAAACAAATCCTTTGCTTGCTCCCTACGGCATTGAAATCAGGTATGAAATAGCAGTTGATGTATTTCCACATTCCGTGGCTGGACTAGGTTGGATTTTAGTTCAAGATCTTAAAGAACATCCGGTTAACGAAGACCTGATTGAATATTCTCTCCAGACCGGAGGACCTCTCGATGGTCCTGGAGGAATTGGATATACCAGTGAAGACGGATGGGGCGATTTGTGGGATCCGGAAATGAAAGAAGGGTTTTATGGAAATTGGAGCAAAGATCCCGATGAATCATGGGGACCGCTTTCCGTTATCCAGGCTGTTCAATATGGAGAAGGCCGAGTTATGGTTACCGGAGATCAAAATATTTTCGGAGATCCTTACCTCTTTTTTATCGACAATGACGGTCTTGCTTTCAATGGATTTGAATGGCTTGCTCAACGGGAAGATGAAACAACTTCTCTGCGCAATCGCAGACCTCTTGGTTTGAACATCAGAGTTGACACGAAAAGTGATGACCTCAGTATGGCTAAAGCAGGAGGTTCCGGCCATTATACTTTCTATGTCAACCTTAACCGGGTTCAGGAAGTTACCGCCCATGCAACCCGCACTCCTCTGCCCTTTACTCCCGATGTAACCATGGCCGTTGCTCCGGTTAATACAATAGATGCCAGCACCATAAACGAGATGGAATCTGTTCTTCAAGATGGAGGCCAGGTAGTATTCGCAGCCAATCCCTCCTATATTTCTTCAGCAGCACAGGATTTTCTCAATTACTGGCAAATTGATTTTAACCTTGAAACCAGCGATGGCTCTCCCTTGAATATCCTGGAAGAAAGTATTGAAATACCAAGTTTATTCGAGATAACCACCATCGAGCAGATGCGCAGAAACAATCTTTCATTCTCCAGTTGTCATGCAATTCAGTGTCCAGGTCATGCAATTGTTTCAGCCATGGACACCAATGATAACAGTTGTGATCTGATCTGTGAATATGAGATTGAAAACGGACGTCTGCTACTGGTTTTTTCCAGCAACTATCTCAAAAACAGTTGTCTGGGTGGAGAACATGATGTGCCTCACAATAACCCTGATGAAGATAATTATTCTGAATCCTGCTATTATTTTGAGTTGGGATTGACAGATCTTCTTTTGGAATATTAAATCATCGATTATTTCTATCCAAAAACGCAAGAAAAGTTTTTATTTCATTAACTGATATATTATATTGACAAATCACTCCTCTTTTTTTAACTTATGCTCAAAACATGGAGGAAAAACATGAAGTCAATATATAAATCGTTAATTTTCACATCAATTCTGGTTCTTACTTCCAGTTTTGCCTATCAAAAAAATTCTTTTGCCCAGGGTGGACCAATCAGTATTCAGAAATTTCGACCCGCTATGGATTCCAAAGGTCATTTCGCTGTGGACTCCTCCCAGGTTCTTGGTCATCTCAAGATATCCCTTGGATTCGGACTTGCCAGTGCCTTCAATCCACTCGTACTGAAAGGTAACAACCGCGAATTTGTAGTTGACCAAATGCTTTCCAGTCACCTGCAGATTGCAATTGGTTTATTCAAAAATTTTGAAATAGGTGCCGGAATCCCACTTCACATTCTCTCAGGTTATACTACCCCCAGAGATCAGAACTTTACAACTGATGATTGCCCTGGATGTACTGGTATCGACTACGGTCGCTGGAACCAGGGTTCCAGTCTTAATATAAGCACCGGACCACTGGGCTACGATGGTTCCGGCAATTTTGGCAATGACGGCTTGGGCGACGCTTTTGTAAATTTCAAATGGCGTATTCTTCCTTCAGCACTAAATCCCGTCGGTCTTGCTTTCATGCTTTCTTCATCCCTTCCCTCAGGCAGTGATGAAATGTTCATGGGCACCGGAGGCTTCACTGTAGCACCCAATTTCATCATCGACAAAAGAATGGCCGATGGAAAGATGCTTTTCAGTCTCAATCTTGGCGCCCGCTTTTATCTGGGCGGAGAGGGTGAACTCACCGAAAATAATGGCTGGTCCAGTTGTGAAACATATTACGACAGAAATGGTGGCAATCCCGGAGATGTCCAGTGCACAGGCTGGGAAGGCAAACAAGACAACAACGGCACCCAGAATCTCTCTCAAGAATATGAATTAACTTATGGTGCGGGTCTCTCCTACAAATTCACCAAAAGCATCGAATTTGTTACCGAACTTTTTGGCTCGGTCGAAATGTCATCTTTCAGCAAAGAAGACACCCAGACTACTACTCCATATAAATCATATAATATTGCTTATGCCCAAAATACAGTGCCCGTAGAAGCCTTAGTTGGCCTTAAATTATACCTGGCCACTAATTCTTTCCTTGCTGTAGGTGGTGGTGTTGGCATCACCGGATTGTTGGGCGATCATGTCGGCTCCCCCGATTTCAGACTCTTCGCCAATTTTACCTTCGAACCATTCATCGGAGATTCCGACGGCGATGGCATCCCCGACGATGTTGATCAATGCCCCTACCGTCCTGAAGATTTCGATGGTTTCCAAGATGAAAACGGTTGTCCCGATCCTGATAACGATGAAGATGGCATCCTTGATGTTTATGATAAATGCCCCAATGAACCTGAAACTGTCAATGGATACAAAGACGAAGACGGTTGTCCCGACGAGCTTATTTCTGACCGCGATGGCGACGGAATTCCCGATCACAAAGATCAATGTCCCGACGATCCAGAAGATTTCGACAACTTCGAAGACGAAGACGGTTGTCCCGATCCTGACAACGATGGTGATAATATTCTTGACATCAAAGATCTTTGTCCAGGTAAAGATACTGACAAGAAAACCAGTTTCAAAGAAACCAAGGAAGACTTTGATAAATTCCAGGATGATGATGGCTGTCCCGATCCTGACAATGACAACGATGGTATCTTGGACGTAGATGACAAATGTCCCAATGAACCAGAAACATTTAACGGATACAAAGATAAAGACGGTTGTCCTGATAAGGGTAAGGTCCGAGTTACTGCCGGAGCTATAGAAATCTATGAGAAAATCTACTTTGCTACTGCAAAATCGGATATTCTGCCCAAATCATTCCCAGTTCTTGATGCTATTGCAGCCACCCTCAAGGCTCACAAACAAATCAAGAAAATTGAAATTCAAGGACACACAGATGATCGCGGCGGCAATTCATATAATATGAAGCTCAGTGATGACCGTGCCAATTCTGTAAGGGGCTACCTCGTAGACAAAGGTGTTCCCCCCACCCGTTTAACTGCCAAAGGATATGGCGAATCAAGACCAATAGACAAAAGCCGTACCAAAGAAGCACGCGCCAAAAACAGGAGAGTTGAATTCGTCATCCTTGAACGTGGCAACAAGTAAGAATCTGTCAAGGGAGCTTCAGGGCTCCCTTCCCCTTTTACCTTCCTTTTTCCTTTTCTGAATAATCAATTCACTGATCAAACTGCCAATCCCTGAAAATTTATCTCCACCCTGCCCTGAAAAAACGGGAATATTTAAATGGATTTATTTGAGGATATAGCCAGTTCTGGTCACAGGCAGATTTTGGATAAAAGCATCATCAGACAAAAGTTCCAGTACTTCTGTCGGTTTAACCATCATGGTGTTTATCTTGTCCAGCACAAAAGAAATAATCAACTTTCCATTATCTTCTTTAATCAGGATATCATCAATTGATTCACTGGCATTGAATTTACGGATTTTTCCCTTTTTATCCCTCTTTACCTCGATGAAATTGCTGTTTAAAAGCTCTTGTGCTTTTAGTTCAAGTTGTTTGATTATCTTGGGAGCATATTTTTCAGTTTGCACCAAATAAGTAATCTTTTTTATTCTTTTGGATAATTTGGATACGTTACTGTCGAGCTTGATAACTTCAATGAAATCCAGCCAATTTGGACTAAAAAGGTTCAATTTTTCCAACAAACCCACCATGTCAGGTTCTTCTTCAAGATGAACCTCTATCAGTTCTCCCAGCCCTGTTTGATGTTGTCCTAGAGCCGGAGTATAACTTATTTTTGGTCTGGGGTTATAACCTTGGCTGTATTCCATCTTCAAATCAACCGCCTTGAATATTTCCGGAAACATCTCCACCAGATTTAAATGGGATAGATAGATACCCTGTCCTGTTTTTCTGTATTTAACCAGCAAACGGGTTTTCTTTTTCTCCCTGCTCTTCTTTTGGGAAGAAGTTATCTCAAGTTGGTCAATTTCTCTAATTATTGTCTCATCAATTTTTTGTTCCGATGAAATATTGCAACCAGCACCACACTTATAACAATTTTTTGCAGTTGAAGAAAAATCAAGGCAGGGTCTAAGAGCAATCTCATTTTGAGAATTTCTATATTCTTTTTTCAGAAATTCCTTATCTACCCCACAACTTATATGATCCCAAGGAAGTGGAGCATTAAGGTCAATCTCCCTGGTATATATTTCAGGATCAAGCTGGCACTTTTCAAAGGCTTCCTGCCAAATTTTGATCTGAAAATGGTCTTTCCAACCATCGAATCTGGCTCCGGCTTCATACGCAACAAGGATAACCTGTCCAAGTTGCCTGTCGCCTCTGCTGAATATTGCTTCCAACCAACTTTCTGCAGCATTATGAAATCTCAAACCACAGCGTTTTTTATCGCCATTATTGATTATTACCCTTTGCTTTCTCTTTATCTCATCATATCCAGTAAATGGATGCCATTGAAAAGGAGTATGCGGTTTAGGGATAAAATTGGAAATAGAACAGGTTATTCTGGGAGCTTTTCCCCGGGAATTTCTCTTACCCTGAAGAAAAAGGCGATGACCAAGTTCAGGAATCAATTCCAGATCTTCATCCTTCTCAAAGGGAAGTCCCAGCATGAAATAAAATTTGATTCGACTCCAACCCAAAGCAGAAACCTTGGCAGTTGTATCCAGCAAATCTTTTTCAGTAATGTTTTTGTTTACAACATCTCTCATTCTTTGAGAAGCAGCTTCTGGAGCAAAGGTAATACCGCCACCTCTGCCGGTTCTGATCCCTTTTAAAACTTTTTCGGAAAGATTATAGGCACGTAGAGAAGAGATGGCCACTGAAACATTTTTTTCAGCTATACGACGAGTAATCTTTGGCAGAAATTCATCAAATCCGGGATAATCCAAAGTTGAAAGAGCCGTGAAGGAGATTTCTTCATAACCATATTCTTCCAGAAATTTTTCAACCTGTTCGTACATTTTTTTGGGAGTATGTTTACGAAAAGGTCGGTAAATAAAACCAGCCTGACAAAACCGACATCCCTGATTACAGCCTCTTGCTATCTCCAGGGCAGCTCTGCGAAATACTGCATCATAGGGTACTGGAACTCCGGAAATAAAGGGCTGCTCGTCAAAATTTTCACACCTGGCTGGATAAGCCAATATTTCTGATTTGGCGGAAACTACAAATTTGGATTCCTCATCCTTGACTACTTCCAACAGATTGGGGGCATATATGGAAGGGTGACTGGCCAGAATTCTGATCCTCTCCCATCTGTCATACCCCTGTTTTCTCAAGTCTTTTTCCCGATTCATATATTCAACAATTAAATCTTCCCCGTCCCCAACCAGAAAAAGATCAAAGAAATCAGCCAACGGTTCGGGATTAACCGTCATGGGGCCACCCCCAATTACTATCGGTTCATCTTCCCTTCTGTCAGTTGCCAAAAGAGTTATTTCTCCCCGTTCCAAAATTACCAATATATTTGAATAGTTTAATTCATATTGCAGTGAAAAACCCACAGTTGGAAATTGGCAAAGTGGTGTCTGACTTTCGAGAGAAACAAGTGGCAGTTGTTCCCTGATTAATTCTTCCTCCATATCTGGCCAGGGAGTAAAAACTCGTTCCAAAGATAAATTGGGCAAGGAATTTACTTTTTCATATAAGATACTCACTCCGAGATGGGACATTCCAATTTCATATACATCAGGAAAAGCTAAGGCTAGGCTTGTTTCTACCTGGTCAGGATTTTGGGAATGCGAACCCCTTTCACCACCAAGATAACGCCAGGGATTTCTGACTGAAGCAAGAATTTTATCATAGATATGTTTCATTTTTCACCATATAACCTAATCAGGAAAATTATTATTGTGCCTGAGAGCTTACTTTGCACATCTCAATCCACTTCAGCCTCATCCAATAACACAATACAAAGGGGAAGTCTTTCCTTTATGAAGGCAAGTTTGCCCTATAGTCAAATATTGCTGTTGTGTAATTGGAATAAATAAAAATACTGGAATGGTTTAATCTTATTTACTTTTTTATAACTTTATTCTGATAATAGATTTTTTTCTTGTCGGATGAACTTCTTGAAACAGTCCAGATAAGCTTTTTTATTAGATAGTTGCCTTTTGACTCATAACCCCTTGCGATAGCAATTTTCATGGAACCTGATGGTTTTTTGCCCCCTTTGAGTTTCTTTTTCTTTGAAATCAGATTTATTTTGTTTTTACCTTTTTTTAAAGAACTGGTTATGGGGTAAACCACTTGACCATCATTGGAATATATTCTTTTGACGAATTTTCCATTGATCATTAAATCGATATCGTAACCAATATTGGCTTTTGCAGGCTTGGGAAAGGTCACCAGATAAAATTCTGTAGCTTTTGGATCAACCTTGGCATCTTCCTGGGAGTCATTTTTATTTTTATCACTTTTTTCAGGAGTGAAATTATACCCCTTGGCAATCAGATAGATATTGCCTTTTTTATCGAATTTAACCGTAACTCCTTTAAGTACGGTATCTACTATCAGGTATTTTGATAGATCCATCCCGTTGAGAAACACTTTCTTTTTTGCTTCACCCTTGGAAGAAATGGTAAAAGTTGATACTAAAATAATAAAAATAACAGCAATTTTTTTTGAAAAAATGTTGTTCATAACAAATTTTCTCCTTTTATTAATCATCTCTAGTGGTTACGAAATCAACACTTGAGCAGACAGTTGATAAAATAAGATTTCTGTTTGATTATAGCAGAAATCATTAATATTCGCATTTTTCGATTAAAATATTGTAGATACCATTGACTTTCATTTTACAATATTACCATCCAAATATGAAGGCGGCAGCTTTTAATCTGACTGAATTAAAAAGTGTTTATTCAAACTGATTTGGAAAAAGCGGTGGTTGAAAAATACTCACCGTTGCAGGTGAACCAGGGTTTCAAAATGAGGTGTATGAGGAAACATGTCAAATCCGACCATTTTGATTATTTTAAAACCGGATTCTTTTAATCTTTCAATATCTCGATTAAGGGAAAAAACTGAACAGCTCATATAGATAAGATTTTTTACTGTGCTTTGATTAATCGATTTGCATAATTCATCCTTGAGACCGGATCTGGGAGGATTGAGCACTATAACGCCAAATTTTTCTTTATGGATAAACTCGCTGATAAAGTTGGGGTTTCTTGCATCCATCTCAATGAAGTCAACTGTGGCTCCAATGGATTTAGCCAATTTAACAGCTAATCCTTCTCGTTCCACCCCAGTAACTGTGTGGCCTTTTTTTGCCAGAGCCAAAGCAATTGGTCCATTACCGCAAAATAGATCCAGAATTTTTTCTGATTCTGTCCCTGCCCAATCAACAATTTTGCCATAAGCTTTTTCTGCTATTTCCAGATTAATCTGAGAAAATCCCGTGGAATTTACTGCATAATCAACTACAGAGTTTGATTCGATCAAATATTCCTTGCCAAAAATTGTATATTCCCTCTCACCAACCAGTCTGTTTGTTTTTTGCGTGTGCAGATTGATGTTGATCCCCTTGACAGAATTTATTTCGCTCAATTGCAGAAAAATATCCTTTTCCAATTTTGATAATTCTCGGAAAACCACAAAAGTGAGATGGATTTCCCCGGCAGAATTGGTTTTAAGAAAAACAGATCGAACAAATCCTGTTTCCTGAAGTTCATCATAAGGTTCAAGTTGCCGGATTACAAATTGCAGTGGATGATACAATTCCTGGAGATTCTGGTTAACCACTGGACAATGATCAAGAGGCATCAGTGAGTGGGTACCCTTCTGATAACCACCGAAGATTTTTTTGCCATGGTTGTCTCGCCCTGCCACAAGTTTAGTCTTTGAACGATATCCCAGGATTTTTGGAGAATGATAAAATTTTACTTTCCTCTGGAAGACTGCTTCCACTTTAGCTTTTTTCCAAGCTACACCTGATTTGTATTTGAGCGCAATACCCGGACATCCGCTGCATTGGGGATAAATGCCGCACCTGGCAGTAATTCTGTTATTTCCTGAACTTTGCAATTGTGTAAATTCGCAAAAACACCGCGGATGGTGCTGACTGACAGCAACCACTTCTACCACCGCCTGATCCCCTGGATAAAGACCTGGAACAATACACTCCATCCCATTAATAACGGCTATTCCCCTCCATTCAGAATCAAGATCATCTATTTTTACGAGTAATTTTTTTCCTGTTTTGATATCTGTTGCCATTCCTCACAATTTCCACTTCAAATACCAGCATCAATGCTAATCTTCTCTCTTGTATGTTCACTTCCATCCCAAGTCAAGATTTGATGCTCCCCTTTAATAATGGTTCTTAGATTTACCGGCCTTTTCCAAACTCGTTGCAAATTTTCCAAAGTTGCTTTGGCATAGGGAATTTCCAAATCCACTCCATAGTGGCGATGAATAAGATATAATTCACGCCGATTATGGTAATTCGCATCAAGCACTTCTATCACCGGCTGCCCCTGATTAGTCAATTGTGTAAGCAGGCGTTGCTTAATTTCTTTGAACTCTTTGGATGTAATCACATAACTGCTGCTGCGTTTATTGTAATCATAGGTGTAGAACAACTTTTCTTCGACAAATTCCTGAGTAAAAAACTCATCAAGAAAGGTAACATCACTGAAGTGTTTTCTGACTTCAAAAATTTTTTCCCTTCCCAGTCCCACTTTTTTATTCCATTGTTTTTTCGTAACCAGATCTTTGCAATTTTGATAATCAAAACCAAAACGACCCTTATCCCAACGCTCTTCAATATGTCTGAACAATTCCAAACCCATCTTGTATGGATTGAGTTGTCCCGGAGCCTGATAGGTAATGCCACTGAACACATCGGCATAATTGATAACTTCACTTGGCTCAAGTAATTTTTCTGTCATAAATTTTGAATGCCAGTAAGTAGCCCAACCTTCATTCATAATTTTTGTCATCTTCTGAGGAGCAAAATAATAAGCTTCTTCTCTGATAATTTCCAAAACAGCCCGTTCCCAACTATTGAGGGGAGCATACTTGATCAGAAAAGCCAAAACATCTTTAACCGGTGCTGGAGGAAGTTGATGACTACTATCAATACGATCTCGCAGGGCAGATTTCTGCTTCTCTATGTATTCCGGAGGATTGATGAATGATTCCAGATAGGATTTTGTTTTGAATTTGTGAATTCTGGAACTGTCAATTCTGGTGGACCCCAAATCCGGTTCTGGATCCATACTGGGTCGCTGAATATATACACTGTATGGATCAATAAGGTTTTCCAAACTGAGGCATACATCAATAAAACTCTCTATTGCTTCTACTCCGTGATTATCCATCAATCTCTTGATTCTGGTGGCATGATTTGCCATTTCATCTATCATCTGTCGGTTGGTATGAGCAAAGGCAAAATTGTTTTTAAAAAAATCGTTGTGAGCAAGTACGTGCCCCATAACCAACTTCTGGTCTACAAGTGAATTTCCCTCAAGCAGATAGGCATAACAAGGATCGTTGTTAATCACCAATTCATAGATTTTTGATAAACCATAAGAATAACTTTTGGAAAGCCGATCATATTCCATACCAAAACGCCAATGGGGGTACCTGGATGGAAATCCACCAAAAGCGGCTACTTCATTCATGGTTTTGTAATCCAGAACAATGAATCTGGTGGGGAAAAAATCCAGATTGTATTCCCGGGAAAAATGCTCTGTTTCATTTTGAATAAGTTTTAGATATCGGGGTAAAGTCTTCATTTTATTTGCCTTTTCCCAGAAAATCCTTGATCGAATCCATAATTGAATCTCTATCAGGAATTTTGGAAAGAATCAGATTGTCTGTTTCCACAAATCTGTCTTCCAAATCATGATAAAACTGACCAGAACCATAAGGACTTTTAACTTGTCCGTATCCAAAAAGATTAACTTTTCCCAGAATATCCTCATCAAGAAATTTATAACATTTTTCAGTGTCATCTTTGGACCAGTTATCTCCATCTGAAAACTGAAAAACATAAATATTCCAATTGGAGAGGGGATATTCCATTCTGATGAGACGAGAACATTCCTTATAGGCGGAAGAGATCATGGTGCCACCTGATTCTGCTGTTCGATAAAAAGTATCCTGTTCAACTTCCCTGGCCTTGGTATCATGGATTATATACCTTGATTCAATACCTTCATATTGGTTGCGAAGCCAGGTATCAATCCAGAAACTTTCTATCCTCACCATTTGCTTCTGTTCTTCTCCCATCGAACCCGATACGTCCATGATATAGATGATCACGGCATTGGTTTGGGGAACAATATCTTCTTTCCAGGAGCGATAACGACGATCTTCTTTGATGGGAATAATAAGTGGTCTTTCTTTATTGTAATTGCCTGAGACTATGCTTCTTTTAAGTGCTTCTCTGAACGTGCGCTTAAAATGTCTGAGGGATTCAGGACCTGTTTTTCTAATGTCAGAATATTTATTTTTTCTGGTTCTGACCGTTTTTTTGCCCTTCGGCTTTATATTGGGCAGTTCCAGTTCTTCAGCCATGATCCGAGCCAACTCTTCCAAAGAGAATTCTACTTCGAGAGCATGAGAACCCGGTTGGTCGCCGGCTTTGCCGTCTTCAGTTCCTCCTTTTTGCGGATCTTTACCTATTTCATCTCCTACGTCTCCATTTCCCTGTCCTACCCCCCCACTGTCTTTACGTGAATATTTGAATCTTGGAATATCGATATTAAAGATGGGAATTGAGACTTTATCGTTACCCTTTTTACCGATTAAATCCCCTGAACTAATGTATTTTCTAAGGTTTTCTTTGATTTTGCCCTTCACAATTTTTTTGTATCGGGCATGATCCTGATCAATTTTTTGACTCATAGACTTATCCAATATGAAGAGGCTTGTATTACATTTCCCAAAGGAAACTTTTTAAATAATTCATTTAACATCTCCCCTGGCAAAAATAGAAGCTACAAATTGCAAAATGTCTGAAGCACAAATCTGACAATAGTTATAATTTTTAATGAGTCTGGATTTAATTATCTCAATTCTGTCCTGTTCTTCCTTATCAATCATGCCACTGACCAGAGAAGTGATTTTAATTGCATCTCTGGAATCTTCAAACAATTTCAATTCAAGTGCCCGCATGAGTCTTTCATTCATGTAATATTCAAACTTCTTACCTTCTACAGCCAGAGCGCCAATATAATTCATCAATTCTCTGCGAAAATCATCTTTTCTGGAATCGGGTATATCAATTTTTTCTTCTATGGATCTCATCAGATGTTCATCTGGCTCCATATATTCCCCGGTGTATTTGTTTTTAACCTTTTCACTGAGGGTATAAGCTTTGAGGTTGTTAATATAATTGGCACATAATTTTGAAATTGCACTCTCATCTGCTGAAATCGCTCTCTGTACTTCATTTTTAACTACTTCTTCATATTCTTCTTTCACAATTGCCATCAATTTTTTGTATTTGTCTTTCTGCTCTTCTGTTGTAATCAGGGAATGATTCTTGAGCCCCTTTTCCAATTCGATCAAAACCATGAAAGGATTTATGCAGCCCTCTCCTTCACCTGAAACCAGCACATTGGAAACTTTATCCTGCACATACCGGGGTGAAATACCATCCATCCCTTCCCGCTGAGTTTCTTTGCGCAATTCCTTGATATTGTCCACTGTAAAACCTGGAATGTTTTTGCCGTCATAGAGTTTTAACTTCTGTAATAAGGAAAGATTGTGCTTTTTGGGATCTTCAAGTCTGGTTAAAATTGCCCACATACCAGCCATTTCCAATGTATGGGGAGCTATATGCTGCTTGATTCTGGTTTCATTGAAACTTTTTTTGTAAATCTTTTCTTCTTCTTTAATCCTGGTAACATAGGGGATGTCAACCTTGATTGTCCTATCCCTTAATGCCTCCATGAATTCATTGTTGAGAAGTTTGTTATATTCAGCTTCGTTGGTGTGCCCGATTATAACTTCATCTATATCGGTCTGGGCAAATTTTTTGGGTTTTATTTTATGTTCCTGGGTTGCACCAAGCAAATCATAGAGAAAAGCAACATCCAATTTAAGAACCTCAATAAATTCAATTATTCCTCTATTTGAAATATTGAATTCACCATCAAAATTAAAGGCTCTGGGATCTGAATCAGAACCGAACTCTGCTATTTTGCGATAATTTATATCCCCAGTCAGTTCTGTAGCATCTTGATTTTTTTCGTCTTTTGGCTGAAAAGTTCCTATGCCTACCCTGTCCTTTTCACTGAGGATCAACCTTTTTATTCTGATATGGTTGCTTACTACTTTTTCCCAATTCCCATCATATTGATTCAATAATTCTCTGAAAATTAGTCTGCTGGCAGGATTGAGTTCGCCATTAAGATTGAGGCTGTTGACTGGATAAGAAAATTCACTGTCTTGCAACATTGACTTCAGAATTTTCTTTCTCCACTGAATGGGGATCAACAAAAGAGGGTCTTCATTCATTGGAGTACTGAAAACCTTTTCACCTCCGGAGATGTGAACTAGTTCTTCGGGCAAAATCCAATCAAAGGTATATATTCTGCCTTCTTTCTGGCGGGAATAAAGCTCGAGCCCCTTTTTCAGAAGTCTGACAATTGTAGATTTTGCACTTCCAACAGGCCCATGAAGAAGAATAATCCTCTTCTCCGGTCCATAGCCATAGGCAGCTCCTTTTAATACATTAACCAGTCTCATTATTGGAATATCTATGCCGAAAACTGCTTCTTCACCATCATTGTGAGGATCCTGGAAGAAATAATACTGGGTTATTTCCTTTTTTTGATCGGTATAAACATCAAGACCATAGCTCATAATCATGTCATAAATTCTCTGGTATGCAGTTCTAATGACATTGGGATTATTTTTGATCAAATCGAGATAATCCTGAAAGCTTCCTGTCCAGTTTAAAGAACGATGAGCTTGCTCATCCTGTAATCTGGCAATATCTTTTATGGTTTTGAAATCACTCATTAACAACCTCCACAAACAGAGAAAGCACAACAACTCTGTATATTTTTTCTATTCTGCCAATAAAGCTATTTTAGTCCATTCTGTTAAAATAAACAGAATTTTTGTAATTTATATAAAAATGTCTGACTATAACATTGATGATGGCAGCCATTGGCACGGCAACCAACGCCCCCCAAAAACCCCAGAGAATTCCAAAACCAATTAAGGCAATAACAACTATTGCAGGATTAAGCCCGACAGATTTTCCAAGAACGTTGGGTGTAATGAAGAAAGCATCAAGGGTCTGAACCCGTGCAATAACACCTGTGACTCCCTGAATCTTAGCCCAGCGCGCTGCAAGTCACGCCGTAATCATGGC
>JAQICJ010000206.1 GCA_027858615.1 Deltaproteobacteria bacterium
AATTCCTGCTCCTAAAACAATCGCTATAACCAAAAAAGCTGTAAACTTTTGCAATTTTGTTTCACCTAAGCGAGCCCGATATAACCAGTTTGCTCCAATCCCCGCAAAAATTGCCGCCGCATAAAAGGGAAAAACATAATAAGCATCTATATCTTGAACGGAATAAATAGAAACATACAAAATACTGCTGACAAAAAACAGCAGTACAAAAATTGTTGTTTTTAAATTTTTGGAAAACAACTCCAAACTACCTAATAGAGTAATACTAATTCCAATTACACCAAATTCTTCAATAAAACGTCTAAAAAATTTATTGATTCCGAAAACAAAACCGGAATAATTTCTGAATACTGAATATTCACTGCCAGTTACATGTTTAAAAAATGATGATAAATCATCAGGTTGGTTCCATGCTATACCTTGAGAATAATTAGCACTTAAGGGCAAATACAAATAGAGAAGTTGAAGGGATGAAAATATTAAAAAAATAAAACCCAAAACCCTGAATTTCAAAATTTTCTTATAGTCAGTTAAAAACAGCAGGGATAATACTGAAGGGAAAAATAAAGAAGTTGTCTGATGGTTTGAAAAACCTAACCCGATAAACATTACCAAAAGGTAAAGGTCTTTGTATTTTTCGGTGTGAATCCACCTGACAGCAAAATAAAATATTCCTCCAAAAATAAAATTATGGAGGGCATAAACCTCAATTATCCTTCCGTGCTGCCACCAAATCCTTGAAAAACAAAAGAAAAAAAGTGCAAATAGTGGTAACCAATTTTTCCGGGTTAAATAATTAACCGTTAAAAACAGCCATAAGATTGCCCCGGCTTCGAAAAATGCACTCATTAAATTCAGCCCGGTTACGGGAGAAGAAAAAGTTAACCACGAAAATAATTTTCCGATAATAATAAATAGTGGATAACCACTTGGGTGCGGAACTCCCCATGTAATTACAGCATTTGCCAATTCAGGGCTGTCTCCCCATGTAACTCCAGGAGGCAAAGAATATAGATAAACAGAAAATGGAATCAGCCAGGATAAACCAGCAGCAAAGTAGAATTGATACTGTTTCAAGAATTTTAGCGTATTTTCTAATTTAATTTTATTTTTCAAAGACATAAATACGTAGTTCCCGAATTTCTGACGGTTTCCCATAAACTATCATAATTTTCGGATTTTTGGTTCCAATTTTTTCTTTTCTCAAAATCCATTTCCCTTATAAAGCATATGCCTTTGCTTAAAACCAAAATTGGAAGGAGGAGAGTGTTGAATAAAGGAAGATCAGGGGAAAGAAACAGGAGTTGGTGTTAGTTTACCAGTGATTGTGCCATCACCGAGTTGGCCAAAATAGTTCTCTCCCCAGCAGTATATTTTGCCAGTGCTCGTTAGACCACAGGTGTGTTTTTCGCCAGCACTGATGCCAATGAAGGAGTGAGCACCTGTTACCAAGGTTGGTGTATCTTTGGAGGTCGTTGTACCATCACCGAGTTGGCCAAAAAAATTATAGCCCCAGCAGTATGCTTCTTCAGTGCTCGTTAGACCACAGGTGTGTTCTTCGCCAGCACCGATCTTAATGAAGGAGTGAGCACCTGTTACCAAGGTTGGTGTATCTTTGGAGGTCGTTGTACCATCACCGAGTTGGCCATAATCATTCAATCCCCAGCAGTAAGTTTCTCCAGTGCTTGTTAGACCGCAGGTGTATAATTCGCCAGCACTGATCTCAATGAAGGAGTGCCCACCTGTTACCAAGGTCGGTGTATCTCTATTAGTGAACGAGCCATCACCGAGTTGGCCGATGCCATTATTGCCCCAGCAGTAAGTTTCTCCAGTGCTCGTTAGACCGCAGCTGTGTACCGTACCTGTGCTGATTTCAATAAAGGAGTGCCCCACCTGTTACCAAGGTCGGTGTATCTCTATCAGTCGTCGTGCCATCACCGAGTTGGCCATACTCATTCTTTCCCCAGCAGTAAGTTTCTCCAGTGCTCGTTAGACCGCAGGTGCGATGTGATATGCCAGCATTAATTTCAATGAAGGAGTGTCCTCCTGTTACCAAGGTTGGAGTAAATCTTTCAGTTGTTGTGCCATCACCCAGTTGCCCACTCGAATTAAAGCCCCAACAGTAGACTTCGCCAGTGTTCGTTAGAACGCAGTTGTGCGCAGAGCCAGCACTAATCTGAATGAAGGTGAGACATTGACCGTTTAAACATTCTTCAAACTCGCCGCAACTGTTTCCGCATTCGCCGCAGTTGTTCGGATTGTTGGCTGTGTCTACACATTCGCCATTACATTTGGTTACGCTTTCCCCAAAACTGCACTCCATCTCATAGCCCTGGGGATTGGTGATTATTTCTCCGTCGCATTTGTTGACTTCAAGACAATAGCTTTCACATTGCAGAGTTTCTGAATCACAGATACTGTCTGAATCATCGCAAGCTCCACAGTTGAAACCTCCGCACTGTAAACCATCGCAGGCTGTCTCAAAATAATCCTGATTACACCCCGGACCAAAGTCATTTGAATCGAAGGTAAAACTGATTGTATTGGCCTGTTCAGCAACATCGCTTTTTAGACCTATGTTAACAGTTACCATTTCGTCGCGTTTTGAGGAGCAGTAAGCCAGAAGAAAGGTAGACTCAATCTGTCCGCTAATTCTTGCGGCTATCTGTTCAAAGGTAGATTCAAATTGTGAACTGGAGGAGGCTTCAACTATGTAGGATATATTTTCCTGCAGTGGATTTTCGATCAAGTTTTGCAAAGCCTCAGGATCGTAATCCTCTCCTTTCAGGGCAACTGCATAGGTTTGAACTGTGGGAAGATCTGTGGCGGAACCTAATGTATAGCGAGCTTCTTGAACCAGATTGGATGCTGTATCGGCGTCAAGACGGCCGGCACTGTCGCCTCCGTCAGTGAAAAGCACGACATATCCCGTGGTTACCACCCCGTTGTAATTGCGCTGCATGTATGACAACTGATATTGCTGCAATTCACTTACACTGTCGAATAATGCTCCGTTGAGATTGGTGGAAGCTCCATCTATAGCTGTGTAGGTAAGTAATTCATCAAGTTTGGAATTGAGAGTCTCTACAGAAGAGGTGGGAAGTTGAAATTTCACCAGATCGGCACTACCGTCGAAAAGCTCAATGGCAATCTTTATATCCAGTTCTTTTTCGACAAGGACAGAGTTGACAAACTTTTTGGCCCCATCCCTGAGTTCAATTAAATTGGGCTTTGTAGAATCTGACATATCCAAAAGCAGGTTGATAAAAATCTCCTGACCCCGTCCTCTCAGAATTTCACGGTGTGCTTCAGGGCTCAGTTCCTGATTATTTTCCGTAATATCGAAATATTTTTCTGTCAGCATCCAATGAGGTACAGGCTCACCATTACAGTTTTCCACCGTAAACAAAATTGAAACTGCAGAGTCCTCAGTATTTATTCGCTGCTGCTGCAAAACAAAACAGGAAGAACTATCTTCTTTATTAACATCCCCATCATCACAACTGGATAAAACCAGGAAAGAAATTAGACAAGAAAATGAAAGTGCCCATTTTTTTAAACTAAAAACCATAAACAAAAATTCCTCAGAAAATTTTTCAAAAACATCTCGAAAAAAATCCCAACAAAACAAATAAGATAAAAAACTGATTTCAGATGGCAACCTTCTTTTTAGGGAAGGAAACTATTCAGCCAATAACACCACTCTAAATATATCAGAATATCTATATTTTTCTATCTTCCAAAATGATTTTTTGTAGATTTAAAAAAAAATAAAAATGGTGCCAATTCAAGCTTCTTACCAGAATGGGCTGGAAACTACCAACAGGATTATTTTAATGTTAGATCCAGATTTTTTATCTGGACAATTACATGAAATTCTACAATCATCAAATCCAGCAAAATTAATTTTAAAACGAGAACTTGGTTCCAAGGAGAAACTATGAAACTTATCAACTTATTTTTGTCAATAACCCTTGCTTTATCCATAATTGCCTGCGATGACGACGATTCTGGCGGTACTATCACTTTGGAGGCATTTTCTCTTCAAATTTCTGAAAAGTATTGTTCACGTTATGACGATTGCTGTTCAACCAATGGCAATTGGGATGCTACCGAGTATGAAAGTTATGACGATTGTGTCGAACAAGCCAGCAGTGAATTTTTAGATGATTATCAAAACGATAGAATTATTGTTAATGAGAGTAAACTAAAGACTGCATACGATTCCTATTCCAGATATTTGCAGACAGATTGTACCCAAATTACTGACGACGAAGTTATTATCGAAGTGTGGACAGATCTATTTTCCTCCTTTGAGCCAGCTCAGAATTTGGGTGATTATTGTGAAGATGATTTCGAGTGCAAAGATTCATATTGTCATAGTGATCTGGGAGAATGCACTGCTTATGCCGAAATGGATGAAGATTGTTCAGAAAACAGATGTGTTGATGGAGCCCGCTGTAAAGAAGGTGTTTGTGTTGAATTGCTTCAGGAGGGAGATGATTGTGAATCTCCGGATTCTTATCCTAATTGTTATGGAGGAGATGAGCTTTATTGCAATCAGGAAACCATTAAATGTGAAAAAACTAAAGAAAATGGTGAAGATTGCACCACAGATGAACAATGCAAATCATGGTTTTGTGATCCTGATACTTCCAAATGCGCAAATGAATGGGAAGAAGAGGAAGAGACCTTTGAAGAATTTATTTGCCCCGAAGCCGACATGGCTTGAAGCAGTTTGTCCCTGTCCCGACCCGTTGAAAGGGGTCAGGGTATTAAAAGTTTAAATTCTAAACCTACCTTTAATTCCCCCCCTCCAACTACAATAGATTGAATTCCGAACATGCCCGCAAAAGCTGGGATTGCGCCTCAGCATGCTGATTAGCGAAGTGTAGAGAGTTTATATAAGCAAAATTCCGTTTTCAGACGGCGACATCCATTTTTGGGATGGGAACTAAATGAAACGCAATAGCAAAATATCCACAGGTTTTGATTCTGTTGACAAACGTACTCCTTTGATATTTATTTACGGATAGAAAGGTAAGAGGATGTATATGAATATTGCGTCACAACTCAGGATCGAATTTATTAAAAAAACCAGTTATGGGGTTATTTTTACTCTTTTGTTGTATGTTTTCCTGGTAACAGGTTGTGATTCTGTCTCAACCGAGGCTGAACACGATGCTGGTATACCAGATGCGTCCGAGGATAGCCAAGTTTTTGATGCATCAGATGATGTTAAAGATGGGGAAGACCACGTTGACACCATTGATGATGGTGGCAATGAGGAATTGATCCCCTTTGAGCCTCTCACAGGAGCATCAGATCAAGTAGTTTCTTTGCACCATTTGAAATATAGAGAAGATAGCTCCATGCTGTCTCCCTGGATAGCGAATCGAGCCTATCCCGGATATGAGTATTTTCTTAATGAACACAATCCTGATGACTGGGAGGAGAGCGAAACGGAGCATGTTTTTCTTGGAGAGATTTGGGCTCCCCCGCCTCATGAAGTTGAGTTTGTGGTGCTTCTCAGCGCCGGACAGCAAGGAGCCTTGCTTGATTGACAGGATTACACAGCCATAATCACGGGACAGACCGATAACTGGCATGATAATCCTTCCCATACAGGGACAAACCTTCTGGAGGGTTGGCAAACCATAATCACTAAAGATGCGACCATAGCAGGTCTCTCTTTAGCCGGACAATTTATCGCTGACGTTGAAGTGAATAATTCAGCTTTTTTCGGAATGACTCCTCAGAACACCTACATGGCTGTTTTGTTTGATGCCTGTTTTTATTACGAGATGTCCAGTGAGAAAAAACAGGAACTTCTGGACAACTATTTGGAATGGTTAATGTCCCGCACCGATTACAATAGTGCACAGCGGATTAAGGCAATCTATCTCGCCGGGGCGAGCCGAGGTGGAGCACTTGTCTCAAGGATGGGGATTGAGCTCACCCATAACCCCCGATGGAAAGCTCTTCTCTCTGGAGTTCAGGTGATAGTCAGTGCATTCGACGGTGTAGCTAATGAGGAGCAGGGGGAGCTTTTTGCAACTACCACACAGGTACAAAACCCACTGGATAACAATAAGTTTTGCTATGCAACAACCTTGCATGACGAGGTGGATTCAAACGTCCCACTGCACCTTTTGCAAACCGCAGGTGGAGCACCAGTAGTGCCGGTAGTAGCTCCCAAACGCGCCTTCTACTTTGAAACTATTCCGGATCTTCTCGAGTTTCGCTGGGTAAATCTGAGCCACTCTGAGATAGGAAGAGTATGGCACGAAGAAACTGCAGCAGCCCACCTGCGCTGGCTCCAGCGTTGGCTCATGGAGCGGGAGGGCGGTGAATACTAGTGGTAATATTTGTGTTATTATCTTGTACTCCATCCCAAAATTGTTAGGCGGAACCGTATGGTTAATTGGTTAGCCGCAAGAATATTCGACGAGGTTCGAACTAAAAGGATTTTTCATGAAATCAATTAAACTGACGCTTCTTCTGGTACTTACCATAATTTTGGCGGCACTCGTGCTCCAGAATCAAGAGACCTGGCAAGTTCATTTTCTCTGGCTGACAGGAGAAATCCCGGGAATCGTCCTGCTGTTTCTCACAACAGCTGCAGGATTTATTATGGGTATTACTGCTGCCCTTCTGATGAAGCGTGATAAAAAGAAAAATTAAAAGTAACCTGCGGTTGAACGAGAAAAACTGCATCAGCAGAAGAAATAGCTTCAGTTGTCCGAGTGGAAAGCAATAGAAGACAGGTTTAAGGCAAAGCCAACCAAAGTGTTAACCGGAGAAATTTAAATGATTAGGAGAACAAAAAGATGAATGAACTAAAGTGGATAGTAATTGGATGCATGACTATTTATATCGCTGTATGTTTTGGAAAGATCGCAAGCAAAAACGGTCGGAATCCGATTCTTTACGGTTTACTTTCCGTAATTTCGCCAATCAATCTCATTATCCTTGGAATTTGGGCATTCTCCAAACCGGAAAAAGATGAAGTTACTGAACCTTAACCGGGACAATGAGCTGCCAATAAGGCGTTGGAGGCTATTTTTCGCTGGTGCGCCGAAGTTTTCAACCCCAGCCTCAGGCCAGACAAAATGATGTACGCTCTTATGATTGCGATAGCGCTATTTAGTTCCCATCCCAAAAATGGATATCATCGTCTGGTGACGGAAATTGAATTAATCTGCTTTGTCATAACTTCTTGAAATAGTGGCAACTATGTCTGCGAAGTTATTCCGCGCATCTCAATCCAATTTCTTCACCAGCCAAAAACACCACTTCTGGGATGGGAACTATTTAGTTCCGTGATGGGGTTTATTTCAGAGATAACGAGAAACAACATCACTCACCTTGAGAATGGCCGCAAACCGGAAGCCGGAGCATCCATCTTTCCGACGATTCCACTGGTACCTGCAGGCGTTGTGTTGTTCGCTTGGATACTTAACCAGTTGCATCAGTCACTCGGATTTTATACGATAATCGTATTATTTTTTGTTTATGCCGTTTTCTGGACCATATCCCACCGGAAAGCCCGGCGACAGTTGGCAATGCTAAAAAAGAAAAGAAAAGGATAACATTTATGCCTCACATATTTATGAAATTTTACTTAATTTTATATTTTTCGATCATAATTTCAGTGGGTTGTAGTTATTCTGTGGGAGAAAATAGTAATAATAGTACAAATGAATGTGGAAATAATATTTGTGAACAAACAGAAGATGCAACTTCTTGTCCAGTAGACTGTAGTTCTTTTTGCGATTGGGGTTGTGGTGACAATGGATGTGAACGAGAGAATTATTTAGAAATCAATAAAATTGGTATTGGTATTTCGCACACTATTACCGAAGGAATTTTATCAGATTCCACTGAAATCAACGGGCAACTTTATCGTTTTTATGAAGTTGTTAAAGTTTATAACGGCTTAACATTTATCGAAGGTCTGAAATGCTGGATACCTTTTGATACAAATGAATCATACTCACAATCTGAAGGTAGTTTTGTAATAGGTTTTTATGGAAATAAATTACCAACCATATCTGATGACCTGGATGAACTGGTTTGGCATGGAAAAGGGATTATTATTCCCTCTGAAGATAAAGATGAATCACTTTTGGGAATTAAATTAAATGAAAAATCACTAATAGCTATTGTAACAATTTCTGATCAGAATGAAAGTTTTACCACTTTTAATCTGATTGAATCTGTACAGGGAAATTTCCCGGATAGTTTTTCCACAACCTGGTCACATTCAGTATTTCCTGTTAATTATCCGGTTCCATCAAGTAAAGAATATATCGTTACCTTTGAATATTTAAACGATACTGAACCTTACAATGGCTCAGTTTCCGATTTCAGAGAAAATAATGTGGAAAATTACAATATGGTTATTTCTTCACTTAATAATCCAATTGTTTACTGGAATACTGATGAAATTGCCAGTTTCTCAGAATATTATAAAACCGGATGGAGTTTTAACTATGCAAAATATTCATATTATACAACTGTTACAGGAAGAGCTGATGAATGTTGTACTGGAGCCGGTGGAACTTTTATCTCCCATAGTGTTGATACCTTTTTAAATGGAAGTTCAAATGCAGATAAAATTGTTTTAGGGGGACATGGATATTATGGAACTGAATCTTGTTCAGATCAATACATAATCGCAAGTAGCTCAATGGGAAATTCTGATCAATTTGAGGAATTTTTATGTTCTAATTCACCTTTAGTTTATGATAATAATGTTGAATATCCATTTTCTCCAGAAAATCTAACCAAAATAGAAGACAACATTGAGAACCGGGAATTGGTTGATATATGGATAAATTCAGAACCACCGGTTTTAAGATTACACTCTATTGAGGAATCAATTAATTATGCAAACCTTCCTGGAAATGGAATTTTTTCAGAAGCCGTTTCCATTGCTAAAGCTGTTAATATTGCCAGTCCTTCACTTTTCACTGTTGAAGATGTTATAACTCACAAAAATCCTGCCTGGTACGAAGTGACTTTATCAACAACTTTTTCATTATATCAATTTGAGCATTTGAAATTACATAATATAAAGATAGCTTTTAAATGTGGTGATTCAAGACTTTTACAAAAAGGAAAAGAGCTGGTTGGATTTTTTGTTTTTGATAATCCAAATCTTCTTAATGAAAATATTGTTGATTATAGTTCAGGGTTTATTATTCCAGGAGCGTTTCTACCAAATGAAGAATATATTTTTAATATGATTAGTGCTCTTCCACATAAAATATAAAATGATCTCCTTATTGGACCAGGGTGATCGCAAGAAAGGACAGGGTGATCGCAAGAAAGGACAGGGTGAGCGCAAGAAAGGATCTACCCAGCCTTCATCTCCCAACCTGATAACAAAACCAGACTGGAAGAACTGAATGGTTGAAGATGGAGAATTAGTAGTTAATTTTTTCTCATCAAACCAAGAATTTCGCAATGGCGATGGAAACAGCAAACAACGACAACTACCTAGTTC
>JAQICJ010000211.1 GCA_027858615.1 Deltaproteobacteria bacterium
TACAGGCGGAACAGGTCGGGATTAAATTTAGAGGGTGGAATAATCTAAAGGGACAAGTGTATTTTGGGGGCTGAAAATAGGCAGTTTTGGCAATGATTTTATGGAAAAAAGTGGAAAAAAATGAAGTGTGGGGAAAAATGGAGTCTAGGGGAGAAAGAGTTAAATCCCTAACCCGGATCGGGAGTCAATCAAGCAGCATCCAATCCAACCAGTCACAGAAAAAGTCATGTTCTACATGATTGGCAGATTGATCTTGGTTGATCCATAAGACCGAAGTGAATTTTCATGAGGTCATCTTTGGAAAAATTGATGATCAGAGTATTGCACTTTTGGCAATTGATTGTTCTGTCAGCAAGGTTATTTTTAAGAAATTCTTTACATTGGGAACAAGTTTTGGTTGGGGGATCTGATTTATCTGTGCCGGTATGTTTGATTTGTTTCAACTGATTTTCTTTTTTCCAGGTACAAGTGTTTTGACAGCCAAATTTTTTGTATTTGCAGGGGAGTTCTTTGTCTTTCAGTTGTTTGAGGTCCTGGAGACATTGGTGGCATAATTTTCTGGGTGGTTTTTTTTCGGCTTTGATTCTGAAAAATACTGTACCGGCAGGTTCTTCCCAAGTATTGTTGCAGCTTGGAATCCTGCATGGATGGGTTTGGGTTTGAGTATTTTTGAATTGTTCGAAACATGATCTACACATTCTTTTTGGAGGAGCAGTACTGCCTTTATTTACAAATTTAATGAGTTGGGAGAATTGATCCCAGACCCAGGTATTATTGCATTCGGAAACTTTGCAATCCTGCATTTCATCTTGCAATTTTTTAAATTGTTCAAAACAGGAATCACAAAAGCGTTCAGGTGGTTTGGTATTGCCCTGCTTTTTGTTTTCCAACTGGGAAAATCGGTTCCAGATCCAAGTATTGTTGCATCCTGGAATTTTGCATTCAAGTTGTTTGTCTTCCAGGTTGCGAAAATTATTGTAACAGTCCTGACACATTTTGGGGGGAGGTTGATTGTTTTTGCTGATAACTTGTTGTTTGGGATTCCAAACCCAAGTGTTATTACATGATTTTATTTTGCAGGGGAAAGTTTTGCTGTCAAAATCGTTTTTCTTTTGTTGGCATTGATCACAAAGTCTTTGAGGGGGATTTTTTTTATCTTTAGCCGAACTGGCAACTTGATGAAAACTGGACCAGGTCCAAGTGTTTGAACAATCAGGATTAGCACATTCAATTTGTTTATCTTCCAGTTTTTTAAAAAGTTGATAGCAATTACCGCACATTCTTTGGGGTGGTGAACTGTAACCGTTGGAAAGTGATTTTAATTGTTGTTCACCTGTCCAGGTCCAAGTGTTGTTGCAATTATGAATTTTGCATTTTATTTCTTTATCTTTGATACCTTGCATCAGGGAACCAAATTTTTTCATGGAAAACTCCGGTCTGGAAGTAATTGTAATCGATGTTTTGAAACTAGAATTGAATGATCCATTGAAAGATGTTGATTATCAATGGAGTAAAAGAGTATTCATCGGTAAAACTTAACAAAAGGGAAGTATTGGTACAACTGAAAAATCAAGCCCAGCCAATAACCCCTATTAATAACCGAGAAATAAAACCAGATAACCTGCAAACAGGCCGATGACAAGATTAATGGCTTTGATTATAAAGAAGTCCTTTTTGCTCTGTGAGAGCAGGGGTAAGGAACCATGGCCATCCTGAGAAATGGAAGACGCCAGCAAAACAGAGAAGGGAATCATTCCTTGGGCAAAAAGAGTAACAAAAAACAGATGAGGTCCGGATTCTGGTATTAAACCGGTAAGAGCAGCTATTAAAACCATCAAGTAAGTTGATTTGAAAACATTTTCTCCAAAGGGTAATTTAAGTAGAATTTCTATTGCCAGGAGTGATGCTCCTGTCCAGATAAGCAGTCGGAGGAGGTGAGTTTTGATGATATGTTTGTAAATGTGATCTTCGATAAAGTGAGTATCAGAAAAAATAGTGATAACAAAAAATAGTACAGAAATTATTAAAAATATAAGTGTTTTTATTTGAAATTCATTTTCGAATAATTTGTAGGAAAAGAGCAAAATAAAAATAAAAATCACTGAGCTTACGAGCAATTTGGGAAACAGAGGTTTTTTAAAAAGCAGTTTGATATTTTTAATACTGAAGTGGGTATGTTTTCCCTCATCCTCGTGAACGTTGAACTTGTGCGAACAAGAACTTTCAGATTTTCTCATTTTAAGAACAAGATCTATGATAATCCCACTGAATAAACCTATTCCGAAGAGTATTCCCATAAGCAGTAAAGCTGTTTCAGGGAAAAGAGCAAACATGACAAATGACTCATCCCCACTGGTTGCAATCATTGTTGCTGTAATTGCGCCAAATCTTACCAGATCATGAAAATACAAGGATGAAATAGTAAATGGTCCCAGGCAACCTGGGAGAGCCCCCAAAAAAGCTCCAATAAAATTTTGCATGAAAAGGTTGGTTTTTAATTTTTTGGTCCAGTTACCTTTGCTCATCACATTAATGAAATCGATCAGAACCATCATCGAAATAATGAAAAAAGTGATCTGAACTGCATGAATGAGAGCATGAATAAATGATTGCATAAAAAGGCCTGTTTTGACAAAAAGTCATTAATGCAGATGGAAGCCGGACACAATGACAAATTCAAGTTTGAATTAACTTTTAACCCGGAGACCGGATTAATCCTGATTCTGAATTCATTCAGGAACACCATTGACCAGGTAACTGCTTTAACTACTTGTATGCAGTTAACAATAAATGATTTCTGTCAGTAATATTATGCACTGAATTGGTTGCTGGCAATATTTGAAAATAAAATAATTTTTTTTTTGTACAGGATCGGAATTTGCATTATACAAGGCACGTCTGAAGGTAGGAGCTATTATATTACATATCCTTTTCAGGAATACAAATCTTCGGTTTTCAGTTTCTTGCACTGAATGATTTGATTATTTGTAAAAGAATTCAAATCACTCTGAAGAATATTTGAATTATGGAAACTAACATAGTTTCCAGCCCAGAATGGGTTTTTTTGACTGAGTAAGAAGTTGGATTGAGATGCGCACAGAAACTTCGCCTACATAGTTGACACTATATCAAGAAGTTACGACAAAGCAGGACAATTCAAATTCCGTGCTCAGGCGATGACCTTCCTTTTTGGGATGGGAACTAAATAGTCTCGCCTTCAAATTTATGGAGTTCAGACTTAAATATGGAAAAACTATCCAAATACTATCCACAGATGATAAATATTGCTCTTTTGATTATGTTGAGCAGTGGTTCAGCTACAGTCAGTGCAGATGCTGCTGCCTGGTTTTTGTTTAAAGAACCAGAATATCAGGTAGCTCCCCAGGCTGTAGAACCTGCAAAACCTGCAAAAACCAAAAGTGAAAAATTTGATTCTGAAGAAAAAATTAAAACTGTTTTGTCCCGTAACATGTTTTGTTCCGATTGTCCTCCCATTTCCCTTGAGGATCTTGCTGCTCCTGAAGGAGGAGATGGCAAAAGTGAAGAAAAGAAACTTGCATCCCTGAAAAATGCAACTCTTATTTTAACCATGGTTTTTGACAATCCCGAAGATTCTCTTGCTTTTATCGCTTTCAAAAAAGATGGCGGTGGAAAAGAAGAAGAAGAAAGGGAAGTTTTAAAAAAAGTTAAAATTGGAGATATCATCGCCAAAGCATCGGTAATCGAAATTGAAAATAAAAAGGTAAAATTTCTGAAAGACGGAAAAGAAAGAATTTTGACTCTTTTTGGTGAAACCGAAATAAAAACAGTTGAAAAAGACGAAAAAGATACAAAGAAAAAAGGCAAAAAAAAATCAGCTCTGCAGAAAATGAAGGAAAGTATTAAAAAAATTGGTCCTTACAAATATGAAATAGATAAGGATGTTGTAAAAAATCTCATGGCAAATATAGCCAAAGCAGGAAGAGGAGCCAGAATTGTTCCCCACAGCAAAGGGGGGTTCAGAGCCAGTTTTGTTCGTCACTATTCTTTGTTTTACAAGTTGGGGGTTCGTTCGGGAGATATCATAAAATCTGTTAATAATATTCCTCTGAATTCCATCCAGGAAACTCTGATGCTTTATACCAAACTTAAAAATGCCAGTCACTTGACCATTTCCCTCAAGCGAAGAGGCAAGCCTGTTAACATTGACTACAATATTAGATAAGAACCGGAGAAGGTTTATATGTCGATTTTAAAAAATTATTTTTTGTTTATTGTTTTTTTGACGATAACAATTTTTGTAAACGATTCATTTTCCAGGATAAGACGTCCCAACAGACGGTCCCGGAGAAGGAAATCCAAAAAAAGCAACCCGGGTTCTGCGGATGCAGTGGGGAGTGCCAAAGAGCTTGACTTCAACAATTGTAAAAAGATACCTTCCTGGAAAAAAATGAAGGTAACTTTGAAGCCTGAAGCTAAACTCATGGATCTGGTGGGTTGGATAAGTTCCATAACCTGCAAGAAATTCATCGTAAAAAAGAATTTGCGAGCCCAGGAAGTTACAATTTATTCTCCTACCAAGGTTACCCCTTATGAAGCCTACAAGGCATTTCTGGCAACTTTGGAAACCATTGGTCTCACTGTACAGAAATCCGGCAGTTATTACAAAATCATAGAAATAGCCAATGCCAAAGGGATGGTTCATCCTTTTCTGGCTCCTGGCAGCTCCATCGGTTCCACCGAGACTATTGTCACTGCCATGCTCAGAGTAAAGAACGGGAATGTTGAAGATTTAGCCAAAGCTCTTGGAAATTTCAAATCAAAGTATGGAGACATAACTGCTTATGCTCCTTCAAATCTGTTAATTATTACAGATCTTTCCACTTCGATTCAAAGAATGGCAAGGATGCTCAAATATCTTGATGTGGAAAGTGTTGAAGATGAAAGACTATGGGTAGTCAAGATAAAACATGGGGAGGCTGCTGATATAAAAGATAAATTATCAGAAATATTCGAGTCTGAAAGTGCCAGTGGTTCCAAATCCAAATCTACTTCTCGCAGCAGAAGATTGAGAGCAATCATAAGAAGAAGAAACAAAAGAAAAGCTGCTGCCAAATCAAGTGTAAGCAAGGTTGAATCAAGTGTCAAAAAGGTACATATATCAAAAATACTGGCGGACGAACGAACCAATACAATTATTATCAAGTGTGACAACAACGCTTATCTGCAAGTTCTGTCGCTGATTAAAAAACTAGATGTTCCCCTGCCTGGTGGAAAAGAAAAAATTCATATTGTCTACTTGGAAAATGCAGATGCCGATGAAATGGCCGGCTTGCTTTCCTCCATTACTGGGGGTTCTTATTCAGGCTCATCGCGCAGAAGCAGCAGAGGGAGACGCAGTTCTTCGCGAAGACGTAGCTCTTCCTATCGCTCCAATCGGGGTGGGAGCAATAATATGAAGGGAATATTCAAGGGGCCGGTTCAGGTACAGGCTGATGTCAGCACTAACTCTCTGGTGATTGTGGCTTCGGCTCAGGATTTCATCCAATTGCGCAACATCGTAAAAAAGCTGGACAAACCAAGAAGACAGGTTTTTGTTGAAGTTACTATCATGGAAGTCAGTATGGACAAGACCAGAGATCTGGGGGTATCTTTCCATGGCGGGAATGAACTGGGACAAGATGATACTCAGTCCTTTCTCTTTGGTGGAACAGTAACCAGTTCTTCCAACAATTCAATCATGATGAATCCTCTTTCTCTCATGGGGTTTGCTGCTGGTCTCAGAGGCCCTGAAATAGCTGATGCCGAATCTTTGCTGGGAATTCCGGGTATATCCTTCCCTTCTTTTGGCGTTTTCTTTCAGGCTTTGCAGCGTAATAATGCAGTGAATGTTGTATCTTCACCTCATATTCTCACAACCAACAATGAAGAGGCTGAAATTGTCGTCGGCGAAAATGTCCCCTTTCAATCCGGGATTTCTTCAATGGCTTCAATGGCTTCATCCGGTTCTACTTCGGGGCTGGCCTCAATGATGCCCATGACTTCCATTCAGCGCCAGGATGTGGCTCTCAGCCTCAAACTTACTCCCCATGTTAATCAGAGCGATTTCGTCCGTATCGAAGTTGAACAAGAACTCAACGAGGTTAAAAGTATTGATCAAGTGGTAGGTCCAACAACCTCCAAAAGAAAGGCTTCAACAGTTGTTGTGGTCAAGGATCAACAAACTGTGGTAATTGGCGGTTTAATGACCGAAAAAACCAAGAAGAACACAATCAAGGTGCCTTTGCTGGGTGATATGCCTATTTTAGGATATCTTTTCAAGTCCACATCCAAAATCATTGAAAAAACCAATCTTCTCATTTTTATCACTCCTTACATTATTAAGGATGAAAGCGATTTAAGAAGGATTTTCAGAGATAAAATCAAACAACGTAAAGAATTTATTGAAAAATTCGGTGCTTTTGAAGACCATGAGATAGAAAAAAATATTAATTACAAGCATAAATGCGGCTTATTTGAAGAAATAAACCGGGAAGCTAATAAAATCGAAAATGATAATACCCTTAAAAAGAAAGCCATGGCCGAATACAAAGAGGTAGATAACAGCGGACCGGTAGTTGTGGGTGAAGCTGAAAAACAGAGATTGCAAAAAATGCTCAACAAAATACAGGAAAATAAGGAAAAACCGTTAGAAAATAAGCCTGAAACCGATCAGTCCAATCAAAGCAAAGGAAAGGATAAACAATGATTAAGGCTCATCGGCTTATCGGCGAAATTTTAAATAGAAGGTTTGGGCTTGATCCTGTGGAATTGCAAAAAGCATTGGATCAGCAAAAAGATAAAGATATGCGTCTGGGAGAAATGTTAATTGATAATAATGCAATAACTGAAAGCCAGTTGTTACAGGCTCTGGCAGAACAACAAGGTCTTTATTTTCAAGAAAAAACCCCTGAGTCGGAAGAAGTCGATCTATCTCTTCTCGATCATATTTCCATCAACTATTTGAAACAAAATAAAGTTCTTCCCCTCTGGTATCTGGAAAACGGACACATTCTGGTGGCTGTTTCTGATCCCATGGCCTATTGGATTATCGATGATGTTTCAAGTCGTCTTTCCCAAGAGGTTGAGATTACCCTCATGGAAAGCCAGCGACTTATGGCTTTGATTAACAAAACCTATACCCGCAAGGCACAATCTGTGGAACTCGAAGAGGATGAAGATTTTAAAGATGTCGAAGTGGCAGATCTGGTAGATGTTATCGACATGAAAGATGAAGCTCCCATCATTAGATGGGTTAATGCCATTATCTTTAATGCTGCCAAAGAAAGAGCTTCCGATATTCATATTGAACCTGGTGAAAAAGAGGTGGTAGTTAGATATCGCATTGATGGAGTACTTTACGAAACCAAGCATGCCAACAAAAATTATCTGAGTGCAATTATTGCCAGGGTCAAAATTATGGCCGGACTGGACATAGCTGAAAAACGTCTGCCCCAGGATGGCAGAATCAGAAGAAGGATCGCCGGTCGTGACATAGATATGCGTGTTGCCACTATTCCTACTGCCAAAGGCGAAAGAATAACCATTCGTCTGCTCGATCAAAGTTCTATTTTGCTGGCTCTCAGTGATATTGGATTTGCACCTCGCGAACTCAAAATCATGGATGATCTTATCCAGCGTCCCCATGGGATTGTTCTAGTCACTGGTCCTACAGGTTCTGGTAAAACAACCACTCTTTACGCGTCTCTCAACAAGATCAATTCACCTGAAAAGAATATTCTAACTATTGAAGATCCTGTTGAATATCAACTTGAAGGAATAAGTCAGGTCCAGGTTAATCCCAAAATTAATCTGAGTTTTGCCGCTGGTCTCAGGTCTTTTTTGCGTCACGATCCGGATGTAATCATGGTTGGTGAAATTCGTGATCTTGAAACAGCTGAAATAGCTATACAGGCTTCACTTACTGGCCATCTGGTTTTATCCACTGTTCACACCAATGATTCCTCGGGAGCTCTTACTCGACTGGTTGACATGGGGGTTGAGCCTTTTCTGGTTTCTTCTTCACTTAACGGAGTTTTGGCTCAGAGGCTGGTCAGGAAACTCTGTCCGCTCTGCAAAGAGGTCTATCGGCCTACTCCCGAAGAAATCAATACCATGGGGTTTGATCCTGAACATTTTTTTGAAGGAGAAATTAACGGATATCCGGTGAGTGATGATTTTGTTATACCTCCCCCGGGCCATGTTTTTCGCGCTAAAGGCTGTGACTCCTGTATGAATACAGGTTACCAGGGACGAACAGGTATTTATGAACTGATGGAAATAGATGATGAGATCAGAGCTCTTTCCATGAAAAAGATCGATGCCAATCAAATTAAAAGAGCGGCCATGCGCAAAGGACTCAACACGTTGAGGCAGGATGGAATGCGTAAAGCTATTTCTGGAATTACCAGCATCTCGGAAGTCTTGTTGGTAACTGCCGAGGATTTGGTTTAGGAGTTTTATGCCCGTATTTTCATATAAATGTATCGACAAATCTGGAAAAATCGTTACCGGAACCAAAGATGCCGATTCAGAAAGATCTTTGCGGGATCTGTTGCGACAGGAAGGTTTGTATTTACAGGAAGCGAAAAAGGCCGCAGATAAAGGCGAAGGTTTAAGAAAAGAAATAGAAATACCCTTTTTGAACAGTATTTCTGTAGCTGATATCGGATTGGTTACCAGGCAGTTGGCAACTTTGATCAAAGCCAGTGTTCCTTTGACTGAATCCTTGGAGGCTATTGCTGACCAATTGAGAGACGATAAAAAAAGAAGAAAGCTCGGGACGATTATTTCTCAGGTGAAGCGCTCGGTTAACGAAGGTAATTCCCTGGCCCAGTCCCTCAATAAGCATCCGAAGGTTTTCAACGAATTTTACGTAAGTATGGTCAGATCTGGTGAAGCAGCGGGAAATCTGGATGATGTTCTTTTCTCGCTCACCGATTTTCTGGAAAAACAACAGAAAATTCGTAATAAAATCAAAGGTGCAATGACTTATCCCATCATAATGATCTTTATTACTATCATTATTATTTCCATTTTGATGACAAGTGTTGTTCCCAACGTCATCAGTATTTTTGAAGATACCGATCAAACGCTGCCCTGGTATACTACCATGTTGATTGCCACTAGCAATTTCTTTGCCAGTTACTGGCTGGAATTTTTCATTGCAGTGGCGCTGGGTATTTTCGGTTTCAAAAAATGGAAAAAAAGCAAAAAAGGTCGTTGGATCTGGGATGGTTTTTTGCTCAAAGTTCCCCTTGTCGGCGAGTTGATAAGAAGGATCTCCATTTCCAGATTTTCGGGTACATTGGGAATTATGCTTTCATCAGGAGTTCCAATTTTGAAGTCTCTGGATATTGTCAGAACGGTTATGGGCAACATGATTTTGCGCGAAGTAGTTGGTGAAATTGAAGTAGCCATCAAAGAAGGTCGCAGCATCGGCTCCGTTTTGGATCAATCCAGTGAATTTCCCCCTCTGGCTACTCATATGATAGCCATTGGAGAAAAATCAGGACAATTGGAAGAAATGCTGGAAAATGTCGCGTTGGCTTATGACAACGAAGTTGAAACAACAATTACCCAGTTAACATCAATTCTGGAACCTATCATGATAGTATTCATGGGTGCTATTGTAGCTTTTGTCGTATTTTCAATTTTAATGCCTATTATGCAGATGAATAATCTGGGCCTCTAATAAAGGAGTTATCGTATGAAAAAACAATCATTTTTAAAATCCACAGCAACAGCTGGCCAAAAAGGTATGACCCTCATTGAAATCATGATCGTTATTGTTATTCTCGGAATGATAATAGGGGTTGTAACTTTCGGCATCATGCCTCGTTTTCGGCGGGCCAAGAAAAAAGCTTCTCAACTCCAGTTAAATAAAATAGAGCGTATTATTGTCGAAAACTCTGAGGAGCCTGAGTACAAAAAGAAAGAGGCTCAGGCAGTTCTGGAAGGATTGGTTCAGGAAGGAATGTTCAAGGAAAAAGATGTTAAAGACACTTGGGGAACCAACGTCAGAGCCGAAGGCAGAGCTTCCGGTCCGTGTGTGATTTCAGCCGGAGAAGATGAAAGTTTTGGTACTCCGGATGATTTGCAGAGTGATGGTTGCGATGAGCGCTAATTCTGCCACATCAGAGTATAACAAAGGAAGCTCAGGTTTTACTCTGATTGAAATAATTGTCGTAATGGCGATTATAGGTTTGATGCTGGGGGTAGTTCTCTTTGCCTTTAAATTTTATCCGAGGATGAAGCTCCGAGAAGCTTCCCGCAAATTTTCCGCTGCTGTCAGATTTACCTCATCTTTGGCCAGAACCAGCCGGCTTTATCATCGCCTGGTTCTGGATCTTGATGCCTCAAGTCCTGAAGTTCATGTAGAAATGCTGCCTTCAGACACCAGAATTCCTGTTTTGGATCCGGAAATAAAGGATGAAGATGAAAAAGAAATAATTTTTGAAGAATGGCCTCGGTATGATCCTGCTGATCCCACAGGTCCCCTTGGTCCTGATGATCTGGGAAAGCCGTTTATGCCTCCGGAAACCAAATGGAAAAAGCCGGAAACAAGGATGGCTGTAAAAACCAAACTTGAAACTGTAAGAATTAACAGAGTATTTTTTCCTTGCATCAATCGTGAATATACTGAAGGCAAAATCGGACTTGTATTCGGTCCTGACGGTAATGGCCAGGAGGTGATTGTAACTATCGAATCTGACAGTGGAACCACTTCTACTTTATGGATAAGACAATCATCGGGACAGATTAAATATCTGATTGCTGATGAAATTCCCAAAGATATTTGTATAGATGCTGTTGGCAATGATTTGAGAATTGAGGAGGACTGAAAGATGAAAAAGCATACAAACAGGTCCTGTTCCAAACGACTCAGATTCCAAACAGGTTTTACCCTGATAGAAGTGATTATTGCCTTGGCGATACTTTCAATTTCAATCGGATGGATTTTGAGGGATCAAACGGAAGCAGTAAAAAAATCTGTCAGATCCCGGTTGTTGTCTCAAGCTATCTATCTGGTCAAAGCCAAGATGGATAATACTGAAATGTTGATGCGCAAAGAGGGCTTTGGTTCCTTTGAAGATGAATATTGCGGTGAATTCGCCGATGATGGTTATGAAGAAGTAGATCGTTTTGAATATTGTGTTTTGATAGAGAAAATAATTATCCCTGATATCAATATGTTGCAGGAAAAATTGCTTGGCGGACAAAACAGTGGAGAAGAAGGTAATATCGATCCTGAAACCGGAGAAGTTGTTTCTTCGCCTATTTCTAACCTGATTAATCAGTTTATGCCTGGAATGGGTGGAGACTCTGAGCTTGGCGACAGTATCAGTTCAATGGCCGGTCGTTTTTTGGCACCGGCTTTAAGTTCGATCCAGAATGTACTTGAGGAGGCAGTGAGAAAGGTCACGGTTACAGTCAAATGGAAGGCAGCCGGCAAAATGAGACAAATGGAGCTGGTAGCTTATTTCACCGATACCAACGAATTAACCCGTTCCTTGATTTCCCCGGGAAATATTCCGAGTATTCCGGGAGCTAATACCGGTACCAAGGGAAACAGTAAGAACAGCGGATCCAATAATCCATGAAAAGCCAGATAAGCCGATGAAAAACAAACGAAAAAACTTTCACATGAAATTCAATAATTTACCACAAGGTTTTACCTTGATTGAAGTTCTGGTGGTTTTTTCCATAATAGCTTTTATTACTTCAATGATATACAGCATCATTTATACTTCCAGAAAAACCCAGCAGAAACACCAGGTTCGGATGGAACAATATTTCAGGATAAGATCTGGTTTAAACAAGTTGCAAGCAGATTTGTCTTCAGCCTATCTGTCTCTGGGCGAAAATATGAATCTTCCCGAAAGGCGCACTTTTTTTAAAGGATTTCCCGATATCGGTGGCACAAATCTTCAGTTTTCCACCTTTAACCATGTTCGTTCCACCAAAAATTCGAAAGAAGCTGATACTTGTGCCGTTGGTTATAAATTTGTGGATGATCCAGAGCGTCCCGGCAAGTTTATTCTAGTTCGCAAAGAAAGCTACCATCTTGATAATCTGCCTTTTGAGGAACTGGTCGGAGTTTCCAGAGAATTGATCCCCGGGGTAAAATATTTGGTATTGGAGTTTTATGATGCCAGACAGGATGAATGGTTGGAAGAATGGGATACTACCAATGTTGAGGGAAAATCCAACATATTACCCGATATTATCAGAATTCACCTTGTGGTTACTAATGGAGATGAATATGAGCTTCATTTCTATTCCACAGTTGTACCCAAATTGACTGAATCCATAAATCTTACTCCAGGAGGAGCGGCATCAAGTAATTACATGAATATAAACCCGGGTTCTGCCAGCGGTTCAGGAACCAGCAAAAAAGGTTCTTCCAGTAAAACCAATAAAGGAGTAACCAGATGAGTTTTTTCAGTAAAATTCATAATTTTGAAGAAACTGATTATTCATCAGGTAATTCCAATATCTCTGAAAGCTGGACTCAGAACAGAATTAATAGTCAAAAAGGCTTTGCCCTGCTTATTGTCACCATGTCCATATCTATTCTGGCTGTGCTTTTGCAGGTCTTTATCCTGCGGACAAGCCAGGAGCTCAAAGAAGTTCAAAATCAGCGCGACAAGCTTAAAGCAAAATATTTATCTTACAGCGCTTTGGAAATTACCCGTTTATTCCTTAAAATTCAGGCTAAATATTTTGATTCCAATCCCATGCTTTCCGGAATGGGTTTTGATATGGGCAATATTCTTCCCATGCTCATGCCCATGTTTCTTGAGAGCGGTGAAAGTTTGAGAGAATTAGTGGATGTTAATATTGAAGGATTGGGTCTCAAACCTTCTCAAGGCAGCGGTGGTTTGGAGACCTTCGAGTCAGAAGATGGAAAAATTAATGTCAATTGCGCAGTTTCGCCGGCCCATGTGGATTTGCTGACAACTCAACTGCTCAGTATATTTTTATCAAGAAGGTATGATGAACTGTTTGACAGAGCCAACAGCAATACAGATGTTTTTGACCGACAACAGCAGGTTGCGGCCATTATAGATTTTATTGATCTGGATCAAAGCGGGATGGCTGTTTCCGGAGGGGACGAAGACGGTTATTACAAATCTAGACCCCATCCTTTTGTTTCAAAAAACAATGTGCTTGATTCCAACCAGGAAATCAGACTGATCAAAGGAGTTGACGAGATTTTCTGGACCAATTTTGGACGCAGTTTGACCGTGTATGGATCTTGCCAGATCAATCTTTGTGCTGTAGATAAAGACAATTGGCAACTGGTGGCAGGAATTATCATGGCAAGTGCCAAAAATCAAGCCGATCCAGTGCTTTCCGATCCGGTAAAACTGAAAATACTGGCAACTACAGTAGCCCCTCAATTAATGGCAATTTGCAAGGATCCATCTACTTTTGCCCAAGCGGTAGGCAATCCAGGCATTGCCGGCAGTCTCATGTCTTCAGCTCTGGGTATGAATGCTGATACGATGGGTGATATTGGTAATGACGGAATAGCTGATGCCGAGGTGACCGGTGTCGAAATTGATCAGACCAAATTGCAGAAATTAATAGTTAACAGTCCCAAAAGGTTCTATCGAATAAAGACTTTTGGTATTGTCGGTAAAACCAGGCATTTGGTGGATGTAGTCTGGGATCAGCAGTCCATGTCGATGGTTTCCGGAAAACAGGGTTCTTTTGTTTATTGGAGAGAGTATTAACTTTTCCAGGCAGTTGTATTTGGAGATATGAATTAATGAATAGTAAAAAATATGTACTTGATATTGGAAGTAATTATCTTCGTGGGGGAATTATTGAAATCAGCCGCAAGCAGATAAAATTGCTTAAAGTTATTGAACGACCTCTTGAATTGAATGAAAAATTAATGCCTGCGATAACTGATCTTGTTGCCAGACTCCCATTGGGTAAAAATAGTCTCATTATCAATATCAACCAGAATGTTTATTCAAGAATTTTGTCTTTCCCCTTTGATGATTACAGAAAGATCGAATCTTTGATCAAATATGAATTGGGAGATATGATTCCCCTTGATATTGAAGATGTGGTTGTAGCACATGGTGATCTTCACACTTCAGGCAGTGGAAATCAAACCAGAATTTTCACCGGAGGGGCTGAAAGGGAGTACATAGAAAATCTGATCAAGACAGTTGAGGATGCAGGCGGGGAGGTGAGTTATCTGATCTATTCGCCCTGCAGACTGGTGATACAGGTTCCCAAAGTGGATTATCCGTTGGTGGCTGTAAATTTCGGTGATAAATTCACGGAATTGGCTTTGATTGAAAATGGAAAATTGAAAACTGGCAGGATCATAAAAACCGGCTTGGAAACAATTGTAGAAAAGCTGGCTAATGAATTTAATCAAAGCACCACCCAAATGAAAAATTGGTTTTTCAATTCGGCACAATTACGTGAACCTTCAGGTGATGAGGAAGAATACCAGAAGATCATGAGGAATCAATTATTGCGACAGATGGAAAACTGGCGTCGCTTTTTACTGGTATCGTCTGATCTGGCTGATCAGAAAATAGAAAAAATTTATCTAGCGGGAGAAGGGGCAGCCCTTGACGGAATTATTCCTTTTGCAGAAGATGTTTTTTCTTTGCCTGTGGAAATTTCAAAATTGCCTTTACCAGAACAGTCTTTGGTTAATAATTCTTTGATTGCATTGGGCATGACATCAGATTTATCTTCTTCACAATTTATTGATTTCAGGAGTGGAGAATTTGCTAGAAATGCCGGTTACTCACTGGTGAAAGATAAAATCAGAACTGTTTTATTTTCAATGACTCTGTTTTTTGTCATGTTGCTGATTTCTGGTTTTCTTACGCTGGACAGGTTGCAAAGAGAAGAAGAAGCCCTCCTCGGAGTTGTGGGACAGATGTCAAGAGAGGTTCTGGGAAAAACAATATTTGATCCTTACAGGATTAACCGCAGGGTTAAAAAGAGAAAAAGCAGAAGCAAGCAGGGATCAATTTCAGAGACTCCCGTTCCTGAAATGAGTGCCTTCACAATTTTAAGCAAAATCTCTGCTAATCTCCCCCCCCGGAAGAAGGTAAAAGAGGAGGAAAGTTCAAAGGAAAGCGGTGAAGAAAACAAGTCAGAAGATGCAAAAACAGACAATAAAAATGAGAAAAAAGAACAGGCTGAGTCCAAAGTTTCTGCGAAAATAGATGATGAAAATAAGGAAAGTGAAAAAGAAAAGGTTTTTAAACCCATTGCACTTGACATTACCAAGATTCAGATCAGAACCGGAAAAGTAAAAATTTCCGGAGTTGTGGATTCAGCTGAAGATGTAGATGAAATAATTCAAGGGTTGGAAAGAATATCTTGTTTTGAAGAGATAAAAACCGGGAAAATTAAATCAATTGGTGAAGGTGAAAATGAAAAAAGACAATTCTCTTTGGATATAAAGATGAATTGTCTGTAGAGGAACATTATGAAAATATTTGCTAAAGTAGAAAAATTCTATGATGATCTTTCTTTGCGGGAAAGAAAAATGCTTGTAGCGGCCGGCACGTTATCGATTATTTTTATTGCCTCAGTTATGATTTTTCTGATTTCTGATTCTTTTGAAAAAAAGCGTACTAGAATCGAAGAGCTCAAAAAAGCCATCAGCCTTTTGAAAAGAAACAGAGGTAAGGTTCAGGAAACCAAAGATTTGATGGCTTCTTATGAAATGAAAGCAATTAGAAAACCACCCATGTTACAAGGACATCTTGATAATATGGCTCAAAAATTTGATTTAAAAGCTTCCAATTTTATTCCTAAAAAAACTGAAGATTTAGGAGAAAACAAGGAATATCACAAAGAATCAGTTCAAATTGAATTTCATGACGTGACTTTAAAAAAGGTCAGCAGATTTATGCAAAATCTGGAAAACAGTAGATTTTTGATAATGGTTACAGGACTCACTATCTCACCACGCAGGGGGCAGCATGATCGTCTTGATCAGAAGATGACAGTATCTTCATATCACAAGAAAAGCAGTGCTGAACTCAAAAGTAAAAGCAAAGATAAAAAGAAGAAAAAGAAAAAAGGAAAATAAAAAAAAACCTGAAAGATTAATCTGGTATTCGATTTTTTCTACTTATCATATTTGAAATAGGCAAAAAACCAGAGCATGTTTCAGGTACTATAAAAGATTTGGATAAAAAATATGTTTTCAACACCTTTATTTAAAAAAATTCTGAGATGGGTAGGTTATTCCCTGTTAAGCATGCTGACTTTCTATTTTGTTTTCAATTTACTGATGGATTGGGATCTGCTCAAGGAAAGAATAGAGACAGAATTGGAAAACAGCACTGGTTACCAGGTGAAAATCAGCGATATATCTTTGGGTTTGTCCTCAATTAAAATGAATGATGTTTTGTTGAGAGAAGATAACCCTCCTGAGGACAAGAAAAGAAAAATTATTTCCATAGATACGGTCAGTCTGGATGCTTCCATTTTTGACTTGTTACAGAAAAAGCAGAGTTTCAGTTTAAAACTTGAAGTTTTCGGGGGGGATGTTTATTTCAGTTATAATAAAGAAGATGAAACCCAAAAATTCAATTTTGAATTGGAAAAATTAAAATTAAGCAAATTGCCATGGGTTCAAAGTGCTATTTCCTTACCGATTCAAGGACGTATCAGTGTGGATGGTCATATTGAACTGGGCAAATATAAGTGGCGCAAAGCCAATGGTGAAATAAATGTTACTTTTTATGACACAATTATTGGTGATGGCAAAACCAAAGTAAGTTCAGCATTTTTGAAGCCACCTAAAGGCAAACCGGGAGCAAATTTTTTCAAGGAAGGTTTCCCTTTGCCTCCCCTCAATCTGGGTTCCAAATTTTCATGGACCATCAAAATTGAGAAGGGAACAGCTGAAGTTAAAGATTTTACCACTATTAGTGAAGACGGAGAAATGGAGTTGGTAGGAAACATAAAATTCAGGGAGCCGGTTAAATTGAGTAATGTCAATATGTATCTAAAGTTCAAATTTTCAGAGAAAACCAAAGCAAAGCACGATGCCTTGCAAGTAATGGATCTTTCTTTACAGAAAAAGGGAAAGAGAACAGATGGTTATCTGGGAATGTCAATCAGTGGCAAATTAACCAGGCTGAAATTCAAACCACGCAGGCGAGGATTGATCGATTACGGAAAATACAAAAAAAATGGTTTATCCCGGGGGCCTTACCGAGGACCTTCTTCACGTATTCCTCGTCGCACTCGCAGGGGGAATATACGTAAACCGCCAAATAACCCCCGACCAAAAAAATAAATTTTCCCTGACCGGGTCGAGTTTTCCTCCTCTTCTTTCTTCCCAAACCCCCTGTAAAATTCCGCTAAAATTGTAAAACCAGATTTTTTTTAAAAAAACGGAGATATCTCTGAAATATTTTCGATAATAAAGGGTAAAGGTGCAATTTCGCCCTTTTAACTAGTTCCTGTCCGAGAATGGGGTTATTGGCCTGAGTAAGAAGTTTGCCTCAGATGCGCGGAATAACTGCGAAGATATAGCCACAACTATTTCTAGAAGTTACGACAAAGCAAATCAATTCAAATTCCGTGCTCAGGACTGCGACCTTCCTTTTTGGGATGGGAACTAACTAGGAGGTATTTCAAATGCTGGTTAATCCTTTAATCATAAAAGGGGTCTATCTCATTTCCCGCAAAATAGATCTGGGTAAATTTC
>JAQICJ010000216.1 GCA_027858615.1 Deltaproteobacteria bacterium
TTGTCTTTACTTTTGAAAGCTTCCTTGATTTCGGCGTCGGTGGCCTCATATTGCAAACCGAGGCGTTCAAAGGGATTCTTTTTTGAAATGAGTTCGATATTCTGCGACAATTCTTTGACAAGTTCGCGGTTATCTTTAGATATATCTGGGTTGTTCAGTACTTGTTCCAATTTTGATGTGTTTTGAGAAGGAGAGGTTGAGACTGGAGATGTTGCGGGGGAACTGGTATTCGAATTTTTAAGCAGTTTTGAGCTACCTAAAACGTATATGGTTTTGAGTACTTCTATCACTTTTAATTTGGTTTTTTTTGCAAGTTCCTTGGCACTGAGAGGTTCTTTTCTGAGCAGGTCGATAATCAGCATTTGATTTTCATCAAAATTAAAGTGTTCGATATAATCATCTAATTTTGGTGAAAGATATAATTTATCCTTCAGCAGTTTGCTGGTTTCTTTGAGGATTCTTTGTTCGGTATAGCACTTTTTGATGCCTTGATTGATCAGGGACAAGGGATTGATTTCTTCTCCCTGGAATTTATCTGGCTGCTGCTCCAGGGTGAAATTGTCATTTTCCATGGTAAAAAGATTGAGAAGTTGATGTTCCAGATCTTGTTTCGGGCATTTTATTCCGGAGTTTTTACATTTTACCGGAAATCCCTGGTTGAAAAATATTTGCAATTTGGCTTCTTCTCGGATAATTGTCAGCATACCGTTGAATTTTTGTTCTAAAAGCTGAACCAGTAACATGCCGGGGGGTAATTTTGAAAAACTGTAGAATTTCATTTTCCCTGTGCTCCTCTAACGTCAGGTATTTAGTTCCCGTCCCAAAAATGAAGGTCACCGTCTGAGAACAGAATTTTGCCTCATCTGTTTTGTCATAACTTCTTGAAATAGAAACAACTATGTCTGCGAAGTTATTCCGCGCATTTTAGGCAAACTTCTTACTCAGTCAATAAACCCCCCCATTCTGGGACGGGAACTATGTTCTATTTGCCATTTTCCAATGGAATAATAGTTTATCTTGGCTGAAAATAAATTAATTGTCAAAGAATATTCATCTCATGCAAAACAAGGCAAGTTGCCAGAATCAATTTTTTTTTTAAATATCGATGAATTAATCTGAAAAAACTATTATAATTCGAGCGAATTTACAATTAAATTTATTTTCCGGAAAGAGAAAAGATATGATTCCCCGAGGACGCAAAAACAATGGCAAAATTTTCAAGGTTATTCATGAGGAAAGGCAAATTGCAGATCAAGTGATGGTTGCTTCAGGGTTCTTTTCCCGGATGAAAGGACTGCTGGGAGTTGAAAAACTGGGAATGGACTCAGGTATATGGATTGTTCCCTGTACGAGTATCCACATGTTTTTCATGAAGATACCCCTTGATGTAGTTTTTATTGATAAAAAGGGGGTAATTACTGCAATTTGCCACCAGATAAAACCCTGGAGATTGTCCCGCTATCATCCCGAGGCCTTTGGAGTTCTAGAGTTGGCTGCAGGAAAAGCGACCCGGGTCGAACTGAAAGTTGGTGACAGGTTGGATTTCCAGGAGAATACTTCCTCGGAGCAGTAGAACCCAATACTAATTTTCAAAACCTGAAATAATTTTGATGCCTTTGCTGGCTCCAAGTCTAGTAGCGCCCGCTTTGATCATTTTAAGAGCATCCTCGGAAGATGAAATGCCTCCGGAAGCTTTGACCCCGAATTCTTCGCCTACTATTTTACGCATCAGTTTGACATGATCCTCTCTGGCACCGTAATCTCCGAATCCGGTAGATGTTTTTACAAAATCCGCTCCGGCTGAGGCAGCAAGTTTACAGGCTTTAATGATTTCATTTTCGCTGAGATAGCAGGTTTCTAGAATGACTTTCAATTTGGCGGGTTTGCAGGCCTGGGCTACCATGTGGATATCATTTTCCACCAGTTCGTAATTGCCGTCTTTCAAAGCCCCTATATTTATTACCATATCTATTTCTTCGGCGCCGTCTTTGACAGCTTTTTTAGCTTCCTGGGCCTTGGTTTCAATGCAGGATGCTCCCAGAGGAAAACCAACCACCACGCAAACTTTTACCGTGCTGTTTTGCAGTTTTTCTGCCGCCAGAGACGCATAAAAAGGGTTGATGCAGACAGAGTAGAAGTTGTGCTGTTCAGCCTCTTCACACAGTTTGATAATATCACTGCTGCGAGCTGAAGCTTTAAGGATAGTATGATCGATCATTTGGGCTATCTGGTTTTTGGTGAAACTCATCTTGATGACTCCTCACGGTTGGTTGAATGAGACTGAAGTTGAATTGAAACACGCAAAAGTATTGCAGACAAGGTTGTTTTTATTGACCTGGTTACAAAAAACAAAACAATTCAACTTTTGGGTTGCAGGTGTTGATATCCCATTTTGGATGGGAATTGCTCAAAAGGAAATTTCTCATATTTTGCTTTTATTTGCAATAAACACCTGAAATTTTCGAAAAAATGTCTCTTTGCGTCATCTTTTTGTTCCCTGTACTTAATAAAAGCATTGGGGTCGCCACTGGAATTTTAAACTGGCACAAATATAATCCGTGCAGATATTTTATATGTCATTACAATTAGTTATTAAAACAAGTCTACAGGGATGCAGGAAAAGTTGACAGACAATAATAATTGCTACTGCCTTTCAAAATAGTTCTCAAAAATTATGAACAGGAATTTTTAACGCCAAGCATCATAAAAAATGTTATATCCATTTGAAAAAATAGGAAATTTTTAGTTGTTAAAATTAAGATTTTATGAGAATTTAACTTTATATTTGTTTCACAGTCGAAATAATAATTTGAAATAAGTGTTTGACCTGGGAATTATCCTGAGGGTCAGACAGAAAAAACTCAAGAGGTAGATATCATGAAATCAAAGCAGATTGTTTTAGCAATTTTATTAATGTTTGTTTCTACGGCTGCCTGGGCCGGAGGAGTAATTCACAATTCCAATCAGAGCACTGAATACGATCGCACTCTCACCAGAAATGCAGCCACCGATTCAGCAGATATTGCCCATTATAATCCAGCTGGTCTGGTCTGGATGCAAGATGGTTTTTATTTGAATATGGGTAACCAGTTCATCTTTAAAGAATACAGTCATGGCATAGAAGGTGTTGACCAGTATTACAAATTCAAAGATACGGATCCCATTTATCTATTCCCGGGGGTTTTTGCTGTATTCAAAAAAGGTCCTTTGGCTCTTTTTACAACTTTTACTGTTCCTGCCGGAGGAGGCAGTTTTAATTACAAAGATGGCATCATCTTTGGAACCTCTCCCCAGGAAGATATTAATGCCGAAGGGTTTGCCGCTCATTATGCTGTTTCCATGGGAGCTTCCTACAAATTTTCCAAAATGTTCTCTCTGGGTATGGCCCTGCGACTGGTTTCAGCCACAGGCAGCGTTGATGCCAATGGTACTTTGTTTGGAAACACAGGTACTTTACAGAAATATGAAGTTTCTTCCCTTGGATTTGGAGGAGTTATCTCCCTGAACTTCCGCCCCATGAAGAATTTGCTTTTGGCAGCCCGCTACGAAACCAGAGTAGTTCTTGATTGGGAATATGACAACTATGAATTCGTTCTGGGAGGAGATGCACCTGGTGATTACAGAGAAGACCTTCCTCCGGTTATTGGTCTGGGAGCTTCTTATAAATTCAATCAGTTCAGATTTGAAGCAAATATGAACATTTATCTCAATAAAATGGCAACCTGGGAAGATCCCGAGAACGAAAACTACAGCGAAGATGAATTCGACAACGGTTTTGAAATTTCAACCTCTGTAGCCTGGTCTCTCAACAAAATGTTTGAGTTCAGTTTTGGAGCAATGTATACAAACAGTGGTGCCGACAAATATGTTTATGACATGTTCAGACCACAGCTAGATTGCATCACAGTAGGCGGTGGCTTGCGAGCCAGATTGATGGACAATCTCGATATCAACCTCGCCCTTACTACCACTAACTATTTTGATGATACCCTCGATTCTGACAAAGAAAACGATTCCAACCCCGAGATAGACCTCACCAAATGGACCTCTGTAATTGCCTTCAGTCTCCAATACAGATTTGATCTGAATACCAAATAAACTACATCTCCTTCTAAGTAATCCCTAAGGGGGTTAGGTTTTTTCTCTTTCTGTTTGAAATTTTCAACCTTCAATTTTCCAACCACACTGAAAAACAAGGGAGAGTAAACCACTAAATTTTTCCAAATTAATTCTATCATTGATATTAAAGATATTGTAAAAGAAAGGGGTGTTTGTGAAAAACATTTTATCCATAGTCAGTTATATTTAAATCCGTTTAATTCTTATCCCAAATTTTTTTACGAGGTACCAAGATGTCTGAAGCACCAAAAGAAGTTAAAAATCCTTTACAGGAAATAGTTAAGCCTTTTGTTGATCTGGTTCATGCACCAAGAGCTCTGTGGGGGATCAATCTCTCCTATCTTTTTGAAGGCATGGTTTATTTTGGCATGCTTGGTTATCTGACCATGTATTATACTCAATATCTTGGCCTCGGAGATACCTGGTCAAGTTATATGGTCGGATTTTTAACCTACGGCATCACTTTTTCCATGTTTTTATTTGGTGGTGTTTCCGACAGGTTCGGAGTAAGAAAAGCTATTTTGCTGGCCCTTTGTCTTATGCTTGTGGGTAGAGTTGTTCTTGCATATATACCATATTCGGGCATTAGCACCGGATTGTGGTCTTCAGCATTTTTCATTTCAATAGGGGGGTTGTTTCTTATTATCCTGGGGTATGGCATGTACCAGCCTGCAGCTTATTCAGCTGTCAAACAATTTACTACACCTGCAACTGCAACTATGGGATATGCAATGCTTTATGCCTTGATGAACTTGGGGGGATGGCTTCCGAGTTTCTTTTCTCCCATCAGGAGAAGTGTTGAGATCAGTGGAACCTACTGGGTATTTTCTGGGATCACACTGGTAGCATTAATTGGGACATCGATTATTTTGACTTCAAAAGTTGTAAAAAGAGCAACTGAACGTGCCAAAGAAAAGGCTGAGCTTGAAAAGAAAGAAAAAAAATCTGAAACTGGCGAAGAAAACACGATTAATGAAGAAATAGAAGAAGTTGAAAAACTCGAAGTTGAAGCTGTAGCCAAAGAAGGAAAGTCCTTCAATCTCTTGACTTGGTTCAAAGAACATCCTTTGGCAGATCCTAAATTCAGTTTTTTGATCTTCTCCCTGATTCCGGTTCAGACTTTATTTGCCTATAATTGGCTGGTCATGCCTAAATTCGTCTCCCGGGCCTTCCAGGGAAGCTGGGTTGGAGAAAATTTCGAAGCAGCTGTAAATTTGAATCCGCTGCTTATTTTTATTCTCGTTCCTATTATCACAGCTATCACCATGAAGCGCAAAATCTACAATATGATGATCGTTGGTACTCTGGTTATGGCTCTTCCCACCTTTTTGTTTGTGGCAGGTAACAATATTTTCACTCTGGGTGGATATATTCTGATTATGACCATTGGTGAGGCCATGTGGCAGCCTCGTTTTCTACAGTTGGCAGCAGAAATCGCTCCTGAAGGAAAGACCGGAGCCTATATGGGTGTAGCTCAATTCCCCTGGTTTCTTACCAAGGTGATTGCCAGTCTCTACGCAGGGTTGTTTCTGGCGAAATATTGCCCCAAAGATGGTACAATTGCAACTGAACAGATGTGGCTTATTTTCGGTATAGTTGCCATGATAACTCCTGTTCTTCTCATTGTTGCCAAGCCGTGGCTTGCAACCAGTTTCAAAACCCAGGGCGAAGAATAACGATTTTTCCCTAAGTTGGTTGAGAAAATATCTCTCAAATTCCAACTTCCCCACTTGTATTTTATAATTATACTGTAATTATTTTGTTCAGTTGATTTTTTTCAAAGATTAAGAATTTAAAATAACTTTACAGGGGATAACCATCAATTTGTTTAATAGCAGATTCCTTGCAGTGAATTGGTAAAATCATCTGCCAATTGTTTTAAATATTCAGAATCCATAACTTTTTTGGCTCCCTTCACATTATCAATAAATCCTCCTTCAAACAAAACAGCTCTGACTCCGCTGTTCAGCAAAACATCATAATTGCCTTGTTGTATATTATTGATTTTGTACTTTTTTGCCAAAAGTCTCCAGCCGAGTTTTCTTGCTAAATTTCTGGATAAATTTGCTTTTCCAAGTCTTTTATATTGATGAAGATAGGTATCTGCCAGGATTTTTCCGGAACTGAACTTATTTTTTACCAGGTTTAATCTCATTTTATTGTGCTTATATTCTGATTCTACAGATTCAGATGCAAGAACAGGGGGGAAATAGATTTCGATTCCTTGTTTGTTATGCAAAGCACTTGCATTGAAATGAAGAGAAATAAAGCATTGAGGTTTTATCTCTCTGGCAATCTGAGTTCTTTGCATCAAGGTTAGATATTTGTCCTTTCTGCGAGTTAACCTGAGGTTAATGGCTTTCTTCTTCATCGCTTTTTCTATCAGAAAAGCAAATTTCAAAGTAAGATCTTTTTCATGCAGATCTTTTCTACCATATATTTTGGCTCCCAAATTTGTGCCCCCATGACCTGGATCCATCACTATATCAATCTTTGGACTAATCATGGAATTCAATATCATATAAAGTAACAGCATACTTCCTCCTACATCTAACTACATTGTAGTATTGAAGTCCCAGTTTGTAAATTTTTTTCTTTTTTTCTCCCTAAGGGGGTTAAGGACTTACCTGTCTACCCAAAATATTCTTTAGTTCAAATTTGCACTT
>JAQICJ010000221.1 GCA_027858615.1 Deltaproteobacteria bacterium
TAAATTTAATCTTGCCCATTATTTTGGAAAACAGGTCTGGGAAAAGCTTCCTGAAAATTCAATAGTTATCTCAGATACTGATGGAGCCAGTTTTACTCTTTGGTATCAAGCATTTTCACTTCATCCACAAGAAAAAGACAAAGTTGTTGTAACCAAAGGAATGTATTTGGATAAAAACAAAAAATGGTACAGAGAATTTTTGAGAAAAAAATATAAATCTGTCAAGTGGCCTTCTGAAAGATTTCATGGGATTGCTCTTTTGCAGAAATTTATAAACCATAATTATAATCAATTTAATATTTACGGGGTTTTTTATTTCAGACCAGCCATAGCAGATTATTACTTTGTGAATAATGGCTGGTTGAGCAGATTGCTGCGAGCAAAGGATTTAGAAGGACATATAAAAGCAAATAATTCAATCAAGTGGACATATCTTACAGAAATAAAATATATTCATAGACTACCATGGTTTGTTGGTTCCAGAAAAAGTTTTTCTTCAGGAGAAAACTTGGGATGTATTGTAGAATGGATAAACCGTCATCCTCTTATTAAAGCTCGGTGGCAAATCCTTAATCCACAAGGAAAAGTAATTAGTTCCAGAGTTGAAAATGTAAGACCAAATAAAAGTCGTTCATTTTTTCAGTTTAAAATCAAAGATAAACACAGGATTCCCGGCACTTGGAAGTGCAATCTCACTACAGGGAAAAGTTTAAAATCTTCGCTAGAATTTCAAATATACTAACCTTTTAAAAAATAATATAAATATACTATTAATATGTTTTTTCCAGGAGCCAGCCCAGGTATTTTGATTTTACCTGGTTTAGAGCCAGGGTTTGTTTTATTGGTGGCAGTTTGAGGATTGCTCCGAGGATGGCGGCCATTGCCCGGTGGTTCAGGTGGGCGTGGTTGTCGAAAATAAGATTTTGCAATTTGCCGCGTTCAATGGCCATCATTACGGTGCGATGGACAGAATCAATCGGGGTAATAATATGTTCCGGACGTCTTTTCATGGAGATGGCTTTGGTTGCACAGTTGTTTGCACAAACTCCGCAACCGAGGCAAAGATCTGTATTAACCCGGACTGTATTTTTGTTTGTATTTTCTATGAGTTCCAGAGCATCAACCGGGCAAGCTTCTATACATTTCTGGCAACCGGTGCAGGCTTCGGTGTCGATTTGAGGCAGAAAAGCCGTGGTTTGCACCGGATTCAACATGCCAAAGCGTTTGGCGGCCAACAATGCTTCGCAACAACAGCCGCAGCAATTGCAGATGAAATTAACTCCCTTTTGAGCATTTTCTCCAAATTGAACCAAATTGTAGGCTTCGGCTTTTTGAATAATTGCCTTGCATTCTTCTCGGTCAATTTCTCTGGCTATTTTGTGTTTTATCAAGGATTGGGCAGAATTGTTGAAGGTAAGACAGATATCCAGGGGTGCATCGCAATTTTTGCCAAGATGCAACATTTTGTGGCGACAATAACAGGTACCAACAGCTATGTGACTGGCGGTTTCGATAATATGGGATGTTTTTTCGTAGTCGAGAACGGTCAGCATATTTTGGGCGGAAAGAGCCTCTTCGTTTACAAAAACTCTGCCCAGATTGGTTTCCCCCTGGACAAAAAGGTTTTTGATAAAGTCCTCCTCCACATTGAGATATTGATAATAAAGCTCGGCCAGTGCCTTCTGATCCATATCGCTTCGCACTCGCATCAGCGAAAATTCAAAAAATCCGGCCATGGGGGGAGGAAGCAGATAAGTTTGAACTCCATCTTCAATAATATCAAGAATAATGCCCTTTTGCGCCAATTCGTTCAGAACTTTTTCAGCCTCATATTCAGACAGATTCCATAACTTGGCAGCTTTAGCCAGAGTAAAGGGTTTTATGGGAACTTTGGCCACAAGTTCAGCTTCCTTTTCGCTGAAAAGTAGCTTCAGGATCTTGAAAAGAAGTTCAGAGGGTGGGGCTCCCTGGGGAAACCTGTTAATTCTGTCTACTAATTTTTTGTAGCCGTCTTTGACCGTATGATGAGACATTTAAGCTCCATTTTAATTAAAGTGGGGAAAGTTCCTCATCCACCCTCCTCTGGAAATAGGGAAGAAAAAATATCCCCTTTTCAACCCATTAGTCTGAAAAAGATACTAATTTCAGAAGTTGGGCGTTGAAGGCAACAATAATAGTGCTTAGAGACATGAAAACTGCACCGGTTGCCGGGGAAATGGTTACTCCATAAACAGTCAGGGCCCCTGCTGCAATAGGCAGTGCCAGCAGATTGTATCCGGCAGCCCAAAAAAGATTCTGGATCATCTTTTTCCTGTTTATCTTACTAATTTTCAGCAATTTTAATATATCAGTGGGTCTGTTTTTGAGCAAGATAATACTGGCACTTTCAATTGCGACATCAGTTCCGCTGCCGATGGCAATTCCCAGATCAGCGGTGGCCAGAGCGGGTGCGTCGTTGATTCCATCTCCAACCATGGCAGTTTTGCCTAATTTTTCTTTGAGATCTTCGATAATTTTGCTTTTTTCATCGGGGAGAATCTCAGAGTAATAGTTTTCGATCCCGAGCTCTTGGGCTGTCTTCTTTGCTGCTCCTTCATTGTCACCTGTGATCATGGCAACCTTGATACCCTGTTCATTAAGTTTTTTTACTGTTTTCCGGCTTCCTTCGCGAACATGTTTTGCGGAGATTGAGGTAATAATGGAAATAACCAGCGGAATAGCCAGACCCAGAGCATGGGGGCAGGCAATCACCAAAATTGTGACAGTTCTTTTGAGAACACCCAGGTGAAATCCTTGGAGCAAAGTCCAGACTATAGTTGAAGTAATAGCTGTAAACAGAGCCAGATAGAAAAGCAAACCGGCTGCTTTGTCAGCCAGCAGTCTGGTGGGCGTTTTTGAATTCTGCGCTTGGGCTACCAGTTTCATTATGCCGGAGAGAGTACTTTCTTCATGGTTTGAAGTGATTCTAACCTGCAATGAACCATCCTGATTTATGGTTCCACCGATGACTTTGTCCCCAGGTTGTTTGTTTTGGGGCTTGGATTCTCCGGTCAGCATTGCTTCGTTAACGTATGATTCTCCCGATTCAACTTTGCCGTCGAGGGGGATTGAAGCTCCGGGCTTGATCAGGATAAGATCGCCCTTTTGCAATTGTTCTGTTGAAACTTCCTCTTTGTCTCCATTTTCTTTAATCTTCAGGGCTTGATCCGGAACCAGCTTGGCCAATTCATCAAGGCTTCCTGTGGCTTTATTGATACTTTTCATCTCGAGCCAGTGACCTAAAAGCATCACATCGATCAGAGTCACCAGTTCCCAGAAAAATATGTTGCCCAACTTTGCAAATATGCCGGCGGCACTGTACAGATATGATACAGAAATTGCCAATGAGATCAGTGTCATCATTCCCGGTTTTTTATTTTTCAACTCTTTCCCCGACATTTTGAGGAAGGGAATGCCACCTACGCCGAAAACAATGGTACTGAAAAGGAAAACTATCCATTTCTGAGCTCTAAAATCCGGTAGATCCAGCCCAACCCAGTTCTGAAGAGATTTGCTCAGAACCAGAACCGGAATTGAAAGAAGCAAACTGATCCAGAATTTCTTCTTGAACATCTTGGCATGTTTTGCATGTTTGTCATTGTTTTGCTGTTTTTGTTTATTTTTCATGAAGCAAAATGTAACCACAAAGTAAATAAACTCAAGGGTTTAACTGTTCAATCATCAAACAATCAGTTTTCTCTGATTATCTAGTTCCCGTCCCAGAATGGGGGTTTTGGATGGTGAAGAAGTTTGCTATTGGAACTATCTAGTTCTCATCCCAACTTGAAAGATCAAGGCCGGTAAGTTTTGCTAATTTTTCATTATAAGGGACAAAATATTCGTCCAGTTCTTCTTTAATATCCGGGGGTATTTGTGGTTTCGGCTTTGGCAGGATGAGGTTTATTCCCTTGGTAGAATAATAAATTAATTTTCCCGGTGGTCCCAGACGTTTTCCAATTTGACGGGAATAGTAGAGTGATTTGTAAGAAAAAGGCATTTTTGTTTTGTTGGAGTGAAATTCAGGAAGATTTTCGCCTAAAGGATTTACACTAAGAAAATCTGTGACTTTTTTCAATTCCTTTTGCTTGTTTTTAAGAAAGTCTTCAAAAAGCATAAAATGCATCTGTTTTTTGTCAAAGAACTCCAGAAATCTTTTGACTTGAACAGCATATTTGCTTCTCTCTACATATCCCCAGAAAATATTGGATTTAATTCTTTCTTTTTCTCTATTGACTGCTTCCCTGAAATCCAGTAATTCTCCTCCGTTTCTTTTTGCATGCAGATAGTTTGAATAGACTCTAATGGAGGGATCGCGAAAACTCCAGATAATTTTTATTCTGGGCAAAGTTTCTTTTATTCTTTTGGCACATTTTTTTTTATAGGAGTAGGTTGGTGTTTTGTCACCATAGTAGCACTGTTCTGGATTGCTAATTTTCAACGAGTGGGGCAGATAATATGAAAATCCTTGCAGTTTTTTCGAATACCAATCAAGACCCTTTTTGTAGTTTATATCACGGTCGAAAAAATGAATCTCCTGAGAGGAGATTTTCAAGGATGGATGGGCGTGCAAATAATCAGCCAGAGTGGTTGTTCCAGCTTTCATGGCACCGACAATAAGAAAATTTGGTAGAATCATAGCTCTGTCCAAGATCATGTTTTTATTCAAACTGGGAACTATCTAGTTCCCGTGCCAGAAGTGGGGTTTTTGGCTGAATGAGAAGTTTGCCTCAGATG
>JAQICJ010000255.1 GCA_027858615.1 Deltaproteobacteria bacterium
TGCCAGCGCTGTTCGCTCCGGAGGAAGAAAAATAAATTTACAAATCAGAAATAGTTTATTAAACATAGACAAAAATTATCTTTCTGGAATGATCATATATTCAAATATGATTAAAGAACAAAAGTTGGTACGGGAACTAATTACAAATAGAGATCCTGCTTATCAAGATAAGAGTATTTGTTGAAAATTTCTTTGATTTTGTTGATAAGTGGAATGGTGGTTTCCTTGTTGAGGGCACTGATGAAAAACTTGCCTTCTTCTATGGGGGGAATGAAGTCAAGCTTATCCACCTTGTTATATACGTTTATTATGTTGATGTCATCGAGCTTCATCTCTGAAATTATATTTTCCACAGTCTGTTGTTTGTGCTCATAATCGGGATCTGAAATATCAACCAGATGGATCAGTAAATCAGACTCATCCAATTCTTCCAGGGTAGCTCTAAAGGCTTTTTGCAAATCCGGGGGCAAATCTTCAATGAAACCCACTGTATCTGTCATGATGATTTCAATGTTTTCTGGAAAACGAACTCTGCGGTTACTGGGATCCAAAGTGGCAAAGAGGCGATCTTCAACCAGAACATCAGAACCGGTGATCATGTTTAATAAAGTTGATTTGCCGGCATTGGTGTAGCCGATTACAGATACTACTGGAACTTGATTTTGCTTGCGTCTTTTCCTGCGCAAGGATCTCTGCCGGGAGATTTTGTCAATTCTCTTTTCCAGACGATTTATTCGGCTTTTCACCCGGCGGCGATCGACTTCCAATTTGGTTTCTCCGGGTCCCCTGCCCCCGATTCCTCCTTCGAGCCTGCTCATCATCGTATTTTTGCCAACCAGATGGGGGAGAGAATATTTAAGTAGAGCCAGTTCCACCTGAATTTTACCTTCACTGGACTTGGCTCTTTGAGCAAAAATATCAAGAATCAACATGGTCCGATCGATAATCTTTAAATCGGTAAGCTGGGATATACTGCTGGCCTGAGCCGGAGTCAGAGATGGATCAAAGATTAGGATATCAGCATCATACATCTTGGCACTGAGGATAATTTCCTGCAATTTTCCCTTGCCCACCAGGGTGTTATTGTCGGGCATATTGCGAACCTGGGTCATGATATCGTCTACATGTACACCTGCGGTATAAGCCAGATCTTTGAGTTCGGAGACCCTTCTTTCAATGAATTTTCTGTTTTCGCCGATAACAACCAGAATTGCCTGGTTGCTCTTATAGACTTTTCGGACTTTTTCTTCAGCGGCAAAATCTTCTTCCAGATCTCTGATGAAGGTTATAAAATTGAAATCCAATTTCTGAAAAAGAACCGGATCGAGTTTATAGGGGGTATTATCAGGATTGGAATGGGCAATCTGACATTTAAGAGGTGAACTTTTATCTTCTCTGAATAAAACACAGGATAGATCGAGACGGTTGATTACCAGGTTGGTTAAATCGTCTTTCTGCAGCAACATGGGCACAGGATGAGCGTGAACCAATCGAACTCCTGCCAGACGTCCCCGTTCACTCCATTCCAGTTCGGGGAAAGACAATTTACGAGGTTCACCCAGGATTATCTTGACCACCTTCCCTTTGCGATCGAGGAAAACTCCGGTTTCGCGCCCCAGTTCTTCTGCAAGTTCCACCAGAATATCCGCCAGGGATTTGGAAACAATATCAAAGGGAACTACTCTCCTTTTGGCTAAATTTTTTAATTTCTTCTTTTGACTCTTTTTGAGACCGGTTGTATTTCCAGTTATTTTCATGCTTATCCAATTGCCTTATCTATCATAATAAACCAGATGGTTTAAAATCTGTTTTTTCTATTAATATTTCCAGTAAATCTGTGAGCAGACTCTGATCTTTTTGCGTGAATCTGTTCCGCTGAGGACTGTCAAGATCGAAAACTCCCAGCACCTTCCCCTGAACTGCCAGAGGCAGAACCATCTCTGAGTGGGAAACAGGATCACAGGCAATATGACCGGGAAAATCATGAACATCTTTGACACGTATTGCCTTGCCTGTAGTAGCCGCTTTCCCGCAAACTCCCATCCCCAGAGCGATAGGATTGCAAGCAACTTTACCTTGAAAAGGCCCCAATTTGAGTTGGACTCCATGTTTAAAATAAAACCCGTCCCAGTTTAATCCTGAAAAAAATTGAAAAACAAAAGCTGAAAATTGGGCGCAATTTGCAATCCAGTCCTCCTCATCTGCCAGCAGAGCTGTTAATTGTGCTTTCAAGTCTGATTGGTCAATCATTCTTTTCCAATACTTTAGTTATTAATCCGACCAGCTTTTCGATTTTGTATGGTTTGACGATAACACCGGAAAATCCGTAGTTCTGATAGTCTGCCATCACGGCATTCATTGTATATCCACTGGAGATAATCGCTTTTGCTTCGGGATCAAATTCAAGGATCTTTTTGATGGCTTCCTGGCCGCCCATTCCTCCTTGAATGGTTAAATCCATAACGACAATATCATAATGTTGCCGCCTTTGGTAAGCTTTGAAATATTTTTGTATCGCTTCTTCCCCATTGGGGGCAAAATCTACTGTGCAACCAAATCCTTTTAACAATTCTCCAGTAGTTTCATAAATGATTTCTTCATCATCAAGTAAAAGGATTCTGACATCATTCAGGGGACCATCGGCAAATTCTTCTTCTTCTTTATCCACCTTTTCCTTGGATGCAGGAAGAAAAATTGTAAAGGTAGTACCGGTACCAAGAGAAGAATCAACTCTAATATTCCCCCCATGTTTTTTTATGATGGAATAGGAGGAAAACAAGCCTAACCCGCTTCCAGCTTCTTTGGTAGTAAAATATGGATCAAACAATCTGTCCAGATTTTTCCGGGGAATACCAATGCCGTTATCCCTGAATTGAATTTTGAGGTATTTTCCCTTTTTCAAGTGTTCAGTATCTTCTTCCACCTGGTAATTCCAGAGGATTATTTTGATTTTTCCTCCGGTTTTCATGGCCTCAATAGAATTAATGGCTAAATTGCTGAAAACCTGATCCAGTTGAGATTTGTCACCAATAACTGACCATAATTCATCTTTGGCTTTCAACTCATATTCAACATCTGAACCGGAAAGGGCAAATCCCACCCCTTCTTTCAACACAGTTTCTATATCAAGGATTGTTTTTACGGGTTTTCCCCCTTTGGAAAAGGTAATAAACTGGCGGGACAGATGTCTGGCGTTTTCGGTGACATTTTGAGCTCTTGATAACACTTCCTCAGCTTTATCATTATTTATCATTTCTTTTGCAAGAGTAATACTGTTGAGTATTCCTGCCAGAGCATTGTTGAAATCGTGGGCTATACCGCCGGCCAGAACCCCCAGAGACTCAAGTTTTTGCTGTTTGACAATCTGATCAACCCTGCTTTTTCGAGAAGTTAAATCCCTGAGGATAAAAAGAAGTCCTCTACTTTGTTTATTGTGTTTGATTACGGAACTGTTCAACAAAAATTCCTGTTTATTATGTTTTAAATAAACAACGTGTTCTTGATATGTTTTTTCATAATCAAAATCACCGAGAAGTGCGGAAAACTCGCTTTTATTGGTGATTTCCCGGTCAAATAGCTCTTCTGCAGCTTTATTCGTTATTTTGAGTTTTCCATAATTATCAAAAATAAGGATGGCATCTGTAATATTGTAGAAAAGATCCTTGGCCACTGCCGGTATTGAAATCATGAAACCGTGGAAATAAATACCGAAGAAGAGAAAAATATTGAGAACAACTGTAAAAATAGGAGCAAGACTTATAAAGTCAAGCTTTCCCATGAGAACGGGAATTATGAAATCTGTAGTAAATCCAAAAACAAGCAGCAACAAACTGCCACAAAATACATATTTATAAATTGGAATAAAGCCGTTTTTTAACCCGTGTCTGAACAAAAGAGTAATTCCTGCTAAAAATGGCAGGGCTACACAATAAACGATGGTAAAATTATAAAGCATTCCCCCTTCAACTCTATATCCCCAAAATGCAGGCACAATATCATGGATCATCAAGTTTGTGGAAAGTGAAATGAAAATGAAAATAATAGCCGGAACCCGAAATATTTCCAATAACCAGTCCCGTTTTCTTTCCATGACAGCATAAATGAAATTAAGAAAAAGAAACCCCGAAGCAAGCCAACTGATGGATGCTAACTTAGTGAAAACAAGACAAATGAGATAATCACCATTTCCCCAAATTATAATTTCTGCAAACAACCAGAAACAAACGAGAAAAGAAAACTGAAGAAAGGTTCTGTTAATCGTTTCATGTCTGTTTTTTGAAAAAATAAAGACCAGCAAAACAAGATTTACTATGAACGCGAAAAGTGGCAATAGTATGTAAAAATTCATCATGAATATCCATTGACCCAGAGGGGAGTAACAGCTTGTATGGTGATTGACAGTGCCCGGAATCAAAACAGGTTGACTGACGGAATATTACCTGTGGTGAAAAAAGTATTAAATCCGAGAACTTGATATTATTTTTTACAATCATATTAAGTGGATATTAGCCTAAAATGTTATTCTCAACAAGCAGTAACCTGCAGTTAGTTCAAAGAATTAGATTATTCCCGCCCTGTCAAATTCCCGCTTCAGAATGAATTGATTAACCGATTTCGATGTTGATGGTGATGGAAACCGGTCGTCCATCTCCAGGTATTTTGATTTTTGCCTTTTGTTCGGCCTTTTGGTTGGAAGGGGTTGAAGCTGCAGATTCTTCGGATTGAACAGCAGTTTCATCTGATTTAACCTCGGGAGGCTGGGAAACCTCTTTTGCTGCTACCGGTTTGTTAACAGGAGTTTTTTGGACTTTTTTGCTGGCAACTTTGGCAGGTTTGGAAGTTGATTTTTTGACCATTTTCTTGGCTTGTTTGGGAACAAGTTTATATTTTTTACTAATTCCACCCTTGCCATTATCAACAAAATTATGAGTTTTTGTACCTTTGCGCAGATGTTTGAGCAAGGTATTCCAGACACCAATTGAAACTCCGATATTTTTGGCGATGGCGATCAGTCTGTTTTTATCGTAGTAACGATTTTCGGACAATGCATTTAAAATTTTACCGGTTTTTTTGCTGTAATCACCATATTTGGATTTTCTGCCTTGGCTTTTGCTGGTTTTTGTTTTAGTAGTTGTTTTATTTTTGCTTCTGGCAGATTTGGGGGCAGTTGCCTTGGTTTTTTTCTTCTTGTTTGTCTTCCTTGCTGTATCGGCATTGGCAAGAAGACGTTTTTTGGTTTTTTTGTCTGTTTTTGGACTCTTTTCCTTGGTATCTTTTTTGGATTCTGTTGAAAGTTTTGCCGGTGGTTTGGGGGGAGCATTTTCGTCAAAGGGTACATTGGCGGGAACAATTCTGTATTCTTCATTTTCTTTGTCTGTGACGATAATTCGCCATTCACCATTACCCTTTTTCAATTTTTCAAATAGCTTATTCCAGGAATCAAAGTTGTTGTCGGTATGACTGCAATATTCTTCCACCCCACTTTTTTTGATACTCTTATTCTTTTTAAGGGAAAAAAACTTGAATATATTATTGACTATTTCATCATATGATTTTTTTGTCATACTGAACTCCTGTTGTAACGGTTGTTGAGAACTATTGATTCTCTTTGCAAAACTAAAAATTATTTACAATAATGATAACACTAAACCCTTGGATAATATGACAAATTTTCACAATGCCATGATGCAATAACTAGTTCCCGTCCCAAAAAGGAAGGTTGCAGTCTGAGAACGGAATTTGAATTGATCTGCTTTGTCGTAACTTCTTGAAATAGTGTCTACCAGGAGTTACTCCGCGCATCTCAATCCAACTTCTTCACCAGCCAATAACCCCACTTCTGGGATGGGAACTAACTAGCTTAATGCATTGAGAATAATATTATCATAAAAGAAAAAGGATGAAAAATAATTGACTACAACATCTTACGA
>JAQICJ010000077.1 GCA_027858615.1 Deltaproteobacteria bacterium
ATTGGATGAGTTGAAAGGAAATTCATACTCCGTTCAAATCTACAATCTGGAAAAAGAATATTTTCAGGCTTTTTCAAAAAAACTCCATGAAATTTTACCCAATCTTCCTGCACCAACATTGGATCTTCAAACAACAGAAAAAGAAAAACCAGTCCTGTCTGTCGATTCTTCCAGCCCAACACCTGATAACATCATTAATAAATCTCCTTCTGAAAACAGCAAGCCTCCAAAAAAAAACATAGATGAATTGATTAAAATTCTGGAAAAGCGCGAAGCCTCCAAAAATAACGATGACCATCAGTTCTACGAGGAAATTTTGGGCTATATCAGTGAAATTGAGCTTACCGAAAACACGGATAATCTACCTGGACAAAATGATATAATCCCGCAAGACAATGATGTTTTTGAAAAATTTGGTTCTTTTTTTCGACAGATCCTTTATTCCTCCGCAAAAGAATTCAGTTCTCAACAAATCCATCCTGCCAAAGATAATAAATTTGAAAAATTCAGAGAGATTCTGTTGGAAAAATTAAAAAAATTAAAAAATCAACAAATCAACAAATCAAGCAAGGACGCAGATAATCCCCCTGCCCTTTCCCCTTTGAAACAGCAGGAATTCGATAATTATATCTCTTCAGGTGATATGTTGATGCAAACAATTAAAAACCCTGCTAGAGCCATAAAGGCATATGAAATGGCATATAAAATTAAAAACAATGATCCAGTTTTGCTTAAAAAATTAACTGATGCCCACCTCGCCAACAACAATAATAAAGCTGCCGACTATTATCTGGACAAACTTGAATCCTTGTAATTTCAACTTTAAAATCTTGAGGGGTGCCAAAATACAATTGTATTTTTGTCCTTTTTGCATTAATAATATCAAGGTGGAACTAGTTCTGGAGACTAACCTATCTATTCTGGAGAAAAACCAATGAAATCTCATCTGCTCCATTTGTTCATCCCTGTTTTTTTTGTTTTATTTGCCCTGCAGAGCTGTAAAGACACAAGTCACTATTTCCTGGATAGTTCTCAACAACACATTTTATATGGGGAACCGGACACTGATCCTGCTCATCAGGCAGTCGTCATGATTACCATGGGAAACGGTGGCTGCAGTGGCACTCTGATTGCCCAGGACGTTGTCTTGACAGCAGCTCATTGCATCTCTTCACCTGAAAATATGACTGTTTATTTTGGCAACAGTTCCCCCTTCAACCATACTCGCAGTGTTATCAAAGCCGAAACTCATCCTCTCTGGCTTTCCCAGGGAAATGAAGATTTAACCTATGATATAGGCCTGATCAGACTTGCTCAGGATGCTCCCCAGGAAATTGTCCCTATCCCGTATTTGCCTGAATCACTTGCCATTACACAATCTGAAGTTGAAAACCTCAATCTTAATTATGTTGGCTTTGGAGTTACCGAAACCGGGAGCAGCGGCGAAAAATTGCAGATGACCCAAGTGCTGATGGCTTTTTGTGAAGGAAATAATTATTGCCAGGTCAACGTTCCAGTTGAAGGCGGAGAAGTCTATGAGATGTATATTCCACAGGATACAATAGGAATTACCATGAACCAAAATGGTGGCATTTGTCATGGAGACAGTGGCGGTCCAGCTTTTGTCACTAGAGATGGAACCGAATATGTAGCCGGAATATCCTCTTTTGTAATTCACAACAGTAATGATGAATGCGATTATTTTGGAGCCAGTACAAAAGTAGATCGTTATACACAATTCATTGAGGACTTCCTTAATTCTGAAATCTGCAACAATGGAATAGACGACGACAATGATGGTTTCGTTGACTGCGATGATGAAGAATGCCTCGATTATCCCTCCTGTATTCCAAATGCCTGTGATGAACCTCAAATCCTGCATTGCGGTGATCAAATTACCGATTCCACTTTAAACGGAAGTTCTGTTTTCAACACTTATGGCAACGGCTGCACCGCCGGCTTCAGTGTTGATTATCAGGAAATGGCATATGCGGTGGCAGCACCACCTGATGCCACCGTTATCATTGATTTATCAATCAGTGGGGCAGACACGGATCTTGAACTTTTTCAACTTAATCAAGCTTGCGATCCAATGAATTGCCTGACTGCAAGCACCAACCCTCCCGGTAATAATGAAATGCTTCAATTTGTCTCTGGAGATGCCACCCAGTACATAGTTGTTGATACCTGGCAGAACCCGGGAGCTTACACCATTTCAGTGGAATGCGAAAATCTTGCCCAGGAAATCTGCGATAACAATATTGATGATGATTTTGACGACCTCATCGATTGTGAAGATCCCGACTGTGAAGAAACAATTGAATGTTTTTCCGGAGAATGGTGTGATAACAATGTTGACGATGATGGAGACAGCCTTGTTGACTGCTTTGATGCTGACTGCAGTAATAGTGAATATTGTCTCTTTCTCACAGAAAACTGTGATGATGGCGAAGACAATGATCTAGATGGAGCAATTGATTGCCAGGACGCAGATTGTTTTGCCCAGGAAGAATGTTCAGATTCCCCAAAAGAAATTTGTGACAACGAAATTGATGATGACAATAATACACTTGTTGACTGCAACGATCCTGTCTGCAAAACCTTCAAGGGCTGCCTTCATCCCGTTGAAATCTGCGACAACAAAATCGATGATGACGGTGACCAAAAAATCGACTGTGAAGATATGGATTGTCAGTCATATATCCAGTGTGAAACTCTGCCGGATGTCGAAATCTGCCTTGACGGGATCGACAACGATGAAGACAACCTGATAGACTGTGAAGATGAAGACTGTTCCTCTCATCATTACTGCAACCTTATAGCAGAAATTTCTCATAATACCTCTGAAGATGGTTGTTCCTGCACCAGCGCCGGATCCAAATCTGAAATTCCCCTCCCCCTTCTGTTAATTTTCATGGGATTAGGTCTTTTCACTTTCCGCCGCAGAAAATTTTCCAACTAAAATCGAATAAATTCAGTTTTCACCAACAATTATGTTTGAAAAATTCTCTAGAAAAAAATACGTATGGGCCTTTTCAACCTACTTCACCGAAGGCTTCCCCTTTTCCCTGATCAGAACAGTTTCCGGTGTTTTCTTTCGGGATCTCAAAGTCAGCCTTGAAAGTATAGGACTCACTTCTCTTTTTGGTCTGCCCTGGATTCTGAAATTTTTCTGGGCTCCTCTTCTTGATCGATATTCAACCAAAAGAAAATGGCTGCTGGTCATGCAGGGAAGTCTGTGTCTCCTGATGTTTCTGGTTGCATTTATAGTTCCGCTGGATTCATCCCTTCAAATAATAGCTACTTTGCTTTTCGGCGGGGCAATTCTTTCAGCCACTCATGACACAGCAATAGACGGTTATTACCTGGAGGCTCTGGACGAAAATGATCAGGCCAAATATGTCGGTTACAGGGTTATGGCTTATCGAATTGCCATGATGACAGGAACCGGGGTTATAGTAACCATCGGTACTGTTTACAGTTGGTTTTTCGCCTACTTGGCAGCAGCTTCCATTTTTTCCCTGTTTTTCATCTTCCATCTTTTTGCCCTGAAAGAAGTTCAAAAAACCGAACAGACCTTTAAAGAAATGCTTAGGGGAATACTCAATGCCAAGGTCTTGCTCTTCAGTTTTTTGGCTGCTCTTTTTATAATTTTGCTTCGCTGGTTTTTTAATTCTGTTATCGTATTGAAATTAAAAAACAAATATACCTTTCTCAACTCTATCCATTTCTCACACTGGATCGGAATAATCCTCCTCTTGAGTTTGTTGTTGCTGGCTCTGACTCGTAATAAAATCAAGAAAGTTCTTCTGAAAAACAGAGAATCAAACTATGCCAGATCATTTCTTACCTTTGTAGACCGAGATCAATTCTCCTTGATTCTTATTTTCATTATTTTTCTCCGAGCTGGAGAATTCATGCTGACTACGATGGTCAGCCCTTTTATAGTCGATCTGGGAATAAAAAATCATTACGGCAGGATCAGTGCCGGAATCGGTCTACCCTGCTCAATTGGAGGAGCAATTCTGGGTGGTTGGCTCATCTCCCGTTTTTCTCTGAAAAAAGTGGCTTTTCCCTTTCTTCTCTTTCAAAATTCAACAAATCTTGTCTATATGGGACTTGCGTTCTATCTACGCCCTTGGATTATTCAAAATACTGGGGCAGACAGTCCCCTGTCTCCCGGGATCTTCAATATTTCTCTGGTTGCATCCACACATGGCATTGAACAATTTTCCGGTGGTATGGGGACAGCAGTTCTAATGGCATTTTTAATGCGACTTTGCAAAAAGGAATTCAAAGCTTCACATTATGCAATAGGAAGTGGTCTAATGGCTGTGAGTGGTGTATTTGCAGGATTATCAAGTGGCATTTTTGCTGGTTGGCTGGGTTACGGCTGGATGTTTTTTATCAGTTTTGTTGCGGCCTTGCCCGCATTAGCGATTATCCCATTTCTGTCATTTGAAAGAGTAACTGAAAGTTGAATTCGTTTTAGGGCTGATTTTTACGAATACTTGCACGAGAAACAGGTCTGGATATATCATTCTTCTTCTTTTTACTGACAGGCTTTAACTTTCTTTTTTCACTCTCAGTTATGTCTTTTTTAGTTCTTTCGCTTTTTTCTGTTTTTTCACCTGCTTCCAGCCTGCAATTCCAATTTTTACTGCCTTTCAATTTTTTCTTATAAAAATTATTGTAAAAATTAGCTTTTTTTGAATCTCCGGCAGCGCAAAAAAGTTTACTCAACCTGTAGGTAACCAGACGATGTCCTTTAACTTTCAAACGTGCTTTCACAGCCTCTCTCCAAATGGCAAGATATCTTATTGTGGCCTGCTCTCGAGCTTCTTTGTTATCGTATTTTTCATCCAGTTTATACAACTTGTCGGCATTGACAAAAAGCTGGTTTCTTGCTTTAGGTTTTTCCAGCAAAGCATAGATGTTCTTTCTATTCTGGAATTTTCTTAAATTATCAATAAATTCTCTGTCTTCAACAGGAAGTTGCAGCTTTTGAAGTTCTTTCTCTCTGTTTTTACTGTCTTTCAACATTGCATCTACTTCAGCCAGATTTTTTTTCAATTTCTCGGTTGTTCGTTTGGAGGCTGTTTGTTTATCAGGTTCAGAAATTGGTTTATCTTTTTTAACAACATCATGATTCTTCTCAAGTGTGGTTTTATCGGAAGCTGTTGGACTTATATTTTTTTGAGGGGTAGCTATTACTCCAATTAATTTTTTCTGCCTGGTTTTCCACCCTCCATTGATCAAAAAATAAGTAATAAGACCCGCCTGTATTGCAATAATCAATATAATAACCCAAAACCAGGGGGAAAAACTTTCTTTCTCGACATCTTCGTCTATTTTGTCATTTCCTTCTCCTTTTTGCAGCGCCTTTTCAATCATGGAGAATTCGGAATCACCCTCTATCTTTTTATCCTCTTTGTTGAAATAATCACCAGATTCAGATTGAGAAGATTGTGAGAAATTGAGAACATCGAGAAATTTCCTTTGATCAAAAATACCCATGTCTTTGAGATTATCAACAATGGTGCTGGCATTTCTGGTTTCTTTTATTTCATCCACTTTTTCGGTAAGTGTCAGCAATTGCTTGTCTGAAGCAATGAAGCGAATATGATCTATCTGTGTTTCTTTCAGAGGTTTCTCCAGGATTCTCATCAGTGAATTGCGTGCTTCATCCAAATTCATTCTTTCCTCTCGGGAAATACTGAGATTGATTCGGATCCAGCAACCCAGAGCAGTATTGCTGAAGTGAAGGAGATTATAATCCTGTTCCATGATCTTTTTCATTGAAGCTTGCATATCGCTTCTTACTTCAAAAGGATTTTCTCCCAGAAGACAAAACATCATGGTAGCAGCAACAGCAAAAACATCATCTCTTTCATCGAATACATCAAAAGAAACAGTAGGAGCAGTATAACCAGGAGTACCTGCCATAAAACCACTTATTTGGGTGATGGATTCACTGTCATCATTTTCAGTTTTTACAGCTTTGGTATTGCCGAAATCAATAAGCATAGCATGATATTCCGGCTCATCTGAATCTCTTTCTTTGGATGAGTTTTCAACCAGAATCAGATTAGAAGGTTTGATATCCCGATGATGCATTTTGAAATATTTTTTCATATACAAAAGAGCATCGAGGATTTGAATCATTGATTTAATCAGAAGTCGGGGAGAAAGGATAAAAGAAGGTTCATCAACCAACTGTTCAAGATCTTTGCCTTCAACAAAATCCATTACCAGATAACAGGTGTCATCTGCTTCCCAATAATCAATATAATTGACAATATTCGGATGATGAACACGACGAAGAAGTTCTGATTCTCGTCTGATTCGCATCAATTCGGCCTGATCTTCATCTGGAAATCTTACAATCTTTACGGCAACCTTCTGTTGAGAGTCAAAAATTTGCTGATAACCAAGATATACCTCGCCAATTCCACCTTCAGCTATTTTTTTTTCCAGTTTATATTGGCGAGAGTGACTCAAATTGTCGGGGAGAGAGTTTTCTGTGCTCATATAATTCATAACCTCAGGTAACAGATAATTTGCTAACAGAACTAAACAGATGTTGAATTGTATATTAAAACCATTTCAAACAAAATATAATTTTCAGATTGTAATCATAAATATGAATCCAATAAATTCTGAAATCGTAATCAGTTAGTTTTAAGTTTAACTTTTTATTTGAAATTTATGCACTTTATAAATAAGATGTTTTTAATTAGTTCCCGTCCCAGAATGGGGGTTTTTGACTGGGGCTGAAGTTGGATTGAGATGCACGGAGAAACTTCGCAGACATAGTTGACACTATATCAAGAAGTTACGACAAAGCAGATCAATTCAAATTCCGAGTTCCAGGCGATGACTTTCCTTTTTGGGATGGGAACTAAAATCAATTCCAAAAAGAAAGGAACAGCAATAAACTCCTTATCCTTGCAGAAACAAAAAGATGTTTAATATTTTCAAGTACACCATAGATTACCTGTCATTTAAAGCCTTGCAAGAAAACGATAAACTAAGTGCTATCAAATTGAAAATCATGATTGGATTTTCAATTTTCCTCTTTTTATGGACCTTGTTTTTTTCAGGCTGGCATTACTATATGGGTGAATATCAATTAATATACGGTACCTTGGGTGGTGCGGCCATCGCTCTGGTTCTGTTTTCTCTGGTCAAAAACAATCTTTTCCGCAAAAGCTGGAACTACCTTTTTCTGGGAACAACCTATTTTGTCCTTCTTTACAAAATGTGTTTTGAAGGTGGGCAGATAGATTCTCCAAGCTTGTCCTGGATGTTGATTATTCCTATGTTTTCTTTAAAAATTCAAAGTAAAAACGCCAGTCTCTACTGGCTGGTTATTATTGTACTCACCTCCATCTTTTTTTTTCTGGCTCCTGCTTTCGGCTTTCATTTTCCAAACATTATAGATTCAGAAAAGTGGAAACTTTATCAATTTGTGGGCTTTTCGATTCTTCCCCTACTGGCCATAACCCTGCTGTGGGTTTTTCATTATCTGGAACAGCAGGTTATTAAAGAATTTTTCAAAAACAGAAAAGAACTGCTTAAATCCAAGGAAAAATCTGAAAGAGCCAATCAAGCCAAGTCTATTTTTCTAGCTACCATGAGTCACGAAATCCGTACTCCTTTAAATGCCATTATCGGTTTGACAGATCTTCTCACAAAAACCAAAATCAACGGCGAACAACTCAACTATATCCGCACCATCAAAAAAAGTGGAGAACACCTCAATATTCTCATTAATGATATTCTTGATTTCACTAAAATAGAATCTGGAAAAATTGAAATTGAAACTGTTGCTTTTGATTTGCAGCGCCTCCTTCATAATTCATGCAATATTATTGCTTTGCGCGCTTATCAGGAAAACATAGATTTTACCTTAAGCATTCCACCCCAAACTCCCACCTTGCTTTATGGTGATTCTCATCGACTTAAACAAATCCTGATAAATCTGGCCAATAACGCTCTCAAATTTACTGAAAAAGGTTCAATCAACATCAGGGTCAAAACCCTTAAAGAAAAAGAAAATTCAATAAAACTCTGGTTTCTTGTAGAAGATACCGGAGTTGGAATTCCAGTCGCCAATCTCAAATC
>JAQICJ010000143.1 GCA_027858615.1 Deltaproteobacteria bacterium
CCATATTTTTGAGAATTATTTCAGGAACCTTTAAATTAATTTTAATTGTTCAACAATTAGACTCTGAGTTTTCAGAGAATCTGCAGGCAATGGAGAGAATTATGGCCAAAAAAATCAGATATATTACAGAAAAATTTCTTCACGACAAACGATTGATCAATCAAAATTTGTCAGAAGGATATATTTCCAAAGAAGAATATAATAAATACCTTGATGGTCTTGATGATTCAATGGACAATGCTGTTTTCATGAAATCCAGACTTGAAGAAGACACTGAAGACGATACTGAGGACGACCAAGCAACCAACAGCGAATCCGAAGAGTAATTTTCTATCAGCCTGTTTTCAAGGTTGGTATTGTCAGATTCAAAAATGGGATCATTAAAACAGTTCAACCTGAAATTGTATTTTTCCATTGGGAACTAAATAGTCTAAATAGCGAAAGGTTTGTAATGAGCGCAGAAAATAATTCCAAAATAGATTTCACCTCTTTTGTTCTTTCCCTTTCTTCAAATGTTCTGGTAGCTATGGGAGAAATTCCCAATCCGGAAAGTGGCGAAAAAGAAGAGGATTTCTGCCTGGCCAGAGATACTATTCAGATTCTGGAAATGCTTCAGGATAAAACAACAGGTAATTTATCCCGGGAAGAGAAGGGTGTTCTAGATTCGGTTCTGATAGATCTGAGATTCAAATATTTGGGAGCAGTAAAGCGTTGCCAGCAGGAAAAATAGTTTTTCAACCCTGAGCCCAATCAAACCTTATCTTATTTTCCCATCTGCATTATGTTCTAAATTCCACAAACCGGCCCCTGATTTTCAGTTTCATCCTTATCCTCATCCTCAATCATTAATTACTGTTGTTTTCAATTTATATTCTTTGAGTTATATTCTCTTTTCAGATTACCAGCTGGTCTTGATGGTTGCAAGGAATCGGTTTCAAGGAGACTGCAATGAGTATCAGTTTTATAGATGCAAAAATAATTAATCAGGGCCGGGCCCTTCAACTGGAACTGGACATAATCGGCCAAAGAAAAATTGGAGTGGGAGAATTAGCTGAATACAGAGGACAGCCAAGAAAAATCCGGGAAGTTGAAATTGCCGGCGATGGTCTTTTATTGCTGGCAGAACTAGATAATCTACAGCAGGTTTCAGTTCCGGTATCATCTTTCTTGCCACCGGTTGAACCCGAACTTTTAATCGATAATATAGGGCAATTGATTTTGCCTGATGAAAAAGGTCATCTGGAAATAGTGGAAAATGCGGCTGTAGCTGTTGGCCAGGGCAAAATTTTGGAAAAGGGCTCCAGAACAAAAGTCATGCCCAGGTTACAAAGCAATTCTTCCCTTAAAATTATCGATGCGGGAGCCAGGGTTGTTTCACCTGGTCTGGTGGATTGTCATACCCATCCGGTTTTTGCTCGCAACCGTGCCGATGAATTTGCCCAGAGACTGGCGGGAGCCACCTATGATGAGATTCTGGAAAATGGTGGTGGTATCTTGAATTCTGCTCGCCTTACCAGAGAAACTTCCCTTCTGGATTTGGAAAAATCAACTTATCGCAGAATAGCCCGCAGTCTCAGTTACGGAGTTACTTCTCTGGAGGCAAAAAGTGGTTATGCTTTGAATCTGAAAGGAGAAATCAAATCTCTCCAGGTTCTTGAAAACCTTTCCCAGACTCTGCCTGTGGACATTTCACCATCTTTGCTGGCTGCTCATGCTTTGCCCCGTGAATTCCAGTCCAACCGCAAGGGTTATATAGATTTAATTGTTGATAAAATTCTTCCGGAAGTAAAACTCAAGGGGTTGGCCAGAAGTTGCGATGCTTTTTGTGAAAAATCAGCCTTTTCCCTGAAAGAAACTGCCCAAGTTATGCGAAAAGCCAAAGCTCTTGGTTTGGATTTGAGAATTCATGCCGGCCAGTTCAATTCCCTCGGAGCGGTAAAACTAGGGGCAGAATTGGGTGCGTTAAGTGTTGATCACTTGGAAGAAGTTTCCTCGGAAGAACTGTCAGCACTGGAAAAATCTCAAACTGTAGCCGTTTTTTTACCTGGAGCAGCACTCACCCTTGGCATGCAGCCTCCTTCACCACGCAGATATTTGGACAGAGGAATACCTGTAGCTTTGGCCACAGACATGAACCCTGGAACTTCCATGACCGAAAACCTGCCCCTGATGGCCAGTTTTGGATGTATGCAGATGAAAATGACAGTTGATGAGGTTTGGCGGGCACTCACCGTCAATGCTGCCAAAGCGGCAGGATGGACTCGGCGAGCTACTCTCCGGCAAGGCGAAATTGCCGATCTGGTTATTTGGGATTTCGATGATTACCGCTCTCTTCCCTATCATTACGGAATCAATTTAGTGAACACTGTAATTAAAAGGGGGAAACTGGTAATTTCTTCTGCAACCGACATCTAACCTTTTACTTGCAACTTTTGATGGTGATGTTAAAAAAGGGTCTTTTTACCTATAAACCCTAATCCGGAAGTTGATAACTTCCGGTTCGCCGGTCGAACTCATTACTCATAAAAAAGTGTTTGAATTCAGAACCGATTAATACAGGAGTAAAAATGAATCTTAATTCAAAAATTTTATTGGCAAAATTGGAAAGAATTAAAGGAAAACTCTACAATAGTGATTTTCTGCTGACTTGGGATCAGCCTATGGAAGTTATTGAAGCTGTAAGTTTTCTGGCAACTGCTCTCAAAAAACTTCATGCCCGCCAGGTTGATCTCAGAGTATTCAATTCGGGGATAGCTGTATCTCAATTCCGGGATAATTCCACCCGAACCCGCTTTTCTTTCGGTGGAGCTTCAGACCTTTTGGGTTTGCAGGTTCAGGATCTTGATGAATCCAAATCCCAAATTGCCCATGGAGAAACCGTCCGGGAAACAGCGACAATGATTTCCTTTCTAGCTCAGATTATCGGAATCAGAGATGACATGTTTATCGGTGAAGGGCACGAATATATGAAAGAAGTTGGAGAATCCCTTGACGAATCTTTTCAGGAGAAGGTATTGCCCCAGCGTCCGGCAGTGATAAATCTCCAATGTGATCGCGATCATCCCACTCAGTCCATGGCTGATCTTTCCCATCTTATTAATTATATTGGGGGAATAGATAACTTGAAGAATAAAAAAATAGCCATGACCTGGGCTTATTCTCCCAGTTATGGAAAACCTCTCAGTGTTGCCCAGGGTATTACCGGACTGCTTTCCAGATTTGGAACCCAATTGGTTCTTGCTCATCCTTCCGGATATGAATTGACAGAAGCAGCTGTTGCCCGTGCGGAAAAACAGGCTATCGCAAGTGGAGGCAGTTTCAAAGTAACTGACAATATGGCTGAAGCTTTTACTGATGCAGATATTGTCTATCCCAAGAGTTGGGCTCCCATGTCAGTAATGCACGAAAGAACCAGGTTATTAAGAGCTCGTGATCACGCTGGATTGGATAAACTGGAAAAACACGCCCTCGAACTAAATCGTCAGCATCTTGATTGGGAATGTAATTCCCGTCTTATGTCCAGGACCAGTGGTGGTGAAGCTCTTTATATGCATTGTCTCCCGGCCGATATTTCCGGAGTTTCCTGTGAAAAAGGTGAGGTTTCAGCCGAAGTATTTGCAAAATATCGCCTTCAGACTTATCATGAAGCTTCCTATAAACCTTTTGTGATTGCAGCCATGGCCATGCTTACCAGATTTGAGAATCCCGCCGGGATCATGGAAAAATTTGCCCATGAACTCAAATAATAATTTTATCAAAATAAAATTACCCTTGAAAACACATGATCCTGATCTGCTCTCCTGGGCACTTATCAACTCAGGAGCAGCCGGCACTCAGGTGGTTCAGGAAGACGGTTCAAACTATATAATAGCTTTTTTACCAGAAGAGTCAGACCAGCCAACTTGTTTATGCAATACCAACAATGTTTTTTCAGTTTTTCTGGAAAAATTATCATCAAATAAAAGGTTTATTCCTGATCTTGACAAGCTCTTGCTTGAAATGCAGACTGGAAAAATTGCAGGTGAAAACTGGAAGGAAAGTTGGAAACAAGGTATAAAACCCATAGCAACAGCTGGTTTTTATTTGTTGCCAAGTTGGAATCAAAATCCTGACCATATTCCCAAGGGCAAAATTCCTCTCTGGGTTGATCATGCTCAGGCTTTTGGAACTGGTATGCATTCAACCACAAGGTTATGCCTTGATCTGCTGGTATGGCTTCGTGATCACGATTGCCATCCGGAAAAAATTTTGGACATAGGATGCGGAACTGGTATTCTGGGTATAGCGGCTCAAAAAATATGGAATAACTCTTCCCTGTTTTTTGTTGATAATGATAAGGAAGCTCTGCAGGTTACCAAAAGAGTCTTGCAGCTCAATGGCCTGGAAAATACTAATATTTACCAGGTATTTCCCAAAAACGAGTCTGATTTCGATCTGATTCTGGCAAATATTTCAACCCCAGTCCTGGTTGAACTTAAAAGTCAAATTTTGAGCCGAGTCCAAAAAGAAGGCAAATTGCTTTTTTCCGGAGTAAATACCCAGACCCGGCAATCGTTTGAACAGGCCTACGGCAGCAACTATATTATTAAAAGATCACGCAAAGAGTGGTTTGGCTATCTGTATTAAGCAGGCAACCACAAATCCGGGTAAAAACTTTTAATTCCCATGTCATTAAAGATGGTGTCCTGGTGAGTTCCTCATTCTGACAAGGATACTTAATCAAGGAGAATTTGCAGTATGAATTATCGCTTATTTTTATTTTTATTCCTGGGGTTGTTTGCCCTTTTTACAACTGGTGGATGTACTTCTCCCAGATACATCAGGGGAACCAAAATACCCGACAACAAAAAAAATAAAGAGATCATAGGTATAATTGAAAAATACAGAAGGGCCATGATCAACAAAGATATTCCCACAATTTTGGAAGTAACTCATCCCGAATATTATCAGCCAAAAATGTCGAATGATGATACCCCCTATGATTACAAAGGATTGATTAAAAAACTGAAGATAAGATTCAAGCAATTGAAGACAGTCAGGTTTGATATCCAGTACCGCAAGATCAAGTGGAGTGAAAATAAAATCGGGGTCGAAATCTTTATAGAAGCATCATTTATGCTTGAAATAGATAAAAATAAGGAATGGCGCAAAAAATCCGATTATATGCGGATAGATTTACGCAAACATCAGGGACGCTGGAGAATTATCAGCGGTTTATAGCTTTTGTTCAAGGCGATAAATCTTTATCAATTCTGTAAATATTTCCCTTCTCAGGGTTTTGAGATCTTTCATTTTTTTCCGCCTTCCCATTACAACTCTGTTAGTCAAAAGCACAGCACCAAAATTCCATTGGGGGATAAACCAGCAGGCTGTTCCTGTAAAGCCCAAATGTCCAAAAGTGAGGGTTGGAGGCCAGGATTTTCCAGTACTGGAATAACCCGTGGGAGAAGGTTTATCCCAGCCGTTGACATGGCAGTTGGCACAACCTTGGCTAAAAAGCTCTTTCACTGTGCGGTGATCAAGAAAATTGGGCAAATCAGAATCTTCCTGATTGTAATAAAGGCAGAGGGCTCTCAATATTGATCCAACTCCCCTTAAGCTGGCAAAAAGACCGGCATGAGCCGAATCAGGACCGAGCAATTGACAATTTTCATCATGTACCATGCCCGGAGGATGTTTTTTTAGGGGTTCGCTGTTGCTGGCAAGATTATCGGTGTTTTTCAAAGGAAAAAAATCAATTTTATCTTGAGAAGATAGTAAATGGTAGAAATCTTGCAGAATGCTGCTGCTCCAGCTTGTATCGGCAAGAAAATTAAATAATTTTCCAAGAATAATAAAACCCAGATCACTGTAGATAAATGTTTTGGAAGGATCTGGTTCTAGTTTTACTATAATTTCTAATGCTTTTTGAGGATCATTTGTCTTTTTGTAGAGAGGAAGATAGGCTGGTAACCCTGATTTATGGTTGAGAAGTTGCCTGATTGTTATTTTGCCAAATTCTCTATTGCAGTTTTTGAACAATTTGTCACTATAGAGGTTAAGATTATGATTGAGGTCAAGTAAACCCGATTTTTTAAGGTGAAAGGCAAAAAGACTGGTAGCCAGTGCTTTGGTAAGAGAAGCAAGGTCATACAAGGTAGAATAGTCGGTTTTCCTGCCAGTGTGCTTGGGATCAAGATAACCACTGCAGGTTTCAAACAGATTATTCTCCGCAAAATAACCAACACTGAAAGACGAAGCAATTTTGCTCTGCCGGGCTTTTTGGAGAATCTTTTCTATTTTTGTGTTTTCCAGTTTGTGATAGTTAAATTCAAGTTTCATATTTGAGTGCAGGTTAGTTTTGAATGTAAGAAATCTCGGCAACTATAACATAATTAAACGCATAGGTCTTGGAGGACTTTCAGAGATCTTTCTGGCTGAAGTAGCTGAAGGCCGCGGCATGCTGAACCAGAGAGTTGTCATAAAAAAACTTCTGCCTCATCTTACAGATAAACAAAAGTTGAAAAATCTCATTAAAAGAGAAGCATTGCTGCTTTCTTCCCTGAACCATGCCAATATTGTCAAAGTTCTCGATGCAGGAGTGGACAGCCAGGGCAATTATTACATGGTGCAGGAATACATAGATGGTTACGAACTCAGGGAAATCATAGATCTGGTCAGAGAAACAGGGGAGCCTTTGCCAGGTTCCATATTATATTATCTCACAGATCAAATTTTGAGGGCACTTGTGCATCTCCATGAATTGAGCAACAGTGCCGGGCATTCCTACTATCTGGTTCATCGTGATATTTCCCCCACCAATATCATGGTGACCAGCAGCGGCAATGTTAAATTGCTTGATTTCGGTTTGGCCAAAAAGGCAGTGGATATAACCGTAGGAGGTAATCTCACCGGCAAGCTGCCCTATATGTCTCCTGAACAATTGATGGGCAGACCCATTGATCCCAGAAGTGATATTTTTTCTCTGGGAACTGTGCTTTATGAATTAGCGAGTGGGAAATATCGATTCAATGCTAAAAACGATCTGCTTATAATGCAGAAAATCAAAAACCAGCAATTTACATCTCTTTCAGAGCTTGATACAAATCTACCTCCGGAGTTTATCCAAATCATCGAAGGTGCAATGGCTCACAATCTAGGTTACCGTTATCGTTCCTGCAGGGAAATGTTTCATGATCTCAGTAAATTGCCCATAAGTTATCCTGAGTTCATGGATGGCAGAGAGGAATTGGCAGATTTTCTCGATTATAATTTTGGAGCCACCAAAATTCAATTGGCTCCGGATATGGCAGCAAATATAGAGCTTACCCTTGAGACCACAATTCCTAATAAGTCAGTTGGACTCAATCGGGATGAAATGGCTCAATACCAGCGAGATTTAAATAATGTAGAAACAGTTATTCTTAGTTCAATTACCCGACCCAATTCCAAAATTGACAATTTTGATCTTGATACATTGGAGACAAGGATATTAGGTAAAAATATGAGAAATGAATTTGAAGAAGATTATCAAGGGAAAAAAATATCTGAAATTCACCCTCTTCTTGATGACAAACCCATCAAAAAGGTAGAAAGTTCCGAACTGTTTAATAAAAAACTCCTGAAATTCATTATTGCAATTACGGTTTTGGCAGCCGCAGCTATTATTCCTTATTACATATATATCCAAGAAGAAGTTGTTGAAACTCCCAAAGAGTTGAAACTCCATGGTAAACCTGACGGAGCCCGGGTATTTATTAATGACCAGGAAGTTGGGAAACTGCCAATGAAAATCAATCTCGAAGAAATCCAGGAAAAAAGGCTCAAACTTGAAGTAAAATACAAAAATTATTTCCCCTGGCAGAAAATTTATCTTCTCAGTGAGTACATCCCCAAAAGTAAAAAAATCAACCTGCGTAAATACGTTCTGGAGTTGAAACTGCTTTCTGATTATCCGGGCATGAGAATCAAAATCGATGCTGACGAAGATAAAATGAAAAAAACAAAAAACCGCAGAAAGAAAAAGGAAGAATGGTTGTATCTGCCTCTGATCATAAAAGATCTTGAACCTGGTTCACTTTTTGAGGCTACTGTTTTATGGAAGAAAAAGAAGTATCCCCTTAAAATCAATTTGCCAAAACAAAGTTACCATCAACTTAAAATCACCCCCCAACTACTAAAATAGTTCCCGTCCCTAAATAGTTCCCATCCCAAAAATGGATGTAATCGTCTGGCGACGGAATCTGGCTTCATCTGCTTTGTCGTAACTTCTTGAAATAGTAGTGGCTATATCTGCGAAGTTACTCCTCGCATCTGAA
>JAQICJ010000155.1 GCA_027858615.1 Deltaproteobacteria bacterium
GTTCTATTTCATTGGAAATTATTTTAAGCAGCTTTTCATTTTCATTGCGCTCTTGCAGAATTTTAATCAACTTGCGAGAATTGCGACGATGCCTGGGATCGAGAATTACTCCCCTGTAAAGACATTCAATCCCCTTGTCCTCTTCTTCAAGTTTTTCAAGATAGAGTTTGGAGGCCTTGAAAAACATGTCAGCTTTGCGGTTTTCAACATCAAGACCTTCTGCCCTGCCCTGGTACAACCAAGCAAGATCTGACCATCTTTCGGCCTTTTTGTACATTCTCCTCAGCCCGGAAAAAGCTTCCATTGAGGTGGGATCTTCTTTAAATTTTGCTTTAAGTTCCTCTTCGCTTCTGGCCACGTTGTCCTCCATGCAGGTTCAGCCTAAATTTTAAAGGCTTCTGTCAAAAGTAGCTTATTGTTGTGGTTTATCATCCAGAATATTCAACAACCAGATAAATTACCTTCCGTAAACTCCAGCAATAATCTGAAAATCTAGTCAACAGCAAGAAAAACAGTGAAGTTTTGAATTGGGGAAAAACCTGGTTGCTTGTCTAAAACAAGAATAAACTTTGATATAACTGGATATTTGTGCCTACCCACAATGGGGCTGGATAAATCTTTTAAAGTTCTGAATTACGGAATAGAAATTACCACAATAATGCCTGTTTATGTAAAAATTAATTTTCAGGCTTTTAATTTTTGTTACAAGATATAAGTTTTTATTAAATTTCTCAAATTTTTTCGTGAAAAACCATAATTATGGAAAGGTTTTTTTGAATTTGATCCTTTTTCCGGAATCAACTAAGATGGTTTCGATTTTAATAGACTGAGTCAAATAATATCTGCCTTTTTGAATTGCTGCAGATCTTGCCTACTTTTTTTTAAATGTCCCGGAGGTAACTATGAACGCAGAAATCAAACAATTCCAAGAAGCCATAAAAGCCGGCATTCCTCAAGAAATACCTGAATATCCCAAAGAAGAGCCAGGCATCAGTCATGCTCCTGCCAGAAACTTGATTCTTGACGAATCAGAACAGAAACTGGCTCTTAGAAATGCACTGCGTTATTTTCCCGTTGAACATCATGCCAGACTTGCTCCTGAATTTGCCCGGGAACTTAGGCAAGAGGGACGAATCTACATGAAGCGTTATCGTCCTGCTTACAAAATGTTTGCTCGCCCCCTCGATCACTACCCTGCAAAAAGTCGGGAAGCGGCTTCCATAATGCTGATGATCAACAACAACCTTGATCCTGCAATTGCTCAGCATCCCCATGAGCTTATTACTTACGGCGGCAATGGAACAGTTTTCCAGAACTGGGCCCAATATCTGCTAACAATGCAGTATCTGTCTCAAATGACAGATAATCAAACACTTCTTCTTTACTCCGGTCATCCCATGGGGCTTTTCCCATCCTCCCCTTCCAATCCCAGGGTTGTGGTCAGCAACGGCATGGTAATTCCCAACTACTCCAGTAATGACGACTATACCCGTCTCAGTGCCCTCGGAGTAACCAGTTACGGCCAGATGACTGCAGGGAGTTTTATGTACATCGGCCCCCAGGGTATCGTTCATGGAACCACCATAACCCTTTTGAATGCCGGAAGAATCTATTTAAACACCAACGATGATCTTAAAGGCAAAATCTTCATCTCCTCCGGTCTTGGTGGAATGAGCGGTGCTCAAGGCAAAGCGGTAAAAATCACCGGAGGGGTTGGTATTCTGGCAGAAATCAACCCCCAAGCGGCTTTCAAGAGAAAAGAACAGGGTTGGATCGATGAAGTTTCAACTGATCTTGATGAGGTCTTTGCCAAGGCGCGTAAGCACCAGAAAACAAAAACACCTCTGGCTATCGCCTATCTGGGAAATATTGTTGATCTATGGGAATATACAGTCAAACACAACATCAAAGTGGATTTGGGTTCTGATCAGACCTCCCTTCATATTCCCTTCAGCGGTGGATATTATCCCGCAGGCTTGAGCTACAAGGAAGCAAATAGAATGATGATCACCGACCCGGAAAAGTTCAAGAAAAAGGTCTATAAGTCTTTGCGCAGACAGGTAAAAGCCATTAATACCATGACCGAACGTGGAATGAATTTTTGGGATTACGGAAACGCCTTCCTGTTGGAGTCATCCCGAGCTGGGGCTGAAATTACCGACAAGAATGGCGACTTCACTTATCCGTCCTATGTCGAAAATATTATGGGTCCGTTCTGTTTTGATTACGGATTCGGACCATTCAGGTGGGTCTGCTCTTCGGGTAAGAGTAAAGACCTCAAAAAAACCGATGAAATTGCCGCCGAAGTAATGGCTGCGCAGGCTGAAAACGCTCCACCCGAAATCAAGCAGCAGATTAACGACAATTTGAAATGGATCCGGGAAGCCGGCAAAAACAAACTTGTAGTCGGTTCTCAAGCTAGAATCCTTTATGCGGATGCCGAAGGCAGAATCAGTATCGCCAGAGCATTCAACCAGGCCCTAAAAGATGGATTAATCAGCAATAACATCATTCTCGGCAGGGATCATCACGATGTATCCGGTACTGATTCTCCTTATCGTGAAACCTCAAACATATACGATGGCAGCAAATTTACAGCAGATATGGCTATCCAAAACGTTATCGGAGATGCAATGCGCAGTGCTACCTGGGTCAGCATCCACAATGGAGTAGGAGTTGGCTGGGGAGAAGTTATAAACGGTGGATTCGGGCTGGTTCTCGACGGGACTGAAGCCAAAGACAAACAATTGGAGGCAATGCTTTTCTTTGATGTAAACAACGGAATAGCTCGCAGAGCCTGGGCTGGAAATCAAGGTGCTGTTTTCGCCTCAAAGCGAACCCAGGAAGACAATCCCCTCTTAAAAGTCACAATGCCTAATATCTCCTCTGATTCTTCAATTGTAGAGGAAGCTCTGAAAAATAAATAGTATCAGTTTCAAGGTTTTAAATATGAAGCACTCTGAAGTACCTTTAAAAATAATTAATATCTCCAAAACATTCAAAACCGGATTTTTGAATTTGAAAAGAGTCAAAGCTGTATGCGATCTCTCTTTTACCATGAAAAAAGGAGAAATTTTCGGTCTTTTGGGGCCAAATGGTGCCGGGAAAACCACAACTCTGAAAATTCTTACCGGACTTATCTTTCCTGACCAGGGCCAAATAGAAGAATTCGGCTACCCTGCCAACTCAGTCAAAGCCCGCAGCCACATTGGTTTTCTCCCAGAAAATCCTTATTTTTACGAATACCTTACAGCCAGGGAATTTCTAAATATGTGTGCTGATATTTTCAATCTGCCTAAAAAAGAGAAATTGGAAAAAATTGATTACCTTCTGAACAAACTCAGCATTGCAGAAGCAGCCGACAGGCCCCTGCGTAAATTTTCAAAAGGCATGTTGCAAAGAACCGGGTTGGCTCAGGCATTAATCAATGATCCGGATCTGATTATTCTGGATGAACCTCTGTCCGGACTCGATCCCATTGGAAGAAGGGATTTCCGTGAAATCATCACCAATCTCAGAAAACAAGGAAAAACTGTGCTGTTTTCTTCCCACATCCTTTCTGATGTCGAAGAAATCTGCGATCGAGCAGCGATTATTGCCAGAGGTAAACTGCAGGAAATAGGTACGATCGCCAAACTTCTCAGCAAGGGTGTAAAAGAAACCGAAATAGAAATCGAAGCAACCAAAGCTCAACTCAGTCAATTACAGAAAAAATGGAAAATTTTTACTAATAACACTACCCTGAGCGGATACAGAATCAACCTTCCCCCAAATATCCCCCTGCAAAAATTCATCAAAGATCTGGTAGCAGCAACCATCACAATAAAAAGCATCAAACCACACAAAGAAAGCCTGGAAAATCTCTTCCTCAACTTCAATATGTCCACTGACCAAAATTCCCCAACCGGGTTGCAAAATAACAAACAAAGTTCCCCAACCGGGTTGCAAAATAACAAACAAAATTCCCCAACCGGGTTGCAAAAAAACAAAGACAAGGAGATTGAATAATGGGTGCTGTTTTGGCTATAGCCATCAATACATTCAGAGAAACTATTCGCAATAAAATCCTCTATACTATCATCCTCTTTGTACTGATTGTTCTAATATCTGGAAATTATCTGGCAAACATATCCATGCATAATGAAGATAGAATAATCATGGATATTGGTCTTGGAATGCTGTCTTTATTTGGAGTTTTTTTAACGGTTTTTACTGGAATTAACATCATTTTCAAAGAGATTGACAAGAAAACCATATATCTGGTTTTATCGAAGCCTCTTAACAGAACAGGATTCATTCTAGGTAAACTTTTCGGTCTTCTACTTGCTGTCTACACTGTAGTTGTCATCATGTTCGCTATTTTGATGGCCCAATCCCTGCTGATGCAGATAGCCTACCCAGTGAATCTGGTGAAAGGTTTTATTCTCATACTTTTTGAGATTCTGATTGTTTTATCAATTGCTATTTTCTTCAGTTCTTTTACAACCCCTTTTATTACTGGAATGTTGACCGTTGGTATCATTATGGTTGGAAGACTTTTGCCTGATCTTCACCAGATAATCAGAGTTAAATATGTTCCCGGTTTCTGGCGTGAAACAGCTCTTTCTCTGACCCAGATCTTTCCTAATCTCTACATCTTTGTTCCCAACGGACATGATTTTAATGGACAATATCTTTCACTAACTTCCGATTTTATCACTTGGAATTACATAAGTTGGACATTTCTCTATACTGTTTTTTACAGTTCAATTATCCTGGTTCTGGCTTCAACAATCCTGAAAAACAGGGATCTTGTATAACTTTTATATATCAAAACCAATGAAAACAACTGAAATCAGCAATCACTTTTTGCAATTCTTTCATAATTATTCAGGACACATAATTTTTTACCTGTTATTCGCATTATTTTTATTCACCTTGTTACAAACGAGGATTTATCTGTCGTCAAAGAGAGCCTTACAAAAAGCAGAATCCTCAACCTCTGAAACCAGCAAATTATTTTGGCTGCAAAAATCAATTTCTTATTCAAACCATCTGATCCCTGTTCAAAACAAACCCGTCAAAACAGCACTACAATCGGCCAATATCAGTTCCCAGAAAAATCCTGCCATGGAAAAACAATACCTTTCTGTCATAAAATCAGGACTCGAAAATTCCGGCATTTTTGTTGCCAAACCCTCCCTGCACAAAAAAATAAACAAAAGATTGTCTCTCTTAAAAGCAAATTCAAATACAACTGAGGAGTCTGCAATAAATATGCAGTTTTCAGGCATAATATCTATACTTTGTTTACTATTATGGGTTTTTGCAATCTTCATGTTCACCTTTCGCTCTCTTAATAAAAAGTTGGAACTAAATATTGCAAAAGCTAAATTCTGGGGTTCTGTTTATATGATAACTTTCTCAACCTGGTTCTTTCTGACTAACTTTCTCTGAAATGCAACACACATACCCCAACCGGGTTGCCCTCCTTCTTGTACTGTGACCCCCCAACCGGGTTGGGTAATTTCTCCCAACATTTTTCTTTTTACCTACCCCTGCAGTAATTTTCTGTTTTTTTTTCAATAATCACCTACTGCATCAATTAATCCATCCTTTTTAACATTTGAATATAAAACATGAAAACTGGAATCTTTTGTTGACAGTTCGGGGATCAGTTTGGTTGCCTCTCCTTCTATCACCAGTTTTGCATCATACCCTTTTTGTGCTAAATCCCATATATTCTAAGACATGAATAAAGCACATCTTTTCACTTTTGAAAGCAAACATTACAATATTTTCATAATAAACTCCTTTTTTGACATCTTCAAATATACTTAAGCATTGTCATTAAAAATAATTAAATTAAATAGTTCTCATCCTCAAAAGGAAAGTCATCGTCTGAGCAGGAAGTTTGCCTCAGATGCACGGAATAGCTTTGCAGACACAGTTGACACTATATCAAGAAGTTAGAACAAAGCAGATAAGGTAAACTTCCTGCTCAGCCAAAATAACCTATTTCGGGGAAGGGAACTAAATATTAATTTTGTCTGGAATTACGCGAAAACAACCCGGTTGGGGATGCCATCTTCCTGGTGCTCCTGCCTGTCAAATACCCCCACTTTATCACCTTTTACAAATAGTTTTAACTTCCGTGG
>JAQICJ010000191.1 GCA_027858615.1 Deltaproteobacteria bacterium
TAAGATGGTAAGAAAAAAAAGCCAGAACATCATGAATTATTGTTATCTTTTTCGTCTTCAACGCTTTTTTTGGTTGATTTGGATACAGCTTTCCTGATGGCGTCTTTTATTTTGAACAATTTACCAATGGAGTCTTCCTTATTTTTTCCAACGGAGTCTTCCTTATTTTTCGTTCTGTCCACAAAATCATCTTCACTGTTGCGGATGGCTTCAGGGGAAAAATTATCGGCATTGGCCAGGTTGATCTTCTCGGCTATTTCCAGCATATAATCGGAAATTTCCAGCCAGGGACCTGTTGCCCTGCCAGCTTCCGGTGGAACTGGGCTGGTAAAGAGTTTAATGATCCGAGCCATGGTGATCTTTTCAGCTTTTTTATATTCAAATCCCCATCTTCCCCCCACTTTAACCAGAATATTATCATCTGCCATTCTCTTGCAAAGACTTTCAACCATGGCGGAAGTTTCCCCAACCACTTTAGTTGCCAAAAATTGAGTATCATGTAATTCCCTGTTTTTATACATGTATTCTAAAATTGACCAGGCTCTCCAACTAAGAGGTTCACCGGGAAAAGAGGCCCAGCGACTGGAAACAAACCTTTTATACTCCAGATAAGTAAACCTTTGAAAAACATAGGTGATGGTGGCACCGAAAATAATAACCAGCCACAGATAATAAATCCACAGCAACATCAGGAAAAACACTCCGATTTCTCCATAAATTCCAAAATACTTTGAGGAGAAATAGGTGGAAACAACTACTTTGGCAATATAAAAAAGAACAAAAGTAATGAGACTTCCCCAGAGGGCAGGAATTGATTTTACACTGGTGTTTGGCAGTAATTTGTTGATAAGAAAAAAGATGAAAATCGTAATAAAAACAGAAAGCCAGATGCTGTTGAGAATGGGGAAATCGAATCTTCTCAGAAAGAGCATGAGAGTCATGAGAGGAATAAGGCTTACCAAAGTCCAATAGGTGGAAAATTGAGAGAAAAAACCCCTTTTCTTTTTTACTCCCCAGATTTTGTTGAAAGACTTTTCAACACTCAGAAAAACAAGAATACTGATGAGCAGAGTAAAAACAGCTCCGGTCGTGCCCAGATACTCAGGTCTGATTCTGGACGCCATTTTCCTGATCATTTCCACAGCATCAAGACCGAAAGATGGAAAAAGCTGCTTGCCGATATAGTTGGTAAGCATTTTTATTTGTTTTGACTGGCCGATAGCACCAACCAACCACAAACTTAGTGCCGCAAGAGGAACTATGGAAAAAAGACTTTCAAAAGCCAGGGAGGAGGATGTACGAAAGGAATCATTTTTTTTCCAGGTGCGAAAAACATGGATAAAAAAACGGTAGATCGTCGTAATCCATCTTAAATAGACAGGTATCTGGGAAAGGGGTTTTGAAAGTTTTTTCTTGATTCTATTAATTGTTGAATTCATGAACCAACTGCAAAATTATAGTTTGGTGGGAAGCTTAATAATAATGCATAATATACCAAAGTCGAAAAAAGTAAAAACAAACCCCGTAATTTCATGGATTTTCTGATTTTAGACATATTAAATAGTTCCCCTCCCAAAAAAAAAGGTTGTAGTCTGAATACGGAATTTTACCTCATCTGCTTTGTTATAACTTCTTGATATAGTGTTAACTTGGAGTTCCCGTCCCAAAAAGGAAGGTCATCACCTGAACACGGAAATTTGCCTCATCTGCTTTGTCATAACTTCTTGAAATAGTATCAACTATGTTGGCGAAGTTACTCCGCACATCTGAGGCAAACTTCTTCACCAGCCAAAAACACCACTTCTGGGATGGGAACTAGATAACAACAATCAGTTTTCTTTTTCCTCTTTTTCAAGTTTTTTGGCCAGAGAATAGAGGTTGCGGAATGTCGCTGTCAGAGCCAAAACCAGACATCCAACCAAAAACCAGGGGGAAGAATCAAAATATTCATCAAGATGATATCCGACCAGAATTCCCAAACTGATGGCAACTCCTATTTCGAGACCTGTGAGAGAAATTCTGAAAATACTAGTCTTGTGGGACATTTTTAATCACTGTTCATTATCATCGTCAGAAGAATCATCATCAGAAGAAATGTTATTGTTTTCAGGGGATAGTATATTTTGGGAAGAATCTACAGCAAAATCATCCAACTGTTTTGGCGATTCTTCATTGTTGGAAACATCATTTTCCCTGTCTTCCTGTTCAGTTGAATCTGCCTGATCGGAATCGTCATAGGAATTTTCATCTTCGATGCGATCTTCTCCACCTTGTACCAAACTGATATCTCGGATTAAATCGTCTTCTGCCAGTTTCATCAGAGTAACTCCCTGGGTATTACGACTCTGGACTCTGATCTTGGCAACTTCCAGGCGAATAATTATTCCTTTTCTGGTAAGAGCAATTAGATGATCTTCATCATGAACAATCATTGACGAAGCCAGAGGACCGTTGCGTTTACTGGTCTGCAAAGTGATCATCCCTTTTCCACCTCGGTTGTGAGGGGTATATTCTTCTGCAGGTGATCTTTTACCAAACCCTCTGGTACTCACTGACAAAACAGTAGCCTGTTCATCATTGGGGTCGAACACAGAAAGCTCCACCACCTCATCTCCGGAACGCAGATTGATTCCGATTACACCCCTGGTGGCACGACCCATTGATCTTACTTTAGTCTCGGGGAACCTGATGGCGTAACCATTTTTGGTTGAAAGAATAATATGCTGACTGCCATCGGTGATGCGAGCATTTATCAATTTGTCGCCTTCATCTATTTTGATGGCGATAATTCCATTTTTATTGATATTGGAATAATAGGAAATTTGAGTTTTCTTGACAATGCCGTTGCGAGTACAGAAAAAGATGAAATTTTTACTTTCAAGATCTGGAACTGGCAACATGGCGACGATCTTTTCGTCTTTTTGCAGCCCCAGGAAATTAATCAGATTTTTACCCCTGGAATTGGGATTACCTTCGGGAAGGTTATAGACTTTTTTCTTGAATACTCTTCCTGAGTTGGTAAAGAAAAGAATTGTCTTGTGGGCACTGGCCACCAATACTTGGGTTACAGTATCTTCATCATCTCTCATTACAGCACCTTTGCGGCCTTTGCCACCTCGACGCTGAGCTCGATAGATGTTGGAAGGTGTTCTTTTGATATATTGTTTTTTGGTGAGGGTAATCACCATGCGGGCATCATCAATGAGGGATTCCATGCCCAATTCACCGCTGGCTTCTATTATTATTGTTTTTCTTTCATCACCATAGCGATCGCGAATTTTAATCAATTCTTCTTTTATTTTTTCTTTGAGCAGAAGAGGATCCCCTAGAAGTGAACGGTAATCAATTATTTTTTCAGTCAATTCTTTGAATTCATCGGCCAATTTTTCCTGTTGCAATCCTGTAAGCCGATGCAGTCTCATGGCCAGGATGGCCTTAGCTTGCCTGTTGTTGAGCAAATATGGATCGGGAGCTTTGAGGATCAATTCTTTCGGAACTTTGGCTCGTTCCAGGAATTTGCCGTATCCTGTGAAATTGTGATTCATCAATTTGCCTTCAGCTTCTTCGGGATTGGCCGAGCTTTTGATGAGTTCGATGACCTCGTCTATATCCATGGAGGCAACTCCGAGCCCTTCGACAATTTCTTTCCTTTTCAGGGCTCGATTGAGTTCGTACCTGGTTCTTCTGACAATAACATCCTTGCGGTGTTGCAAAAACCTGGCGAGAATCTTCTTGAGATTCATCAGGGAAGGTCTCCCGGAATTAATGGCAATCATATTGGAGGAAAAAGATTTTTGCAATCTGGTGTGTTTGTACAGTTTGTTTTCGATGATTTCAGGAATGGCATCGCTGCGGAGCATTATTACTATTCTCATTCCCCTTTTGTCAGATTCATCTCTGATATCGGTAATACCATCTAAAATTTTTTCTTTGACCAATTCTGCTATTCGCATGATTAATTTGGCCTTGTTAACCTGATAGGGAATTTCGCTTACTATCAAAGCCTGACGTTTTTTGGCGCGTTCCTCTATTTCGACTTTGCCCCGCATCACAACTCTGCCGCGACCGGTGTTGAATGCATCCCAGATACCTTTGCGACCGAAGATAATACCTCCAGTGGGGAAATCAGGGCCTTTGACAAATTGCATCAAACCTCGCAGATCAATATCGGGATCTTCGAGTTGAGCCAGAAGGGCATTGACAATTTCTGTTAGATTATGAGGAGGAATATTGGTGGCCATTCCAACAGCAATTCCTGAAACTCCGTTAATGAGAAGATTGGGAATTCTGGTGGGCAGAACTGTAGGTTCCATTTCTTTTTCGTCGTAATTGGGAACGAAATTAACCGTGTTTTTTTCGATATCTCGGAGCAGTTCCAAAGATATCTTGTCCATTCTTACCTCGGTATATCGCATGGCGGCTGCCGGATCCCCGTCAATGGAACCAAAGTTGCCCTGACCGTCAACCAATGGATAACGCATGGAAAAATCTTGAGAAAGACGAACCAGAGCATCATAAATAGCTGAATCGCCGTGAGGATGAAAACGCCCCATGGCATCACCAACAATACGAGCTGACTTTTTATAGGAAGAATTAGGGGTGTTTTTAAGAATGTGCATTGTATAGAGGATTCTTCTGTGTACCGGCTTTAATCCGTCTCTGACATCAGGAAGAGCCCTCGATACGATTACACTCATGGAATAATCCAGAAATGATTTCTGCATTTCTTCCGAAATATTAATGGGGATTACATTTGATCTTTTTTCATTTTCATGGTCGTTATTCATCTATTTATTTTCCTTTTTACCATCCAGAACTTCAAGAAATGCTTTTACTATTTCAGGATCAAACTGAGTTCCAGAATTTCTTTTCAACTCTTCAACAGCAACTTGGGCAGAAAGAGCTTTACGGTAAGAACGATCTGAGGTCATGGCATCAAAAGTATCGGCAACAGCTATTATCCTTCCCATCAGGGGAATACCTTCTTCGGCGAGCCCCTGGGGATAACCGGTACCGTCGTATTTTTCGTGATGGCAATAAACCCCCGGAATCAGATGACGCATAAAGGGAATGGGTTCGAGGATTTTTTTGCCCATTTCCGGATGCTTGCGAAACATTTTAATTTCCGGAGCATTTAATTTTCCAGCTTTATTGAGTTTTTGGTGAGAAATTCCAATCTTGCCGATATCATGAAGTTGACCGGCAAATTCTATTTCTTCGATGAAATCTTTGTTGAATGTCATATGAACGGCAATTTCCTTGGCATATTTGGCAACCCTGTCAGAATGCCCTCTGGTGTATGGATCATTCTGCTCAATGGCTCTGGCAAAACCAAGAATAGTCTGCCGCAAATTTTCTTTGATGGTCTTATTGGCTTCTGTAAGATCGCGATTAGCATCTTTTAACTCTCCGATAAGCCGAAGATTCTCTATGGTTGCCGCCGTCTTGGTGGCAAGAATAGAAAGAAACCTTCTGTATCCCTCTGTGAAGGTTACTCTGTTCGAAAATGAAATCATCGAGAGAAAACCTAAATTCAAATTATTGATCTTAATGGGAATAGCATAAAGGGAAACCGCTTTTAATTTGTCAGTCTTTACCTGGAGATATTGGGAACTTCTTCTGCCGGGAGCTAATATTGAATTCTTTTTGAGGAGGATCTTTTCGATCTTTTTGACGTCAAGAGCGATTTTATCCCGATAGGGTTTGACTTTATCGCTGTATCTTTCAAATTCGAAGTCCGGAACCAGACTGAGGTTAGGAAGATAAAGATAGATATAATCGGCGCCCTTCTCCTCATGAAGAGCATTAACGATGGTGGTAAGAATTGTTTTTATGTCGGTTGAATTGGCAATGGCCTCAGAAACTTTGAAAAGATTTACCGTTTCTCTGAGGTTAATATTTTCTTCTTTGAGGGCTTTGATCTCGAAACTGCGCTTGAGAACCTGCAGAACCTCTTCCATTTTAAAGGGCTTGAGAATATAATCGTAAGCCCCAATTTTCATGGCTTTTACTGCAGTTTCAATGGTTCCATAACCGGTCATTATAATTGTAACTAACTGGAATTCTTTTTCATTTATCTGTTCAATAAGTTCGAGTCCCGACATTTCCGGCATCATTAAATCGCTGATCAAAGCATCGTATCGCTCTTCTTCGAGTTCCAACAAAGCTTCATTGCCATTCCCCACAGAAATGACTTCGTAACCTTCAGATGAAAGATAGTCTTCCATGACATCACGGATTACCGCTTCATCGTCGACAACCAGAATTTTTTTTGTAGTTTTGAAATCTGAAACCATATGTTTCCTACCTTTTCCAAGGGAGGATATTACAAAATGATGACAAAAGGGTCAATCCAAACTATTTCTTTACAGGTCTCTTACCTTTCCATTATCAATATAACTCTTAAAAAGCATACAAATACAGTTAATTGAAAGCATTAATTTTCTCAACTTGGAATCACGTTTATTCACTAATTTGAAAAAAACTGAGAATGTTTTGGGATAGGAACTATTAATTGCAATTTTTCTGATCCATTTGTGGAAAAAAGGAACCTCTTGCAAAAAAACAATTATTAAAAGCCCTGAATCCATTAATTTTCGGTCTGGGAAATTTAAATTCTGGAATTTTTTTTTAAACTGTATATGCTTAGTTCCTGTTATTGGTTCCAGAAGAACTTGCCAAATATTTACGGCATCTTTATAATTTAACAAATTTTATTGTTTTTGTTCCGGATAAACTTCCAAATGCCACAAATCAACATAAACGGTCTTTCTGACATTGGAAAGATGAGAGAAGAAAATCAGGACTCCATGGGCTGGCATACTCTCAGCCCAATTTGCCACTTTTTTATTGTTTCAGACGGAATGGGTGGTTATGCAGGAGGTGCCCTGGCCAGCAAAATTGCTGTCGATACAGCCATCGGTCTCATAAAAACCACTTCTCTGGATACCATTCAAAAAAAACCAGAACTTGTTTTGAGACAGGCTATCAACAAAGCCAACAACAATATCAACAAAGAGGCTCGTAAAAATTCTGAATTCAAAGACATGGGAGCAACCATTGTCTGTTGTATTGTCAACAGCAACAAATTATTTACAGCTCATATCGGGGACAGTCGCGGCTATTTGATCAAAAAGGGGATAATTTCCCAGATTACCGAAGATCACACTGTTGTTCAAGATCTGGTCAGAGCCGGCTATGTCAATTCCGAAGATGCAGATTACCATCCTTCCAGCGGCATTCTCACCAAATGCCTGGGACAAATGGAAATTACCGATCCTAATATCAGTGACACCATTACTCTTGAAGAAGGAGATAATATTCTGCTTTGTTCCGACGGTCTCACAGGCATGCTTGATGATCTGGAAATTGGAGAAATCATCACTTTCGAAAAAATGAACGACGCCCTCCATCTTCTCATCGATTTATCCAATGAATCCGGCGGATTTGACAACATCACAACAGTTATTTGCAAATATGGTCACAAAACATACCAATTCGATGAAATCGAAGTAAACCGAGGAAATCCTCTTTACATCAAATCATCCGATTCTTCCCTCAATGATCCCACTACTCCTTTCAAGATGCCTGCAGGAGAAAAATTGCGGGATACTATGTACCTGCCGGCCATTGACGATTTTGAAAAACAAAAAAGGCCCAGTTGGTTATTTCCCATCATCATCAGTTTGTTCATAATTCTTCTGGGGATTATTTTCTGGTACATAGGGCTAATCAATCTATGAAAAACCTCAGTTGTTTTCTTTTATTTTTTGTACTCTCAATACCGGGGTCAGCCTGGTCCGATAATCTTCCCAAATTATTTCAAAAACAATTGAAAAAGGTCAAAAACAAATCATCTTCATCCGTTTTTTTCTCTTCCCAAAATAAATTGAGTCCGGAAAAGATCAAGGTTCTCAAAATCAAGAAACTTCTGGTATCAAGAAATCCCAAGGATGTTTTGAACGGTCTTCATGACAGCCAGGAAATGCACTGGTATCTGGTGCGAAGCAAAGTACTCGATCATCTGTTCAGTCTTGAAGAAAAGATTTCTGATTTTGCCCTGAAACTGGCAGTGAAAAACAAAGAAAAAATTGCTTCTCCCTTGCTGCGTCAGAAAATTGTTTTTTCCATGGAACCGGCACAGCGGGACAAAAACATCAAACTCCTGGCTCATGTCAACAACAGCCAAGATCATTCCTTTTTTATCCGCCTGCTTCGCTATCAGTCACTTTCTACCAAATTGACAATCCTTAAAATCTTGTGCACTAAAAACATTAAAAAAGCAGTCAACCCAGTTATCCGCACCTTGAATGATTCCCGTGATCGAGTCAAGATCCAGGCCATTGAAACCCTTAGTTTCATTGGAGATCAAAGGATTATTATTCCGCTGGTTTCCCAGTTGTCATCCAAATCCCACAAGGTGAGATTCAAAGCAATCAAAGTTCTCAGCAAATTCAACAGCCCCCTTGCCAGAACCGCTTTGTTGCGCATTCTTAAAACTGGCAGTTTCGATGAAAAACTTTCAATTATCGAGGCTCTGCCCGATAGTTTCAATTCTTCTCTCTATCTCAAAAATATTCTCCGCAGCGGCTCTTTTAAAGAACGGGAAAAAGCCATTAATCTGCTCAGAGGCAAACTAGATGCCGAAACAGTTTTTATTCTCACCACCATCTGTTCCAATTATAATTTATACAAAATACTGGCGGAAAAAGCAGAAAAAGATATCTATACCGAAGAAAAAAATGTTGTTGCCAAATTACTGTCATCCAAACATTTATCATACTATCCCACCAGATTTTTATTGAAACTTGCAGTCAATTCCAATCTTGACAACAGTGTCCAATTTCTGCGTCATGCTTATGACGAAGGTAAGATGACCTTTAAACAATTAATTGAATATTCAGGAAAAAGCAAAATTCCTCAGGCTTTTGTCCTGCAAAAAAATCTTTTTGAAAAAGAAAACCTCAAAAGAAAAAAAATAATTCTCACAAATTTTATCAATAATGAAGATGATCGTCTGGCTCCAACCTTTCTCCAAAGCCTCAAAAAATACAACTCACTCAAACCCTTTCTTCTCAATTACGCCAGCACCACTTACAGCAGCTATTTTACCAGCATCATCATCAAAAAATTGCAATCTTCCAACTCCGAACTGGAAAATCTGGTCAGAATCCTCACCGGAATCGATATTCCCGAGATTATGAATCCCCTGATTGCTGCCGGTAGTAAACTAAATCCTGCTGCTCTCATCATCTGGTCCAATTATCTTCTTGAAAAGCTCAATCCGGAAATTGTCAAACAACTCTCTAATTCTCCCCAGCAAAATCAAAATCTTACCCGCAGCATCTATTTTTTGATGGCTGCTGCCAAATTAAAAAACCTCCCCATTCCCCGCAATTTCAATGATAATTTCAACATCAAAGACTTCCTTGATTATAAAGGCTGGTATTGGGCAGCAGCCAATCCCGGACAAAAAATTCCTGATTCCATCCCAGACAAACAGATAGGCAACCTGCTTGATCTGCTTCCCCAAAGCCGGATTCCCGGTAATTTCAAAAAACTTCTGGCTAAAAATAATCCAAAAATCAACAGAGCTCTCTACCGTTTCGGACTTCCCCCGAGATATCTGCTGGAAGGTTTATTTTCGGAAGATGTCTGTTCCCGGGCAAACAGTGTGATCGGACTGGGTAATAAATTAAAATCCAACAATAGGGTAGCTGAAAAACTCTACTCCAGAGAAACCAACGATCTGGTCAAATTCAACATCCTCCTGCAGGTCAAATATTCCTGGAAATGGCAACAACGAGCCCAGGATTTGAAAAATCAAAACATTCATATCACCGCAGAACAGTGGCAATCTCTTCTGCACAGATGGCCCCGAAACAAAGCTGTAAAATTAGCCAAACAATGGGAATTTAAAGATTATCAGCACATAATTTCAAAGGGCAAAAGCAATCAACTGGTTCGTTTTAAATTGAAATCAGTTCCCCCTCATCTCAAATGTATCCTGACAGGTACTCCTGAAGGTTCATTCCGGGGAATAAATCCTCCTGTAGAACCTGAACTGGTACTCATGTATCTGAAAAAGGGCAGGCTCACCCTTAAGCCTGTCTACAAAGAAATCATTCCTGAACCATGATGCCCAAACTTAACCTGAAAAAGATCATCCTTTTTTTTTGCGGTTTTATTTTATTTCTCTCCATCCTCCACCGGATTCTTTCTTTCTCCCCCTTCCTCTTTGCTTATATATCCTTGGTTTTCGCCGTTATTTTTCTTTTGACCCCGGAATTGGTGCTGGCTCGGCTTACTCCTGAAAATCAGGATAAACCCCAAATCAAACTCTGGCAACACTCTCTGCTTAAAAGCATCATCTGGGGAGTGGCAACTTCTGTTATTTTACTGGGAGCCTACTGGCTGCTTCACTATTTCTGGTTCAAATACTCCTGCCCGGGCAACTCTGGTTTTTCCCTCGGGCGCAATTGCTCCAACTACCACAGCACCTTCACTTATCCTTTTTCCCTGCTTAAATCTTTGGATTTACTGGCTTTTCAACTTATTATCGTGGCCTTTCCCGAAGAATTTTTCTACCGGGGTTTTTTGCAGCCCCTGCTCTATAAATCCACTCAATTACAACGCTTTACAGGATTCAAAAAAATTGGAGCAGCAATTTTTCTACAGGCACTGCTCTTTGCTGTGGGCCATTTTCTTATCGATTTCAACCCCATGAGATTGTCAGTATTTTTCCCGGCTTTGTTTTTCGGATTTATCGCCTGGAAAAGCAAATCAATTCTAGCCCCCATCATCTTCCATACAGCAGCCAACTATATCTCCCTTCTCCTTGAAAATGGTTTTTTTAATTGACTTGACAAGGTCTTTTCCCATAGATTCATCTTTATAAACTGTTATGAAAACAAAATTCATTCCCCATCCCCATGTTATCGCCCTGATCAATTTAGCTCTTGCCGAAGATCTCAACGGCGGAGATCCCACTTCGGCTCTCCTTTCCGAATCCAATTCCCCTCAAACGGCCACCATTTTCGCAAAAAGCAATTTTACTGTGGCAGGCTTGCCCCTTTTGCCTTTGATCATTCAAGAATCAAGGTTTGAACTGGAGGTGGAATTTCTGGCTCAGGAAGGAGACCAGGTCAAAAAAAATCAACACCTGGCCAAACTCCATGGCAAGGCAGTTGATATTCTCATTCTCGAACGTACTTTGCTGAATTTTATGCAACAATTGTCAGCTGTGGCAACTTCCACCAGAAAGATCAAAGATCTGACTGCTGACAAAGTTAAAGTGGCTGATACCAGAAAAACCATTCCGGGCTGGAGATATCTGCAAAAATATGCCGTCCTCATTGGAGGGGGCAGCAACCACCGCTTCAATCTTGCCGGCGGCATCATGATCAAAGACAATCACATCGATGCCTGCGGGGGCATAGCCCAAGCTGTCGAGGCTATTCGCAAACATTCCCCCCATCCACTCAGGATTGAAGTTGAAACCCGCAACCTTGAAGAAGTCAAACAAGCTCTTGCTGCCGAGGTCGATATCATCATGCTCGACAACATGTCTCCCGAGCTTATGAAATCAATCATCGACAATTTTGGCCAACGGGCCATCTTTGAAGCTTCAGGCAATATAACCATAGACAATATTCAACAAATAGCCCACTGCGGAGTCCAGGTCATCAGTCTCGGCAGTCTTACTCACACTATTAATCCTCCTGATATTTCAATGAAAATAGATCCAACCCCATGAACAAAATTAACACCTGTTTCAGTTTTGCTTTCTTTTTTACAATCTTTTTTTCCAATTGCAGCTCACCTGCACCAAATTGGAAAAAAACAAAATCCATCGATACCGCGGTGGCATATCGCAAATTTCTGACTAACAATCCCGATACTGACGAAGCTTACGCCGCAAAAATCAAATTGCAGAATATTCTGTATAACCGAGTTAAAAACCTCGATGAGATCGCTGCTGCCAAGTTTATTCTGTACCAGTTTCCTTCCCCGGCTTTTCGCAAAAAAATCTGGAACAACCTCGCCCGCAAAAGAGCAAAACGGGCATTGAAAAGCAAAGATGTCTGGTTGATGAAACGATTTCTCATGCTCCATCCTGAAACCGAACAAAGAGATAAAATCAAAAAAACTCTGGAAAAAGTATGGTATCAACAATTAAAAGCCAATCCAAATCTGGAACAACTCAAACACTTTCTCAGTTTTTATTCGAGCTCTGTCTACAAAAAACCTGCCAGAGAACTTCTAGCAAAGCTTGAATACCAAAAACTCGGCGGCAAACCCGATGAATCGGATCTGAGGCTTTTTGCCCTCAAGTACCAACACACCAAATATGGCAAAAAAGCCATCAAACAATTGGTAAACAAAGCAAATATCCATCGTGGTCTCATTGGAAGTCTGGAAGATCTGAAAAGAGTATTAAAACAACATCCCGATATTTCGCAAAAATTTATCCGGGCAGCTTTGAACAGACATCTGGAAACAGCAATAACCGAAATCGATCCCGCCAAACTTGAAATTGTCTGCGGTTTTCCAAAGTTTAATCTTTGCTCCAAATCCATAAAAAAGATCATTCCCCTCTGGAAAAAATATTCCCCGGCAAAAAAAAGAATGATCCGCAACCTGGTACATAAATCCATAGCCTGGAAACCGGAGGCTTCTCCCATAGCTTTGGAATACGCCCTCAACTCGAACAATCTCAGAACCAACAGAATAGCTTTTCTTTCTTTGGCCCACCTTCCTGATCCCAAATCCTTTTATCTTCTGCTTGCCCGAATAGGCAACGAAGATCTTTTAATCAGTAGGCAAGCCAGCGAAGCCTTTCGTACTCTATTCAAACATAGTAAAAAATGGGCAAAACTTCTGGCAAAATATGAATTAAATAATATTAGCAAGAGATTAAGTGATCCAGGTTACTTGCTCAGAGCCGTATTTTTATCATCTTTAATACACAAAAATAAAAAAACTACCTTGAATCTGGCAAAAAAATTATTGGCGATCAAACATCCCGGACCTCATAAGCTGGCTGTCCAATTGGCAATTTTCAAATATTTTCCCGGCAGGCTCAAACAGGAAAAACTGCTGGGCTCTCTCAATCAATATTTCGAACGTATTACCAGGCTTTTTCCCGAATCACTCGAAACTTCCAATTTTGCCCTGGCCCGCCGCAGTCTTTATCGATTAATTCTTTTTCGCATGCAACTTCAAGCAACCGCTTCCTGGAG
>JAQICJ010000233.1 GCA_027858615.1 Deltaproteobacteria bacterium
CGAACACAAAGATGGTCGTTCCGCCAGCGGTTGCCAAGTGAACAACAACCTTTTTTCCAAAGATTCCACCTGGCCTGAAGATACACAGGCTGCTGGCAATTATCTGGTGTCAACAGAGGAATTGAATACTTTTTTTGTTGATTATGAAAATTTTGACTTTCATCTCAAAGCAGGTGCGACTGTTATTGATGAAGGCAGTAATCTCGATTATGCCCCCTTCGACATAGAAGGAAATGAACGACCTGTCGGCGAAGGTGTTGATCCAGGAGCCTTTGAATATCTGCCTTGAAACAGCAACCGTTTGTGGTTGAAAAATCCAATACTGGTATACATATGCAAAAAAAATCTACTAAATATCTCATTGCCGGAGCCGGACTTTCAGGTCTGACTTTTGCAGATTTTCTGGATAGTGATGACTGGCTCATAATAGAAAAAGAGCGTCTGCCCGGTGGTTATTCTGCAACAGATTGCCAGGAAGGATTTTGTTTCGATTGGACCGGACACTGGCTTCATCTTAAAAAGGGGATCAACGACTGGATTCGTGATTATACCAAGCTCCATCTCCAGAAGGTTGAAAGAAAGGCTAAAATTTGGTTCAGAGGCAACTATATGCCTTATCCCTTCCAGACCAACCTCGCCAGCCTTGACCGCTCACTTCGCCTTGAATGTCTCCGGGAATTTTTACAACGTCCCCGGCTTGAAGGAAATTCCTTTGCCGATGTTCTTCTCAGCAATTTCGGACGAGGAATTTACAAGCATTTTCTGCTTCCTTACAACAGCAAGCTTTGGGGTGTTTCTCCAGAAAAGATGGATGGGGAATATGCCATGAAATATGTTCCCCGACCCGATGAAAGTGCGGTGATTGAAGGTGCTTCCAAAGGTTTGGGTAAGGCTCTCGGATATAACAACTGTTTTTACTATCCCCGGCGGGGGACAATGGGTGATTTTTGTCATCAGGTTGCAAGTCGGCTTGACGAAAGCAATCTTTATTTGGACTGGCCCCTGACGAAAGTCGACTTAGATTCAAAAACAGCCCAGAGCAGGGGAGGACAGCAAATCAATTACGAAAAACTTGTTTTTACTTTCAGTTTGGCTGATTTCATGAGCTTGTGCCATTCTTTGCCTCCCAGAATCAAGCAATATTCCAATCAACTGACAGGTCGAAAGATATATTTTCTGGATCTTGGTATAAAAGACAATCTCTATGCCCGTCATTTCCACTGGTGCTACATTCCGGAACCTCAATACAAAGTATATCGTCTTGGTCAATATTCCGAGGTTGAACCTTCTCTTGCCCCGGCCGGATGCCGCAGTCTTTATCTTGAATTGAGTTCACCTTTTTCCAATACAAGGGAAGCTTTGGAAGCAGTTGAGCCTCTCCTTAAGGAAATGAATTTAATCAATGATTCCAAGGACATTGTTTTTTCAAGGTTGCGCTCCATATCCGATGGTTATGCGGTCCCCGACAATAATTATTATCAAGCCCGCAAGGAGATATTTTCCTTTTTGAAAAAAGTTGATATTATTCCTTTGGGTCGCTTTGCCTGCTGGCGTTATTCTTCCATGGGGGAAGACATGCACCGCGCCAGAGAATTGGCATTTTCATTGAACAACAGTTGAAACTCGGATAAAATCCAGCTTATGAACTTATCTATAGTAATTCCGGTATACAACGAAGAGAAAATCATTAAAAGTGCAGTGGATAATTTGACAGGTACCGTGAAATCGCGTTTTCCCGACCTTGATTTTGAGATATTGCTCATGGAAAATGGCTCCGCTGACAATACTCCGCAGCTTGTGGATCAATTGGAAAGTGAATATTCCCAAGTTCGCGCTTTTCACAACAGCAATCCCGATTACGGCCGGGCTTTGCGCAGAGGTATTCTGGAGGCCAGGGGAGAATTTGTAGTGGGAGATGAAATAGATCTCGGAGACGTGGATTTTTATGAGAAAGGCTTCAAACTGCTTGAAGATCCAGCTGTACAGATGGTAATAGGCTCCAAAGCTCTGCCGGCTTCGGCGGATAAGCGTCCACTTCTGCGTCGGGCTGCCACCAGGGGTATTAATTTTCTTCTTCGCCTGGTTCTAGGATTTCAGGGTACTGATACTCACGGACTCAAAATTTTCCGCCGTTCATCTTTGCTTCCTGTGGTGGAAGAATGTGTAATCGGCAAAGATCTTTTTGCTTCTGAATTTGTTATTCGTGCCCAGCGTCATGGAATTCTGACTCTGGAAATTCCAGTAATGCTCCATGAAAAACGTCCTCCTGCCATTAATCTTCTCAAAAGGGTTCCCGGTGTATTAAAAGGACTCTGGATTCTTCACAAAAACCTGGGGCCGCGCTCCCAATAAAATTCCAGGTTGATAAATCCTGTGGTCAACCCTATAATTTATTCTGTTACATCCCGCTGGGATTTTCTGAAAATTTTTGAAAATGGTTGCGAAATCTACGGGGAATTCAGTCCTCTGATTGCTTTATACTATTACCAGAAGAGAGGTTTTAAACGTGAAAATAAAATTTTCCCAACTGACAAAGTATCTGGCTGCCAGTTATTTTATACTGGGTATAACCGGTTGGAGTTGTGCCAAAAAAGTTGAAATTACTTCCTGCGAACAGTTTATTCGACTGGAATGCAGTGGAAATCAACTTGTAAAAACCAATGTATTCGATAATTATTCTTCACTTGTGGAAATAGTTGAAGAATGCGGATCTGATGAATTTTGCAGTGTTGAAACTGCTACCCCCAAGTGTGCAGATTGCAGCAGTGTTTCTTCAAAAAAATGCAATGAAGAAAGAGACAGTGTGTTTGAGGTTGATGGGTGTGAAAATGAGAGTGTGATTGAAATCTGCACAGCCGGAACCGGTTGCTTTGTCACTGGAGAAGGAGAAGCCGAATGCCAGGACTGTGACGGTAATGACGATTTGGTTTGTGGTTCCGACGGCAATGTTTACCAAGCAGACAGTTGTTGGGAAATATACGGTGATATTGTCATGAATTGTAACAATAGCCAGTATTGTGCCTGTCTTGCCAACGATCCCAATATTTGCAATGCTGCTTGTCTTTCTTGTGAAAATGATGTCCTGGTGAATTGTTTTGACACTAATGGTAACGGCGCTGGTGATATTTACAGTTTTGATGATTGCGGCGGTGAATTGAGACCCTCCTATCCTGTTGAAGAATGTATTTACGGTTCCTGTCAGTCAGATGGAGACGGAGGATTGGAATGTGGTGACGATTGTATTCTTACCGAGGAAATCAAATGTGACAATGAGGGCAATGTAGCAACAGTTGAATTGTGTCAGGGCAGTCAAGGTGAAATTGAAAGAACCAACGTTCTGGAAGCTTGCGATCTGCCTTATGAGTATTGTCTGGAAGACAGTAATGGGCCAAGTTGTCAAAATGTAACCACTTGTCATGAAGGTAATTTGCTGGTGCAGGACGATGCTGACGCCCCTGCAATGAATCTGGCCGCAGCTCAGGATTATTGTGCTCGCAGGCTAATGAGTGTCCCCTCAATTCTTCAACTGAGAAGACTTGTGGCCGGTTGCTCCTGGATAGAGGAAGATGGTCAGTGCAATGCTTATGAAAATGGTTGCCATGATACTACCTGTTTCAACGAAGTGGCAAACAGGGAATATTGTCAACTGGAAGCAGATTTCTGCAACGATTATGATGGGCCGGGAAGTTCTGGTTTTTACTGGGATAATAATTGGTCAATGAGCAAAAATCATGGTGAAGAGTTTTGGTCCAATACCAGTTTGTCAGATAACGAAGATCTGGTTTTTTACATAAATTTCGGTACCGCCCAGATAGATTATGCCAACAAAAACACCGCAACCAAAAAAATCAGATGCATCAAATATGAACCAGGATGTGATTAGGATACTCGGTTCATATTAATCTCTAAAATTGGTTCACCTTTACAGGATAATCAACATAATTATGCTAATGATTTGAGGCTTAAATGAAAATAACTGAAATCAGGGGTGAACTCGGGTTGTTTTTTTTATTTCTTTGTTAGAAATAAGGTTTGTTCCCCTCAATATTCCTTGTTTTGATGCAAAGGGACCGAGTATTTCATTGATGAAGGTTGAAAACAGTACAATATTAATCATATTGGTAAGTATAAGCTGGTTTGCATGGGACAGATGGCTGGCAAGTGGTGAAGTTTTAAGCAGCATGATTAAACCTAGAGCAACTCCTGCCTGAGGCATGAGGCAAAATCCCAGATTTTTGTATATTTTCTTATTCAGTCCCATAGTTTTGCCGATTGTATAGACTCCTGCATATTTGCCTGTAATCCTTGCCAATACATAGGCAATTCCTAGAAAAATAACGGAACTTTGACTTATGACTGAAGGTTTCAACTCAGTTCCGGCTACAATAAAGAAGAGAGTATAGATAGGGGGAGATAAACTTTTTAAAGCATCAAAAATACGTTTGTTTCTTGAGGTTATATTGATCAGTAGCGTTCCGCTGGCCATATTGGCAAGAAGAGGTGAATACCCCATAATGGTAGCAATTCCCGTTGTAACGATAATAATACCTAAGCTTATAATCAGAATTTCTTTTTTTGAATATAACTTTTTCACAAACTGGTATAGAAGCCAGCCTGAAGCAAGGCCCAGGAAAACAGAAGCTATGATGCTGAAAAATGCTTTTAATATATTTATCAGTGCAGTTAATCCCGAAGTGCCTGTTGTGTCCATGATAACAGTAGCCACAGCAAAGAGTATTCCATAGAGAATGACAGCTCCGGCGTCATCAAGAGCTACTATGCCATAAAGGTAGTCTATGAATTTGCCTTTGGCCTTGAGAGAATTGACGATAGCAACAGTTGCAGCTGGTGCTGTGGCACTGGAGATTGCCCCCATCAGCAAAGCAAAAGGAAGGGGAAGGCCAAGCAGATATAAAACACCTGTAACCATGGTTAAAGCTCCCAATTGTTCAAACAAGGTAAGAACAATAATGCCTTTCCCCAATTTTTTCAGTTTGCTGAGAAGAAATTCTCCTCCAATTGTGATGGCAATAATGCTGAGAGCAAGCTCCGTAATCAAATGCAAGGAATGTTCCATTTCGGTATCGACAATTCCGGTTATAGAATTTCCTATTAACAAACCAGTAATAATGTAACCGGTAATATTTGGCAATCCGGTTTTTTCAGCCAGTTTACCCATGAAAAACCCGAATATGAGCATGAAACCAAGAACAAACAGTGGACTGACAGTCAGAAAATTCCTGGCTGTGATTAAAAAATCAAAGTGCATTGTTCAACTCCCAAAATTTTAGAAAACAAACCAATTTTTTTCTGCTTAAAAAAAGCCTGAAAAGCTAATTGTTTATGCATATTAAAGGAACAAACCAAGTTTTCATTACTGGATTACTACTTTGAAATTTTTATGCAAGATTTTATGGAAGTATTTAAGAGGATAATTACAAGTGTTGTTGGATAAACGTAATTGGAGTTAAATAAATGATTTCAAACAGGTGGAGATTATAAGCGGCTGCCACCCCATTCTACCAGAGTGAAACCTCTGCGCTTTGGAGTGATTATGGTTTGAGGTTTTACCGGGAAAGGTTTTTCCAGAGGATAATAGAGCATGAGGAAGCGGATGGAACTATCGGGTTGGGGTGTAACTTTCATGGGAACTGACTGCACATATTCTTGTTGGGAAAAATGGATGAAGTTCCACGGGTTTATTTCAAGAAGAGGCAGCCAGTACATGATGAATTCGTTGGCTTCCCTTCTGTTCAAACCAAGCTGAGACAACTTCTCTTCAAGGAAGCTCACGGTATTGGAGCCCCGAATTACAAACCCGGTAGCTGGATTAAATTTGTGTGAGGAGATACCTTCCCAGTAGAGCGCGTAATATTCCAGGCCACTTGCACATGCGTAAAGAGTGCCGTCAGGATGGGCGGTGACACACCAGCCGTCAGAGGAGTATTCGGGGTAGGAGTGAAGCAGTTCCAGATTTTCCAGATCGGAAAATTCCACCCTGATTCTGGTTGTTTTTTGCGGATAGAGATAGATTACTGGTTTATCCAGCATATCATCATAAATGCAGGAAAGTTTGTCCTGATAATCCTGAATGTAATCCGGATCACATTCACAATAAGGATCATTGTTTTCATCAACCTGGCAGGTGCCATGTCCACTGCAGTCTTCTCCTTCACAGGGATCATCGGCATCTTCCACGCAGGTAAACTTGTTGTCTTCATCCCATTGGTAACCTTGATCACACTCACAGAAAGGGGAATCATTGTTGTCCATAAGACATTGGCCGTGGTTGTTGCATTCAACTTCACTGCATGGATCTGCATTGTTGGAAAGGGAGTTGTCATCACAGGCTCCCAGAAATATGACCAGGAAAGTTGCAAGTAGTATTTTTTTCATTTTTTTCTCCTTTGAAACGGAAAATTAAGATTCATGCTTTATAAGGATACGTTGAATAATCTTTTTTTCAAAATAAAAGATTGAAATATCAGGGGATAATTAAAAATTATTTGTTGGAAAGTTATATATGAGTGGTACTTGCGAAAACAGCAAACTTTTTATCTTTGCATTACCCGGATTTTACAGTTATCCTTTTATTTACTTGATAATTTTCCTTATTCCTGCCTTAAATTAACTTTTGGGACTAAAAGGAGCTGCTCATGAAACACCTGTTTATTGCCAATCTGCTTTTAAGTATTTTGTTATTTGGTTGTGACGACAATTCGGTTTCCAATAACACCACCAATAACACCAACAACAATAATGAGCTTTGTGCAGAGGAAACCTGTAATGACTTGGGAGTTTGTGAAGTTACAGACACAGGTGAACCCTATTGTGAATGTGAAGATGGATATATCTGGGACGGTGATAACAAGCTCGCCTGCGTTTTACCTCCGGATAATTGTGAGGGAGTTACCTGCAATCAAAACGGAACCTGTGAATTGGATGAAGACAATTCTCCTTATTGTGAATGTGATGCGGGATATACCTGGGATGGAGAAAACAAACTGGCCTGTGTTCCGGAAAATGTTGATTGGAAGCCGGTGATCTATCTCTATCCCCCCGAGCCCCTTCAAGTGAATGTTCAATTTGCTGTTCCCGAAGATGTTGAATTGCTTTATACCTATCCAGAATATAGTTCCGAAGGCTGGTGTGTAAATGCCTATCCCGACGGTACTCTTTATGATTGTCAGACCGGTCTGGAATTTTATGCCCTCTTCTGGGAGGGGATTACACCTGACAATTTTGATCTTCAAACCGGATTTGTGGTTAAAAGTAGCGATACAGTTCCCTTTTTGGAAGAAAAACTTGCTCTTCTCGGTTTAAACAGGAGGGAAGCCAACGAATTCATCATGTACTGGTTGCCGGTTCTTAAGGCCAATTCCTGGAATTTCATCCATTTTGCTCTTCAAAGTTGGACACAATCAGTGCCTCTTCTGGTTGAGCCGAAACCGGATACATCCATTCGTTTCCTGATGCTTTATTCTCCTCTTGATGTTCCGGTCCAGATAAACCCACAGAAAATTATTCCTCCCAAACGCAAAGGTTTCACTCTGGTGGAATGGGGCGGTAGAAGAGTACAATATTAGTTTACCCTCAAAGTCCCAAATGTATGATCAAATTTAATTGTTTATCTGGAGGTTGCATGTACAGAATTTTGATTTGTTTGTTCATAACTGTTTTTTTGGCTCATGGTTGTTCTCCTTCGGGAAAAAGTACAAATGATCCCGAGATTTGCGATAACGAAAAAGACGATGACGGTGATGGCGATAGTGATTGTGCAGATTTAGAATGCTGCAGTGAAAGCTATTGTGCCGATAAACCCTGGTGCGAAAGCAGCGATGTAGAGATTTGCGACAATGGTATTGATGATGATGGGGATGAGAATACCGACTGTAATGATATCGATTGTTCCGACCACGAAAATTGCCAGAACAATGAAATTTGCGACAATTTTATCGATGACGACATGGATGGTATGGTCGACTGCGAAGATCCAGAATGCAATGAAAGTGAACCCTGTCTTGAGATTTGCGACAATGAAATTGATGACGACGGCAATGAGATGATCGACTGCGACGATCCGGATTGTATAGACTTTCTCGCCTGCCAGGATGAGATCTGTAATAACGATATTGATGATAATGGCAACGATCTGGTTGATTGCGACGATCCCGAGTGTGAAGAAAGTCAGTATTGTGCCGTGGAGCTGTGCCAGAATGAAGCGGACGAAAATTTGAACGGTCTGCTGGACTGCCTTGATCCCATGTGTTTCGAAAACAACTGGTGTGGTGATTGCAACCCTTATAACAACGAGGGTTGTGAGCAGGGCGAATATTGTTATATCGACAAAAACCAGGGGACCTTGCCCAGGTGTTTTGCCAGCTCAGGAACAGCTGCTGAAGATGAAAATTGCACTGATGCCCAGGATTGTGCTCCGGGTTTTTATTGTACTAATTCCGGCTCCAGTTCGGTTTGCAAGCTTATTTGTTATCCAGGGGTTGAAGATTCCTGCCCAGCAGATGCTCCTTGTACTTCTTTTCAGGAGTGGGGACAATTTTCAGCTTATGGCATGTGTTGGCCTTATTGAGCTTTCTTTTCAACTCTATTGAATGCCCTCCAACTTTATTTCTAATATTTAGTTCCCATCCCAAAAAGGAAGGTTATCGCCTGAACACGGAAATTTATCTCATCTGCTTTGTTGTAACTTCTTGAAATAGTATCAACTATGTCTGCGAAGTTACTCCTTGCATCTGAGTCAAATTTCTTATTCAGTCAAAAACCCCCATTCTGGGATGGGAACTAGTTGAACTTCTGAAAAATACTCCCTGGACTTGACCTTTTATTATTAATTTCATTTTTTTCATATCTGTTTTTACTGGCTTGACAATGATTATATGTCGGCTAAACTAATGTTCAAGTAAACTTTTATCACTAAAGGGTATTCTAAAAAATTAATATTAACCTTAACTTATATTCAAGGAGAATTATCTATGAAAAAACTTATTATCTTATCTGTAATGGCTTCATTCATCTTTCTGGCTGCTTGCGATGACGACAGCTCCGGAAATAATGAAAATAATATCAACAATACCAATTGCGTCGATGAAGATCTGGACACTTACAATTCATATGATGCCACTGATTGTCCCACCGGTGAGGATATGTGTGATGACGATGAATTCAACTGGACATCCAACGGTTGTGAAAATTGTGTAGATAGCGATGCCGACGGTTATGGCACAGATTGTGATTTGGGTCCCGATTGTGACGATACTGATGAAACAATTTTTGAAGATTGTCCCGGTACCAATTGCGTCGATGAAGATCTGGACACTTACAATTCATATGATGCCACTGATTGTCCCACTGGCGAGGATATGTGTGATGACGATGAATTCAACTGGACATCCAACGGTTGTGAAAATTGTGTAGACAGCGATGCCGACGGTTATGGCACAGATTGTGATTGGGGCCCCGATTGTGACGATACTGATGAAGCAATTTTTGAAAATTGTCCCGGTACAGCCAAATTATTCTACTATGGTGATTTCGAAATAGATGGTGAAGATGGTGTAAGTTATTATGATACAGGTGATGATACCATATATTCACTTTCCCTCACTGATATCGAACCTTCTGGATATATTGACAGTATGGCTGTTTCCCCCGACGGAAATTCCTATGTTGTATCCGGCGAAGACGTAAATGGGGACGCGGTGTTGAATCTATACAGTCTCGATAGCACCGAAGTTATCAATCTGGCAACTTTTTCAGCCACCCATGTTATAGATATCAGTTACTTGTCTTTTTCAACCGGCGGTGGTCAACAGAGAGTTGCTTTTCTGGCTGATGTAGCTGAAAATAGTTTTAATGAGCTTTTCGTGGTTAGAGCAACCGGAGCTCAGGCACCTGAACAGATTTCCGAAGATATTGATGTTTCAAGATACCAATGGAGTTCAAATGGTACCGGGGGAATTACTTATATTGCCTTTTCCGGAGTTGGTGTAAGCGAAGATACCAGCCTTTATGTAACCGATATTTCAGTTACTACTCCGGAAGCTACTTTGATTGAGCCCTCTTTGGCTTCTTCCTGGAACTTTTATCTGGCTTCTGATGACACCCTCTACTACAAAGTAGTTAGCAATGAAGGTGTTTATCAATTGTGGACTTCAGATGTTGATGGAACCAACCAGTTGCAGGTTGCGGGAACAATCATGAACAACAGCGAGGGTGAAGCTTCTGTGGGAACGTTCTCTCTTTCTCCCTCAGAGACCAAACTTGCCTTTGGATCCAATGCCAATTCCCCTCTCATTTATGATATTTATGTCATGGATATTGCCACCGGAGATGCCACTTTGATGAGCGACATCCAGGTTACAGCCGACGGCAGTAATCTCAGGGGACCTGATTTTTATTCTCCCATTACCTGGAATTATGATGAAACTGCTCTTGGAGTTATAGCTGATTGGCAAACAACTGCCGATCCTTATGCCGATGGCGATAATTGTGTATTTATTGTCCCTGCACAAGGCAGTGCTGGCGGGTTCAGAATTTTAACTCCCACAACTGTTGATAACAATCAGGATGCCAAGGTTATTTTATTCACTGCTGATGGACTTTCTGCTTTTGTTCTTGGTGATCTCGTAAATAACAATGATACCCAAATCTATCACCTTACAGATCTGGTCACTGCCGATCAGGATGCTTCAACAATTATTCTGCAGGATGTTGTTGGGGGAGGCGATGTGGATTATATGGTTCTGCGCTGATTAAGCAGAAGAGAGTTTTCAAGAGGGGTTTGCTCAAACCCCTCTTGTTCTTTTTTAGTTTTCCCAAATTTTTTTATTCAAACAAAACCCGTTTCATAACAGGGGAATATTGCCCGATCTCAAAGTAGATCAGACTCCCAGAAACAGTTTTTTATTGGTTTGTAGAAAAGAGATTTAAAATGTTAAAGTTTTTAAATTTTAGCAGTTTTCTGGTTCTGGTTTTTATTGTTGTACCTGTTCAGGGTAATCCTCCCTTGCCAGATAAAAATTCTCCTGATTCTCCCCAAAAGGAGAATCCTTCATTTTGGGAATCCCTTTCGTCTTCTGAGACCTCTCATGAATTTTCCCTGGTTACTGTATACAACGACGGAGAAATCAGACAGAACCATCTGCCCGGTCTTGGGTTCATTTATTCAGTTTCCAAAAAGAGCAATCGCTATTTTTCATTTGGAGCCAACCTTATGGGAGCTTTTTCAAGCTCTAACGATGACGAAATTTATAATGGCACAATGTATCAGGGATTTCTCGGTTTTGTAGATATGCGTTTTTTTCTTCCCTTAAAAATAGTTGATCTGTGGTTGGCCCCGGCAATTGGAATCAGTTCAATTTTTCTGAGAGATTACTTTGGTCCCGGTCATCCTGATGAATATAAAATGTTCCAGGGATTTTTATTCGGGGTGGGAGCAGGATTTAATTTTCAGATCAATTCCAGGTTAAGCGTGGGAGTATTCATCAGGTATCACCTCCACAAATTTACTGATGATAATCGTATTTATGCCCCCGATGAGTATGGAGTGTTCAGAGATTATGATGTTGAAAAATATATGGGTAAAAATTTTCAGTTAGGCATCAGCCTTGGCTTGAGATAATACAAGGTTTATGCGTATTTCTTGATTACCGGCAGAAAATGGCTGCCATATCTTTGGAGTTTGGTCTGGCCCACTCCGTTTATTTCCAGAAATTGATTTTCATCCAGGGGTTTGTGGGCTGCCATTTCCAGAAGGGAAGCATCTGAAAAAATAATAAAGGGTGGTTTTCCTGCTCGTTCTGCCAAATCTTTACGTATTTTACGCAGAGCCTGAAAAAGGCTTTCATCATAATCAAGATTGATTTTGTCTTTTTTGCTGTGTTTTCCTGAAGATTTTGGTTTTTTGGAGATTAAACGTTGCTTGGCCAGAGAAAATGAAATTTCGCCGGATAAAAGAGGTCGGGCATCTTCGGTTAGTTTGAGAACCGAAAAATTAGCCATATCCTGAAACAAATAGCCGCGATGAATAAGATTACGGATAAGGTTGGACCAGTATTGGCGGGATTGTTTTTTGCCGATTCCATAAACCGAGAGTTGATCATGTTTGCTGGTAAGAACCTTTTTGTTTTCAGAACCTCGCAGAACATTTACCACATGGTGCAGACCAAAATTCTGGTCAACTCTGTAAACAGTTGAAAGGGCTTTGCGGGCATCTTCGGTGGCATCAAAAACCTCAGGTGGATCCAGGCAGATATCGCAATTGCCGCAATCTTTATCAAGTTTTTCTCCGAGATAATTGAGAAGTGCCCGGCGCCTGCAGGATTGCAACTTGGCAAAATCAACCATTGCCTGGAGTTTATGGAGTTTTATCCTCACCTGTTTCGGGTTTTCGCTTTTTTCCAAGAGGGATCTGGCAATGGCAACATCCTGATAACCGAAAATCAGCAGAGCTTCGCTGTCAAGTCCATCTCTGCCGGCTCTTCCTGTTTCCTGGTAATAACTTTCAATATTGTGGGGTAGATCATAGTGAACTACAAATCGGACATCGGGTTTGTCGATTCCCATCCCAAAAGCCACTGTGGCTACAATAATGTTGATTTTATCCTTGATGAATTCTTCCTGAACCTTTTGTCTTGCTTCCCTTGAGAGTCCCGCGTGGTAGGCTTTGGCGGAAAATCCTCTTTTCTGGAGACTTTCAGATGTTTTTTCCACTTTTTTGCGGGAAAGGCAGTAGACAATGCCGGATTCCCCTTTGTATTTGCCGATGAAAGTTTGCAATTGGCGAATTGGTTTAATTTTATCAACAACAGTATAACGGATATTGGGACGATCGAAGCTGGAGATAAAAATTTGGGCCTGCTGGAGATCCAAACGTTGGATAATGTCCTTTCTGGTCTGTGGATCTGCAGTTGCCGTAAGTGCCATCAATGGAGTTTTAGGAAAAAGTTGTTTGAGTTGTCCCAATTTGACATATTCCGGGCGAAAATCGTGTCCCCACTGGCTAACGCAATGGGCTTCATCAATGGCAAAAAGACTGATCTCAATATAATCCAGACGTTTGAGAAAATGGGGTAGCAGTAAACGTTCTGGGGCAACATAAAGGAGATCGAGTTTTGAGTTTTCAAGTTGGGAGATAACTTCAGATTTTTGTTGTGAAGACAAGGAAGAGTTGAGAAAAGCTGCTTTGATTCCATTTTCCCTGAGTGCATCCACTTGATCTTTCATGAGGGAGATCAGCGGAGAGACAACAATTGCAGTTCCCTGGCAATGAAGAGCAGGAATTTGATAACACAGCGACTTGCCACCGCCGGTGGGCATGAGGATAAAAGCATCCTGCCCCTTGAGAACAGTATTAATTATTTCTTGTTGCTGCAGACGGAATTGCCTGTAGCCAAATCGATCCTGCAGGATTTTTAGAGGTGAAGATAACAAATGAAACTCCAGTTTAAAATTTTGGCTAGTTCAGTATTGTAATATCTGAACGATTGATTCAGAATTATCCTATTGCACAGGTGGGTAAATTTCAAAGGGAAAAATTAAGAGGTAATGGAAAAGACAGGTAGAGAGGGATATTTATGTCAGGAGCACATGGAATTCCGGTTCCGGTTTTATTGAATCTGGACGGGAATGTAGAAGACACCCAGGAGATCTTCAGTAATTGAAAGGGGATCGCCCGATTTGGTAGACATGGCTCTGAACTGATAATACATGCCTGTTTGCAAAGCTGGTCCTTCATAGGGGACTTCAACGGTGGCCGAACCCTGCACCGGAGGAAGAGTATCATCTCTCCAGACTTCATCTCCAAAAGCATTGTAGACAACAACTGTATATCCGTCTTCTGAAGAATCATCTGCAAAGATAAAAGAAACAGGCTCTTCAACAGCTTCCGGTGAACCATCAGCTCCCGGGGAAACGATGGTGAGAGCGCCGGTAATTTTGAATGCAGTGGCAAGTTCGAGGTCGCGATTATCCTGATCAGGTATTGCAATGTGAACGATTTCCGTTCCGGAAATATTTGGATCGGGATCCTGGACAAGATAATCATTTTCGAAGGCCGCCAGAACTATATAGTTGCCATCAGGAACACCTTCTATGGTGAAACTGCCTGTAATTGAAGGAGCCTCAGGTGGTGCGGGAGCACGCAAACCGGCAGGTACAACCCCTTTTCCGGATATTTCATTGAAAGTTGATTCCGGAACCAAAACTACTGAAGTGGATTCTCCATCACCAGGATCAACAATATTGATGTTGCCTGATACAGTGTTTAAAGGAGTTTGGCTTTGGTAAAGATTGATGTTTTCGACAAGGGCTGAACCGACCATCTGGACAGCAGTTGCGTCGAGTTGTAAGCCGGCTTTGTATCCGCGAGCTTCATAATCGTTTTCAGGGACATTGAAAATGGTGTAGTTGCCCTGGAGATCACTGAAACCAAAGGGCATATCGGAGCCACTTTCTGTTTCGAGGACAACCAGAACTCCAGCAGGATTGACAGTTGAAGTGGCGTCTGTGATAATTTGACCGGTGACCATTCCCAGTCCTTGTTCTTCTGCAGGAAGTGGAATCAGAGCGATCTTGGTGAGGGAATTATTAATAGACCAGCCTTCTTCAGTGCTTATAGCCAGAGAGTAGTCGATGGGCATGGCCATTCTGATGCCGTGGGGAAAAACTTCATAATTAGCAGCGCTGGCTCTCAGAGTAAAAGTGCCTTCGGCAAGGGCTCCAGTTTCATCTCTGGTGACTGGAACACTCAATTGGTAAATCCCTGAGGCATCTGATACGGCTACATCGGAACAGGAGGTTCCTGTTTTGTCTACTCCCATGATATGGGCTGCCAAGATTGGATCGCCGGTGGTGGAATTGATAACCATGCCCTGGATGTAAACTGACTTGTAACATCCATAAAATCCGTCAAGACGGAGTTCACACGAAAATTCTTCACCACATGCGTTGATTTGATTGGGATTACATTCGGCTTCGCAGAAATAGTTGTCGTCTTCATCGGGAATACATACTTCCCCATCCGGACATTCATTGTTTTCAGGGGAGCAGATCTGCTGGCAAATACCGTTTTCTCCTTCAAGAACGACGGGATTGCAGCTCCAGCCTTCTCCGCAGGAGTCTTCTTCGGTGACATCACACAGGGGAATACAAAGATTTGTGTCTGCATCTGAGCGTTGACAGATAAAATTCTCTGGACAGGTGTTTTCTTCACCGGGTATGCATTGGTCAAGACAGAAAGCTTCATCAATATTTATCTGTTGGCAATGCTGGTTTTCTTCGCATTCATTTTCCGCAGGCTCACAAGAGACCAAACTGTTGTTATTGTTGTCGTTATCGTCGTCGCAGGCAGTAAAGATGAGAACTGAACCAATAACCAGGATAAATAATAATTTAATTTTGAAAAGATTCATGGAGAACTCCTTTGCAGTAAAAAGAAACCATTTTGAATTTTGATGCTAATTTTATAATATAACATACTTTATAATATAACATACAATAGTTCTTTTGTTAGCAGAGCTAATCAATAAGTTTTTTATGGAATAAAGAAACTAATCTGGTATCATATGCTAAGGCGTATTGATAATTTCCGGTTTTTTTGTTTTTGATATTTTCAAACCTGAAATCTTAAAAAAGTCTGCAGGAACAATGCGTTATTGCTAATCTAAGGAGCCCTCATATGAAAAAACAATTATCAATTATTATTTTATCTTTGTTTTTGGCAGCTTGTGAACCGGATGGAGATACGGCCAATAACAGCAATAACCTCAATAATGCAAATAATATCAACAATGTTAACAATGTTAACAACACCAACAATGTCAACAACAATGTCAATGAAATTTGTGATGATGGAATTGATAATGACAATGACGGTTATCTTGATTGCATGGATCTGGAATGTCTTGGAGATCCAGCCTGTGAAAATGTCAACAACAATAACAACCAAAACGATGCAGGGGTTGATACAGATGGTGATAATCCCTGGGAATTTGATGCAGATTCCGGTGAAGATTGTCCTCCGGAAATGATGGAAACTTGTGATAATCCGGTACCATCCGGCTGTCTGGGCCAGGAAGTCAGTAACAACGGACTTGACGATAATTGTAACGGTCAGATAGATGAAAATGGCGATACTTGCAGTCCTGGCGATGTGCGTCCATGTTTTATAGGTCCTCCGGGAAGAAGAAACGTTGGGGCCTGCCGTGATGGTCAGCAAATCTGTGAACAATCCACGGGAGAATTCGGAAGTTGGGGTGATTGTTCAGGTGGAATTTCACCTACTCCTGAAACTTGTGACGGGCTGGACAATGATTGCAATGGCTGTGTTGATGACGGATTGTGCTGTTCTCCGCCTATTATTTGCCCTGACAGTTCAGATCCTACCTTGCAGGGAGCGCAGCCTTTCACTGATTTTGTCCTTGATGGTTCCAACTATTACTCTGGTACAGTTCATCATTGGGAGTGGTCTATATCCAACGGCCCTTGTGATGAAGTTCTTGGAGTTCGCTCCTTCAGGGTAAATGGTAATACTGATATCAACTATGTGGCTGATACCCAGCAGGTTGTGCTCAATTTTGATCTCAGTGGCGAGTACACAATTACCATGAGAGTTTATTACAATGAAACCGAATATTACGAATGTGTTTTTCTTTTGCGTGTGGCTGGTCCCGGTCTCAGGGTTGAAAGTTGCTGGGATACCCATGGTTCAGTGGATATGGATCTACACCTGATGATGGAGGGGAACGGTACTTCCTATTGTTCAGCCGAGGATTGTTATTATGGTGATTGCAAAGCCTATAACTGGAGTGTTTCAGGATGGAATTCCCCCGATGGAAATATTGACTTCTGTATAGGAACCGATTCCGGTTCTACCTGGCAATCCATGTATGGAGCATGCAAAAATCCCAGACTTGATATTGACAATATAAGCACCGTGGGAATTCCGGAAAATATCAATGTTGATTACCCTGCAGATGATCAGATTTACCGAGCTGCCATGGATATGTATTCAGGTTCTCTAACCACCCATCCCGTTGTTAATATTTATTGTGACGGGATCAGAGTTGCTACCTATGGGTATCCCGCTTCTAATCAGGTTTCCATGACTGATGGCACTTCCGGTTGTGCTGATGGTCATCTCTGGCGAGTGGCGGATATTTTAACCGATGTTGATTCGGTGACCGGAGAGTTAACCTGCACTGTTCTTTCTCTGGCCGATTCCAGCGGCAACCCCAATCTTACCAGCGGCGACGATTCTTACTAAATTTCTGAGTGATATTGATGAAAATCAGGGGAAGATGTGATGAAGTGTTTACCATAAAATATATTTAACCAGAGAGGGGTAGGGCAAAAATATAAACGAGACTGTAGTAGATGCCGATGCCGATAAAGAGGACCCCGGTAATTTTGCGAGCCCATTTTTCCAAAGCAACTACCTTATTGTATGCTTTGCCCACCTGTTTAGCTCCTAAAGCCAGAAGGACAGCAAAGAGCAGGACGGGAATCCCGGTGGCAATTCCGTAAACCAGGTATAAAACTATTCCCGATTGTTGTTGTAAAGACAAGGGTAGCAGAGAGCCAAAAAAGAGGGCGGCTGAAGTGGGACAAAATGAGAGGGCAAAAATAATTCCCATGAAGCCGGCACCCAGTAATCCTAGTGATTGGAATTTGTTTTTGAAGAAATTGGCAATACCACCCTTACCCAGATTGAAGGAAAGAAGTTCCAGCAGGATCATTCCTATCAAGATAAGAATTGGACCAAGGATCATGTTCATATACTTCTGGAGAAGATGGGATAGGACAGGGACTTTCTGCATCCCGCCAACCAGTAAGAATCCCAGAGCTGTGTAGGCCAGCATTCTTCCCAGGGTATAAATCAGACCTGAGAGCAGAACCATTCCCGGTTTATCAACTTTGCGACCCACAAAAGAAATTGCAGCAATATTGGTTGCCAGGGGGCAGGGGCTGATCGAGGTGAGAATGCCAAGCCAGAATGCTGTTGCAAAGGGAAGAAATAACTCTAACATTGATTATGCTCCGGTTCAGGGTCAGGTTTTTCGATTATTATTTGATTAGTTGTTTGATCTCATCAGCAGACAGAACTTTTCCTACTGATTTTATTTCTCCATCCAGAGCCAGAGCAGGGGTCATCATTACTCCAAAAGAAATGATTTCATTTATATCGGTTATTTTTTCAATTTCGTAATTATTTTCAAGTTCTTTGATAGCAGCTCTTGCTGCTTTTTCCAGTTGATTGCATTTGGGGCATCCAGTGCCCAGTATTTGAATTTTCATAACAATTCTCCTTGGTGTTTAGTCGTTAAAAAAGGTTGCCGAAGATCATTCCGGTGAAAGTTGACATTATAATTACCAGACTTACAAATACTGCTGTTTTTTTAGTGCCGATAATACTCCGGATTACCAACATATTGGGAAGGCTCAGCGCTGGTCCTGCCAGCAACAAGGCCAGAGCGGGTCCTTTGCCCATACCGTTGCCGATTAATCCCTGCAGAATTGGGACTTCTGTCAGGGTGGCAAAGTACATGAAAGCACCGGCAAAGGAAGCGACAAAATTGGAAAGCAGGGAATTTCCCCCCACAGCTTTTTCTACCCAGTGGGAGGGAATCATACCTTCGTGACCGACTCTGCCCAGCAGAGCCCCTGCAATAAAAACTCCAAATAAAAGCAAAGGCAGGATCTGCTTGGCAAAACCCCAAGTGGAATCAAACCATTCCTGGGTTTCTCCTTTTGAGGTGCTGGTGAAGATCGAAAGACCAACTGCACCTGCGGAAAAAGCAATGATCGGGTATTCAGGAAAAATAAAAGCCAGGATTGCTGCAGGTATGGCGGTAAGAGCAATTTTCCACCAGGCAAAATTGAACCAGAAAATAAGAATAGCTCCTAGTCCCAGGGAAAAAATGGATGTAATTATCCATTTGAGTTGATAAATTGTTGCCCAGATGCCTGAAGAACCAGCTTTGCCCCAGTTGGCAAAAACTAAAATTCCCACCAGCGTAAAAAAGTAGACTGCGTTTTGCCAAAGGGTTCTTCCGTTGTCATCATCATCGTTATTGTCGGGCATGGCCAATTGAGCTGCTGTTTTTTCATCTTCCTCTTTTTTGAAAATAAAATGCATCAAAACGCCGATGACGATGCTGAAAATTATTGCACCAAGCGCCCTGGCTATTCCCAGTTCCAAACCCAGAACTCTGGCGGTGAGCATGATAGCGAGGACATTGATGGCAGGTCCCGAATAAAGAAAAGCAGTGGCTGGTCCCAGTCCTGCCCCCATGCGATAGATGCCCGCAAAAAGAGGGAGAACGGTACAGGAGCAGACTGCCAAAATAGTTCCCGAAACTGATGCAGTTCCGTAAGCCAGGAATTTATTTGCTTTGGCCCCGAGATATTTCATTACGGCTGCCTGACTGATAAAAACAGCGATGGCTCCGGCAATGAAAAAAGCAGGAATCAGACAAAGGACAACATGCTCCCGGGCATACCATTTTGCCAGGTGGAAGGCTTCGAGGATGGCGTTGTCAAAGCGGGAATTTCCCACAGGCAAATAAAAGATTCCGAGAAAAACTGCAAGTATGAGTAGCAGGGTTTTCCATTCATTTTTCCATTTCATGATTAATTCCTTAAAAATTCATTGCGTAAAAAGTATCGAGCTCATCTTGGATATAGTCGATGAATTTTTCTTTGTTGCGGGCTAATTTCCATACTTTGCTCAAGCGTCTGAATTGCTTTTCCTTGCCTTCCTCAACAAAGGAGAGAACTACAAAACGGGAAGATAGATCATAATCGCTCACGTAGTGATCGTTACCGGATTTATCCAGATTGATAGTTTGAATTTCAATTTCACCATTGGCGACCTTCTTAGGAAAACCTTTGTTTACAGCTTCTCTGGTATATTTTTCCATGTTGATACAGGTGTGGCAGCGTTTGTTACCATGGAAATATAAAACCAACAGTTTTTTTCCTTTGATCTTTTTTATCCGGTCTTGTTTTTGAGAAGGCCTGGTTTGTTTGTAGATAAGAGTTCCGATACTCGCTGCCACAAAAACAAGGAGCAGGGAAGTCAGTATATGTTTTTTTTGCATGATTTTCCTCCGATGGGTCGTTGATTCCAGACTGAAACCGGGATTCGATTTTTTTGTGGTAACAGTTAAAAAATTAAAAGTCGAATTATGTTAGCACATTTGTCTAATTAACCAAATGTATCTCAATAGTCAAGAGGTCGGGTGGAATAAAGTTGAAAAAAGTTAAGGTCTGGGGAAAGGAAGGGCTGTCGTTGAATCAGTAAGGATTATGATTCAGGGGTTGGTGGGAACTGGTTAGAACTAGTTAGTACTAGTTAGTACTAGTTAATCAATTTTCCTTCAGGTTTATTTTCATATTTGTCTTTGTATTTGCGCAGGCTTTCCTGAATAACCGCTGATAATTTTTCCATTTGACCGGGAGAAACGATGAGGCGGTTGCTGATTTTAATTTTTTTAAATCCCGGACTGTTGAAACCGCAATCAATAGTAAATTCATTCTCACTGAAATTAATTATGAACATGTTGTAGTAATTGCCTTTGGCAGTTTCTTCATCAATGTCCACTGAAAGTTTCATCTGTTTATTATCGGTAGTTTTCATGATTATCCTTTCCGGAGCGTTTTAGCTCCGAAAGTTGGTTTTGGGCGAAGATTATTGTGTGAGTATATATTTTTTTACTGCTTTTTCGTGTTCTTGGCGACTTTTTGAAAAATAGTGTTCTCCGCCTGGAGTTTTTGCAACAAAATAAAGAAATTTAGTTTGCGCAGGTTGCAAAACTGAACGCAAGGCGGCTTTCCCCGGGCTGCAAATAGGTCCAGGAGGTAAACCTGCATGGGTATATGTATTATAAGGATTATCCGGATCACGCAGATGGATACGGCGGATTCTTCCTTTGAATTTGCTACAGGCCTGGCTTTTATTTGACGGAACTGTGCAACCATAAATAATAGTGGGATCTGTCTGCAATAATTTTGGTTTGAACCAGTCGAAGGAAAGACGGTTCAAAAAGACTGAAGCTATAAGGGGACGTTCTTTGCTGACTCCGGTTTCCTTTTCGATAAGGCTGGCCATAATGACTATATCGCGGGAATTGAATTTGAAATTCGCCTGTAGCCGGCGAAAGGATTTGAAGTATTTGTGTTTGAGCCGGTTCCAGGTTTTCTGATAAGCTTTCACCATGGTTTTTATAACCTTTTCTGTGGTTACTCCCTGTCTGAATTTGTAGGTTTCTGGAAAAAGGTAGCCTTCCAGATTGGGAGCATCCAGACCGAGGGATTTTATCAAGGCCGGATCTTTTATTTTTTTAAGGAACTCCTCTTTCTTTACAAGTCCTTTCTTGGCAAGAATCTCGGCAGTTTGGAGCATATGTTTGCCTTCGGGAACAGTAACTTTGACCAGTTTTATAATGGGACCGGCCAGCAGTGTTTTTAAAATCTGTTTTTTATTCATATTCGAGCGTAATTGGTAGCGCCCCGTTTGAATATTCACATCTCCATAGACAAACATTGTATAGAGACGGAAAAAAAGTGGAGTTTTGATGAGTTTCTGCTCTTTGAGCATAACCATTATTTCGTTGAAAGTAGTCCCCCGGGGAATTTCAAGTTCAATTTTTTTGTTTTCGCTGATGGTGGTGGTAGTGTAAGGATAAGCAGTGATGATTCTGTAAACTTTATATGAAGCAAAAGCAAGAACAGCGACTCCCATTATTGTAAAAGCGAGGGCCAGTTTCTTTTTTGTTCTTAATTTCATTTTGAGGCATCCAGATAGTTTTGCAGGATGATTGCAGCTGCTACTTTGTCCACAAGTTTTTTTCTGGCTTTTCTTCTGATATTGGATGCAATCAAACTGTAATTGGCTGATGAGGTGGAAAAGCGTTCATCCCAAGTTAAAACTTTCCCGGTGAAAACTCTTTGCAATTCTTTGGTCAGTCTCATGACAGTCCGGGCACGATTACCAATAGTTCCATCAAGTTCAAGGGGCAGGCCGACTACGATTGTTGTACACTGATTTTGCTTGCACAATTCCACAATAGTCAGGGTATCTTTTTGGATCCCCTGTCTTTTTATGACCTTGAGCGGAGTAGCAATGGTTCCGGAAGGGTCGGAGGTTGCCAGACCAATTACTTTGGAACCGACATCAAGAGCAATGGTTCTCATTGGTTATTTAAGCAATTCATCAAGCTTTTTGTTGATTCCGCTTTCAATTTTTCCCTTGAGGGCAGATGCCAGCATCCCGAGTTTAATATCGATATTAATGGAACTGTCGTCAAAATTAAGAGAACCCTTTTTAATTCCGGTTCCTGAGATACTCATTGTGTTGTCATCTTTCCAACTGGATTTGACTTTATAGTCTTTTTCGATTTGATCTTTGAGGGATTCTATTTTGCTTTTCAGTTCGTCTTTATTGAGATTGTGATTTCTTTTAATATTTACTGATGCCATGAAATTCTCCTTGGGGTATCCCTGATACTGAGCCAGGTTTGGACTGTTTAAATTAAAACAGAAAGAATAAAATTAACAGATTTAGAATAAAGAATTTTTTCTTTTTGTAAACATAATATATGATGTAGTTTCCGTTGAAAAAGAAGAACAATTAATTCCACCAAGAAAGAATTCTGATAAATTGTTGAGTTTTAGTGTTCATCTATGGTAAAAATTTAACTGGTTTGTTATTTGTGGGAATTAATTTGCTTTGTGCCAATACATTCTTCTCAGATTTTGCTTTAACCGATACCCTGCAAAAGGAAAATAAAAATGAAAAATTTTATTATTATTATTATTGTTCTGTTTTCAGGTTTTTCCTGCAAAAAGACTCAAACCGAGGAAAAGCCAGAAGAACAAGTTCAAGACAACAAAGAACAAAAAGTTAATTCTGTTGCCAAAGAAAAAGACAAATCAAAAAAAGAGTTGGCAAAAGTGGATTCCCCAATTCAAATCCCCGTTTGCGAAAAATATATTC
>JAQICJ010000272.1 GCA_027858615.1 Deltaproteobacteria bacterium
TGCTTGAACAACTCATTGAGAAAAATAAAAAACTTAATAAAAATATTTTTTTTATCATATTTAAATTCCAAGAACCTCCGGAGAGCAATTTTTTGAACCTGGATAAAATGTCCCGGAGCCAGAAAATCCAGAATTTTTGGTTATTTGGTTCCCGTTTCTAAATGGGGGTGTTTCCCTCGCAGAACACCAACGCCTTCATACCCCAGAACCAGGGCAAGAATCATCAAGATAAGAGAAAGAACTGCCAGAGCATATTTATCACTGCCGGCGAAATCATAAATATTGTAGGCCAAAGCTGCCATAGTTAAGGAATAGATGAAAATTCCCGGAATAATTGCAAAACGCTTTGGTCTTTTTAAATGAACCAGCCAGACAGTGATAACCAGAAAGGTCAAACTAGCAAGAAGCTGGTTTGCTGCACCAAAAATAGGCCAGATATCTGTTGCCGTTCCTGAAAATACAAGACCTCCACCCAGGACAACAGTAATTATTGTGGCAAAATAACGGTTATTTGCCAAAAATGACTGTTCTGAAGCTGGTTTTTCGGAATCAAGAAAGAGTTCTTGAAAAGCAAAACGCCCCAGTCTGGTAGCTGTATCAAGAGAAGTAAGAGCAAAAGCGGCAACTGCCAGGGCCATGAAAGTTGACCCGACAAAAATCGGAATCCCGATTCCATTCAGGATTATTGCACTGTTTTTGGAAAATACTCCAATGGGATCACCTGCTGCTTGGGAATAATCTCCACTAGTCATAACAGCCGCAGTAATCAAAGCAGTCACTGCCAGCAGACTTTCAATGAGCATGGAGCCATAACCTACCTTAACAGCATCTTTTTCAGAATCAAGTTGTTTGGAAGTAGTCCCCGCAGCTACCAGAGAATGAAAACCAGAAAGAGCTCCGCAGGCCACTGTAACAAAAAGCAGGGGAATCAAAGGACCTTTGTCGGTGGAAAAAACAGGACTGGCTCCGAGTCGCAACTGGGGATTGACAACAATGATGCCTGCAACCAGGATAAAAAGCATCAGATAGAGAATATAGGAATTCAAATAATCACGGGGCTGCAAAAGCAGCCATACAGGCATTACAGATGCTGCTACAATATAAAGAAGCATTAAAACTTTCCAGGTGTTGACAGAAAGAACAAGGGGAAACAAATAGCCCAGATAAACGGAGAAACCAAGAAAAATTAAACCCGCCACCGTGAGCAAAATAAAGTTGATTTTGAGCCGGTACAAAGAGTAACCCATGCCAATGGCTAAAATAATAAACAAAATGGAGGCAGTGCCCACCTGGGGAAATTTATGGAACACATTGGCAACTGCATTTGCAAAAACTGCAATTACCAGCAGTAAAGTCGCATACACGAAAATCAAAAAAAGATTTTTAGCGGTTTTGCCTATTCTCTGTTCAACCACCATTCCCAGAGAACGCCCCTGATGTCTGACAGAAATGAGTAAAGAAGCAAAATCATGAACAGCTCCCATGAAAATGCCGCCGATAACTATCCAGGCAAGCACTGCAGTCCAACCATAGCGGGCTGCAACAATAGGACCAATAATTGGAGCTGCTCCAGCAATGGAAGAGAAGTGATGTCCAATCAGAATTGAAGGCCTGGTGGGAACGTAGTCAACTCCGTCATAATTGGTATGAGCCGGGGTGGGACGAGTAGCATCAACCCCAAGTCTTTTTGCAATAAAACTGCCATAGAACTTGTAACCTGCAATGAAAATAATTATTGAAAAAACAATTATATATGCTCCACCCATAATTAATTCCTTTCAAGACAAAACCAGAGGAGAAAAGCTTTTGATAGTTAAACCATAGACAGGATCGAAAAAGTTCAATCTGAAACCTTCACTATTTTGGGAAGTATAACCGTAAAAGTGGTTTTGCCTGGTTTTGAAGTTACTTTGATATCTCCACCATGTCGATCTTTAACAATGCGGGAAACAATGCCCAGACCCAGACCGGTTCCTTCTCCCTTGCCCTTGGTGGTGAAAAATGCATCGAAGATTTTATCGACAACTTCTTCAGGTACACCGCTACCGGTATCAGTGACAGAAACATAGAGGAAATTTTTGTCTATTCTGGTTGAAATTTCAATAGTTCCCTTGCCGTTAATTGCCTGGGAAGCATTGAGAATAAGATTGGTCCAAACCTGTGACAATTCATCTCCATATACTTTGACCGGCTCAATATCACCATAATCTTTGACGACCTCGATGTTGTGCTTGAGTTTATTGGCCAGAATAATAAGAGACGTTTCAATAACATCATGAATATTGACAAATTCAGGTTCATCCTGTTTGACATGGCTGTAAGAACGCAAAGCAATAACAATTCTGCGTACACTTTCGATGGCTGTGGAAATTGATTTGGTTCCCCGGTGAATTTTCAGGAGATCATACATGAAATTGACATAAGCAGCCATATTGGGAGAATTGAAGCTCATTATGAAATCTTCAACATATTTATGGGCTCCCATTTCGTGGATTTTCCTGCTTATATTGCGAGCCCTGCGAATTCCATGGTCAGTAAGAACTTTGGCAAAAGATTTTACTTTTTTGCGGTCGTATTTGTATTGGCCTATCTCCGTGGAATCTTCCGACATGAAATTTTTCATAATGGTAAGCAGATAAGTCAGCATTTTAATATCTTCATCAGAATCACAGATGATCAGCAGATTATCGATAAAGATTTTGATATTGTTCTGCATATTGTTGATTGAAGCATCAATGGCTCCAATGGGAGAATTGATTTCATGAGCCACGCCCGCAATCAGAGAACCGAGCCCGGCCAGTCTTTCTCCTATTAAAACCTGAGCCTGGGTTTCCTTGAGTTCAGACAAGGTATTTTCCAATTTCACATTGGCTTGCTGCAACTCTTCGGTTCTATCCTGAACCATGATTTCCAATTTTTCATTGAACCTGGAAATTTTTTCAAAAAGCTGGGCATTAACAATATAAATTCCGAGGTTTTCAGAAACCCTTTCCAGAATCCTGATATGCAACTCTTCCCATTCATCTTCTTCATCGCGTTTGTAAAAATAGAATACCCCAATATAATCGTGCTGATATAAAACAGGAACTGCAAAAAGCTCACCGTCAAATTTGTCAACTCCTTCCATATTATCCTGTTCTGACAAAGCCTTGGAATAAAAGATTTCTCCTTCCTGAACAACACTTTCATAAAGGTATTTTTCCTCTTTGCGAATTTTAACCAGAAGTTGAACCTCAAGCCCTTCCTGGTAAAAAACACTGAAATTTCCGTCTTCATCCTTCAGAAAAAAAGCTGCTTTTTCTGCCTGAATAGCAAGACTGATGGATTTAACCGCCTGAGAAATTACATTTTTCAATCCAATCTGAACACTGATGGCATTGATGATTTCATTGAGAGTCTGCACTTCGCTGATCTGAGCAGTTCGTTTGTATTGCATTTTGCGCAGATCTTTAACCATTTCGCTGAAAGCATTGGCAAGTTCCCCTACCTCATCGGATGATTTTGGTTTGATACTTACATTCAGGTCACCCTGGGAAACACGATTAGCTTTACTGACCAGATCCACTATGGGATTGGACAAACTCCTTGAAAGCCAGTAAGCAAAAATTATAACCAGGATCAAAGCCAGAAAGGCAATAAAGATGAGCATGGAAACGGCTTCCCATTGCCCTTCATGAATAGCTGTAATATCAGTAGCAATCAGCAATATGCCTATGGGTTTTCCCTGATAATTGTGAAAAACTCTGAAGGAAACAGCATAATCATCATCAAATAGTGAAACCTCCATAGTCTGAGAAGAATGGCCGCTTTCTACAAAACGTTTGATGATTTCGATGTTAACAGGTGAATTTGTGGGCAAAGCATCATTTTTATCCTTGAAGGAAGTAACAAATTCATTGTTATAATCGCCGTGGTAGGGATAGATGATAATATTCGAGCCTAAAATAGTGCTGATATTCTGACAAAAAAGCTTATCAAGAACTATGGTCAAAACCACTGCACCCTTGACGTCATATTTTTCATTGAAAATAGGAGAAGCTGCTCTGATATGAAGCCAATCGGCATCTTTATTATCATTTTTTTTATGTTTAATGGAAACAATATCAATGGAATGGGCATAATTCCCTGTGACATTTTTAATCAATTGTTTGGAATTTATAAGACTTTTTTCATATTGAGATTCGATTTCAGATCTAGTTGTTGATGCAGGGATAGAACCTGTATATAAAGAACCAGTCAACTGACCTTTTTCATTGATTACCTGCAATATTCCCGTCCCTAATTCGGAGAATTCCTTTTTAAGCAGTCTTTCCTTCTGATAAGTCAGAACATTTTTATCATAAAATTCAAAAAGAAGTTTGGATTTGGCCAGTCTTGAGGTTGCTTTTTTAACGGAGGTTATATGCTCCACAAGCAAATTGGTCCCAATCCTTATGGTCTTCTTGCTTTCAATATGCATATTGTTCTTGAGACGATTTATAATAATTCTGACACCCATGACACTCGCTGCAAAAGCTGGTACCAGACCCATCACTATCATCCATCCGGTCAATTTATGTCTAATCTTAAATTTCATTTTATCTTTTTCATTAAATTATATATTGAAGTAGTGGAGGTTCTAACCTGTAAATTCTTTATCCTTTTGGAATAACTGAAAACAAGACTGGCATGAGCCAGAGGAACCCAGGGAACCTGTTTAATGAATATCTGCAGAGCATCGTTATAATATTTCAGTCTGTCCTTGTTGATGACACTTGCCCTTCCCTTGCTGACCAACTCGTTGTATCTCCTGTTTGAAAAGAAGGCATAGTTGGTGGCAGTTGAAGAGTGCAACAATCCATAAAGAAAGTTGTCAGGATCCCGCATATCACCAATCCAAGCATGAATCGCCATATCATGTCGACCTTTGGCCAGAGCTTTTTTATATTCACTGTAGGGCAAAGAATGAATATTGACCTTGATTCCAACTTTAGCAAAATCGCTTTTGATGAGATTTGCCATCAACCCTGGATTGGGCAGGATACTTCTTGGAGAACGAATGTGGTAAAGATCGAGGCTTTTGACCATTTCATCCTCATACATTCCTCCTTCTTCGAATAAAGCTTTGGCTTTGGAAAGATTGTGATCATACCAGGTGATTCCCCCCTTGCCGGTTTTATAAATAGGTTTATTTCCAATCTTGAGGTAAGGAGGTATCGGGAGATTGGCGATTTGTGCGGTCCCTTGGTAAACCAGTTTCACAATTTTGTCTCTGTTAATTGTGTGATTGGCTGCGAGCCTGTTCTGCAAAACTGAAAATGGCGGTTTTGCTGTATTCAAGGCAATATAAACAACATTTACACTCTTGATTTTTTTTATGGAAAGGAAAGGATGGAGGTTTAAAGTCCTGTAACGTTGAGGATCTAGTTGATGAGCGATGTCTGCATTGCCCCCAGCCAGAAGCAGAAAACGCTGGCGATTGTCCGCCACAGTTTGGAATACCAGATATTTGTAATTGGGGATACTCTCTTTATCCCAATAGTTTTCATTTCTTTGCAGAACCACCCGTCCTTCTTGTTTTGAGAGGAACTTGAAGGGACCAGTTCCAACAGGATTTTTATTTAAAACATCGCTCTGACCCTTGTATGGCTTAACTATTCCGACAGTGAAAAATCCAAGCAGTTTGAAGAAAGGTGCATAGTTGTAGTTCAATTTAAATCTGACTTTGTACTTGCTGACAGCTTTAACGCTCTTGATCATAGTAAAGTAAGCTTTCCAATAGTTGTATCCACAGGATTCAGAACTTATTCTACCCTCCTTAATGGCCTTTAATCCATCTATCTGCCTTTGGAAGGCAAAAACTACAGATTCAGCATCCATGGGAGTGCCATCATGAAATTTAACACCTTTTCTGATATTAAAATCCCAGATCAAACCATCTGCATAATTCTGGTGACTGGTTGCCAGAATATGTTTTTTTTGTCCGGTTTTGGAATCAATTCCAACCAGACTTTCATAGATCTGAGAGCTAACCTCGGCTGATTCAAAACCATCTGCACAGGCCGGATCAAGAGTAGAAATACCTTTGGCCCACACTACTTTTAAGCTGTTTTTTTTATTGATTTCATTGTCTTTTTTGTTTTTGCTACAACTCAAAAAAAGAATCGCGACAAATAAGTGAATTAATGTTTTTTTCATAATCAGTTAAATCTGGTTCTGGTTCATAACTGTAGCAGATCTGGGAAATCTCAAACAGCTCCCAGATTGAAAAAAGGATCAGATATTGTAAAACTTGTTGGCAAACTGAATTATCGAAACAGATAAAAACCAAATCGGCTGAAAACCAAAGTTGCTTTTCAAAAGTGAGGTGATAATATTCTGGCAAAAAAACCAAACAAGCATGTGGATAAAATTACTTTCACATTTTAACCAATTTTACCAATATTTTACAGAAAGAAATAAGAATTTATCTTTTGACTTGAAACACCCGAAAGAATTTTTTTCCTGTTGGAACTATCTCAGAATGGGGGTTTTTGACTGGATAAGAAATTTTTCTCAGATGCGAGGAATAACTTCGCAGACATAGTTGACACTATTTCAAGAAGTTATGACAAAGCAGATGAGGTAAAATTTCGTCGCCAGACGATGACCTTCCTTTTTGGGATGGGAACTATCTAATCAGTATACTTCCATCTATTCTTGCCCAGGGACCACTTTCAAGCAGTGAAGAAGGCAGGAGATAATTTACAGGAAATTTTCCTTTATACTTGTTCATGACTGCAGCTTTTTCATCAACAAAGGGAATAGAATCCATGAACAGTTCCTTGATTATCTTTTTCCACTTTGATTGCGGTGAGGGATAAACAAAATAAACTCTGGAATCCTTGCTTAAACCAGCTTTGGCTTTAGCCCACCCGATAGCTTGGAATAAACCACCATTTTCATCAACCAGTCCTGACTTTTTAGCTTCTTTTCCAGTCCAAACACGTCCCCCTGCCAGTTTTTTCAATATTTTTTGTGAGATCTTCCTGCCTTGACTGACCGTATTTAAAAAACGCTGATAATAATACGCCAGATTAGACCTCAATTTGACGATTTCCTGTTCAGTATAAGGCCTGAAGGGAGAACTTATGTCAGCGAAGGGTGCTTGTTTTACCGAAGCAATTCCTACTCCTGCTTTTGCCAATAAAGCTCTCAGATTGAATTTGCCGCCATAAATTCCGATGGAACCAGTCAAAGAAGCCTCAGTAGCAAAAATCCTGCTTGAATTTGCTGCGATGTAATAACCTCCGCTGGCAGAAATATTCGAAAAGGAAAAAACCACAGGTTTGATTTTACTGATTTTTTTAATTTTACGATCAATGATATCAGAAGCCAGAGAGCTGCCTCCAGGTGAATTAATACGAATCACCATGGCTCCTATCCTGGGATCTTGAGCAAGTTGATCCAGCAAAGAGGTGACTTTGCTGCAGACGATTTCTTTTTTCTTACCGGTTAAAGAAGGTAATTTGCTTTTTTTAACAACAATATCACCTTCCAGGATCATTAAAGCAATTCCCTTTCCCTTTTTCTTTTGCAGATTCTTTTCACCAGGCTGCATAATTGCCAGAGGTCTGCCAACAATTGAGGAAAAATAGCCGTTTACCTGTTCCGGTCCGATGATTTTGTCGATCAACCCCCATTTTTTTGCCTTTACCGGATTAAAAAGAGCTTCTTTGAGAATTTTTTCGGTATTTTTGGATTTTCTAAATTTATCTCTTTGTTGAAGAAGAGTTTTAAATCTTTTATCCACTTTACTGAGAATTCTTTTCATCCCGGAAAAATTTTCTGTCCCCGGAGAATTCCTGGTGAAAAGTTCGGGAGCTGACTTATAACGATTAAACCTGACAAATTGAGCCTGAACTCCAATTTTTTTCAAAACATCCCCCAAAAAAACTTTCACAGCTTTCAATCCTGATAATTTGAGAGCCCCCCCTGGGAAAACCGCAATTTTATCTGCACCTGCAACCATGGCATAACTGAGATTGGAATAAGCATATCCATAAGCAAGGACCTTTTTGCCGGCTTGCTTTAATTTTGCCACCAGGAAAGACCATTCCTCCACAAATGACCAGCCTGAAACTTCAGAACCAACTTTAAAATAAACAGCCCGGCATTTGGGATTATGTAAACATCTGCGAACATGAGCCTGATAGATATAATGCTTTTTTTCCGAAAAATTACTGGAAAAATCAAGAAAAAGAGCATGTTGAGGTTTTGGAATTATGGATTTCAGCCGGGGCTTTGTCTCATAGAGGAGAGTTATTCCTGTTGAAGTATTATTCAGGCTCAGTTGCCAGGATAATTTACCCAATATAACATTGAGACCTCCTCCAAAATAAAACTCATCCGGTTTTTCCAACTGCTTAATTCCTGAGGCGGCAGTGTAAATTTCTCGTTTTGTATTAAAATAATGAACTCCCCCGAACAGGTTTATTCCTCGGAAAATATTAAAGCGCAGACCAGCACCAATTCCCCAATCCTGTCTGCGTTCACCATAAACAAAATCTGTCCAGAGCAGATTTTTACTTCCCAGAATTATTTCGACTCTGTGAGTTCTGTCCAGGGGGAGTTTACGGATTTCATCCATCAAAAGAGAATTAACCTGCCAGGAAAGAGCCAGATATCTGGCAACCTGCCAATAAAGTCCCAGATTAAAACTTTGGGCTCCATCAACCTCATCAGTAGGGGCAACAAGACTTGAGTAACTGATTCCCCAGGATAAATTTGGAGAAAGAGCGAAACCTGCCCCCAGAGAAAAGCGACCAAAAGCAAAGTTGGAAGTTCGACCTAATTCGGCTCCAAAAGAAATACCACCTTTAACAAAAGGCAGGGAGCGTGAAATAAAAAAACCTTCCCTGTTTAAAGTCCAATTATTATATTTGCCATCCAGTTTTTCGCGACTGTAAAATCCAACTTTCAAGCCTTCAAGATTGGACAGCCAGGCCGGAGAATCACCCCACGGCTGCATCAAATAAGGACTTGATCCGATTATTGGTTCCGGATTGAGCAGGGAAAAGGGAAACTCCTGACCGGGATTAGCTCTGGCAGGATAAACCAAAAGGGTCAACATAAAGAGATAAAACAGGGAAATAAGATTTTTTCTGATCATGATTGGAGCAATTTAGCATAATTTTCATTAAAGAACTAATTTTCCCCTGAACACTTTTTTTTAATGTTGCCAACCTGCGTTCAGGCTGGCGAAAACCTTGGCTTGAAGGAATTATTCTTCTTTGAAGATATGGCAATCTTGTTGTGGGAAAGGAATGCTGATCCCACCCTGATCAAATTTCTTTTTGATCCTTTCGGTTAATTCGGCTTTGGCAGGAATATAATCGGGAGTATTCACCCAAGCTTTTACCAACATGTTGACACTGCTGTCTCCGAGGGAGGCCACGGCGACTGCCGGGCAAGGATCTTTCAACAGGTTTTCCTGCTCGGAAGCAGCTTCAAGCATTAATTTCCTGGCTTTGTCAATATCGTCAGAATAGCCAATGCCAACTACCAGATCTAGTCTGCGCTTTTCATTGGCGGAGTAGTTGATGATTATCCCGTCCATAACTTTTTTATTGGCGATGACAACTTTTTTATTGTCAATAGTATGTAGGTTGATTACCAGAATTGTAATCTTGTCAATGATGCCCTTTTCGCCTGCAATTTCTACAAAATCACCAGCCTTGAAAGGCTTGAATATCATAAGCAGAATTCCGGCAGCAAAATTGGCAAGAGCTCCTTGGGTAGCCAAACCTACAGCCAGTGACAAAGCACCTAGAATAGCGATAAAAGAAGTGGTTTCTATACCCAGTTTGGCCAGAACTGCCAAAATTAGAAAGATGTTAAGTAAAATGGAAACGAGATGGCCTAAAAATTCCTGAATTGTCTTGTCCAATTTTGTTTTGTCCAGGACTGAACTCATGAATTTATTGATAAATTTTATGACAAATTTACCAATAAAATATATCGCCAGAGCAGCAATAATATTGAAGCCGAATTCTGTTACCATATGTTTTGCATAATTGAGTACGCTGTTAAAATCGAATTTCATAATACTCCTGATATAAAGACAAATGTCTTTTACCGATAAAAGTTATATTCCAACACCCTCTTCTGAGATGGAAACTTATCAGTTCCAAATAAAACTTTATTTTAATAATAAAATAAAAGTTTTCAACCTGGAATTGTTCTTTTGTTGTTTTTCCTGCAGAAAGTTCCTGAACAATAACAGATAGATAAAAATAAAACAGCCGTACAATTGTTTTGAAGACAATCAGAATAACTGATTCCAAGGAGGACAAAATGAAAAATCGAAGAAAAAATTCAGGTTTGATTACTGCTTTAGTGCTGATTATGAGTTTATTTACCTGGGGATGCCGAGAAAAAACAGATCGGATGAAAAAAATATGCAAAAATAAATATGCCACCAATGGGGAAAGAGCTGGTTGCATGTTGGGCGTTTATTCTGCAAAAAATAAATTGAAGAAAAGTTGCAATCTTATAACCGGGTGTGCTTTAAAAACCAATTATCCCCGCTGTAACTCGATAATAATCAGAAAAATTATTAGTGAATTGAGTGAAAGAAATTTTCGCTCTGATTACATAAAATTTACCGATGAACTACTGGGAAATATTGATTCCGTTACTACCACTCATCCTATTCTGATTGTAAATGCCTGCAGACAGGGAAAGAATTTTTACAACAAAGTACACGGAAAAGACCTCGAAAAATCAGAAAAGAAAGTAGAACCGACCTCTATTGTTCTTGAATTACACTAAATAGTTCCCATCCCAGAATGGGGGTTTTTGACTGAATGAGAAGTTTGCTTCAGATGCGTGGAGTAACTTCGCAGACATAGTTGACACTATTTCAAGAAGTTACGACAAAGCAGATGAGGTAAAATTCCGTATTCAGGCGATGACCTTCCTTTTTGGGATGGGAACTAAATAAGCGCTGTGGAGAAATATCTTTCAGCCCTGTCAGGAAGAACTGTAACCACATTTCTTCTGGGAGTTGCCAATTCCAGTGCAGCCCAGACATTGGCTCCGGAAGAAGTCCCAACCAAAATTCCTTCATTTCTGGCTATTTTTCTGGTGGTGACAATAGCGTCATCATCAGTTACGGTGATAACCATATCAATCAGTTCTTTATCAAGGACATCTGGTACAAACCCATCTCCTATTCCCTGAATTTGATGTAATCCAGGTTCTCTTCCCAGAAGAGCACTGTTGGTTCTTGGTTCAACAGCAACAACTCTGGTCTCGGGCGATTTTTCTTTGAGGAATCTGCCAACACCCTGCAAAGTGCCACCAGAACCAACTCCCGCCACAAAAACATCTATTTTCCCATCAAGATCTCGCCATAACTCTTGAGCTGTATGCAAATAATGAACTTCAGGATTAAGAGGATTGGTAAACTGATCAGGAATAAAAGCCCTTTCACCTAGTTCAGATCTAATTTCCTCCAATTTTTTCAGACAACCATTGAGGCTATCTTCGGCTGGAGTTAATACAAGTTTTGCCCCCAGAGCCCGAATTATTTTTTTTCGTTCCTCACTCATATTTTCGGGCATGACAATAATAACTTCACAACCAATGTTGTTTCCTACAAGGGCCATCCCTATACCTGTATTTCCACTGGTTGCCTCAAGAATCACACTTTTGCCCGGAACGATCAACTTGTCTTCAAGCCCTTTCAACAAGATGTGTTTAGCAACCCGATCCTTGATACTTCCCCCTGGATTTAAAAATTCAGCTTTGCCGAAAACAGCACCGTGGAGACACATTTTTGACATTTTAATTACAGGAGTATCGCCTACTGTTTCCAAGATATTTTCATGATAACTCATTATATTTTAATTATTTCCTCGCTGGTTGTTCGTTGAAATATCTGTTGATAAATCAATTGAAAAATATGAACAAAAGAGTATTGGCATCAAAAACCAGATGGATAAAATCAGATAGCTTATTTCAGCCAAGAATAAAAGATCTTTTTCAATTCCCTCCATAAATCAGTAACTACCAGGATTTTCCTCATTTTTAAAACTGAAAGGGGAGCTACATAGTTCTACTTAGCCGTAAGATTTCTGACTAATTTTTGTAATTCTTCTTCAATTTGGGGCTCGATGGTAATTCCACTGGAGAAAAGTAAAAAATAGAGGATTTCGTCTGAAGCTTTAATGAGAGATGTAAACAGGTTGGCTTTATCTGTTTGATGTTCCGACATGTTTTCAGCAATTTTTTTATAATCAAGCTGGAGTTGCTCCTTGATTTTGACACCGTTGAACAATAAAGCCAGTTCGCCTTCCATTTTGGTGATGAAAGTTGACAGATCTGATTGTAATTTATCCTGAATTCCTGGAGTTTTGGACCAGATATATTTGAATACTCTGTTGTAGGCCTCCACCAGTTGCTTGATATTATCCTTACCTGATGAAATATCACTGATAATTGAACTTCTCGATTTTATCTTTACATAACCGCCCTGGAGCAAATTGAAAATTATCCTGGTTGTTTCGAATAGTCCAAGATGGTTGCGTCTGGACAATTCTCTCAGGGTAATTTTTCCGTCAATCAGTTTAAAGGTTTCAATTTCAGATTTTTTCAGGGAAGTAACTGAAGCTTCAGGATTGATTTCGAGGATAACATCGGGTGAAGGCAGTTTTTTCTTGAAATGGCTCATTTCATCAATCCGTCTGACTCCTTCAAGAATAACATTGCGGGTAACCAGATGGATACTGGATGGTATCATGTTTTCATCGGTAAGTTCGTAGAAATAAAAACTTCCATCGGTAAGTAAAAAAGAACTATAGCAGATTTCTTCAACCTGGAGTTTAATTGCCTGATAAAGATCGGTAACATTGATCTTCCCCATTGCAACCAGACTCTCTCCAAGCTTTCTGGTTTTGTCGCTCAGAGCAGTTTTTAAAGATTTTTTATCAACAATCCCATACCTGTACAAAATTTCACCGAGGAGATCATCTTTGACATTGGAGGTGCAAAATCTGATTTGACCATCTTTGAAAAAAATGGATTTTTTCATGGGGCCGCTAATAATAACCAAAGCACCGGTTTTGTTGTTCTCTCCGATGAAATTGAAATATTCTATCAGGCTTCCTTCATAAATACGTCCTGAAAAAAGGACATGTTTGAATAACTGATTGCTGGAATTATTCTTATCAGCCC
>JAQICJ010000304.1 GCA_027858615.1 Deltaproteobacteria bacterium
CTTACCACAATCGGCAAATTTAAAGGTTTGGAGAGTGATATTGTTTTTCTGGTAGATATAAATTCCTCAGATTCCCTTTGTTCCAACAGACGTTTGTATGTGGCAGTATCAAGAGCAAAATTGCTTTTATATGTTTTTTATAAAGGGAACTGGAGTTGGATTAACTAGTTTCCATCCCATTCTGAGATGGAAACTAACTGAACTAACTAAGTATTTCAGATAAATCATTGAAGCAGGAGAAGACTGGCTGCCATCACCGCCATGCCGGCAATTACGCCCAAAATTGCCCAATGGTGTTCACCGTATTTTTCAGCTGCTGGCAGAAGTTCATCAAAGGAAATAAATACCATAATCCCAGCAATCCCACCAAAGATAAACCCGATTACACTTGCATCAAAAATTGAATAGAGCAGGAAGAACCCTAGTACAGCACCCAATGGTTCTGCAAGACCGGACAGAAAACTATAACAAAAGGCTTTTTTTCGGTTGCCGGTTGCATAGAAAATTGGAACGGATACGGCTATGCCCTCTGGGATGTTGTGGATAGCAATAGCGATGGCAATGCTGAATCCTATCGCCGGATCTTCGATAGTGGCAGCAAAGGTGGCAATTCCTTCGGGGAAATTATGGATAGCAATAGCGATGGCTGAAACAAGACCCATTCTCATCAGATCTTTACTTTTTCGCAATGCTTCTTTTTTTTCTTCCGTAAGCTCATCCATTTCCGAGACATCTTTAAGTTCGTGGGGATTTTCAAAATTGGGGACAAACTTATCGATGAGAGCAATGATTGCCATTCCCATGAAGAAGGAAATTGTAGCAAGCAGGTAACCTGTCTTTTCACCATATGATTTTGAAAGTAGAGTTTTGGATTCAGGAAAAAGTTCGATCATGGAAACATAGACCATGACCCCTGCTGAAAATCCCAAAGCCTGGCTGAGAAATATGGGATTTGTTTTTTTGGAGAAAAAGGCAAAAGCACTGCCAATTCCGGTTGCAAGTCCGGCAAACAGAGTTAATCCAAAAGCCAGATAATAAACTGTCATTTAAATTCCTTTCCTAAAAAAAACTATTAAACCAGAGGGGTTGACAAGTAATTTGGAATGGTTACAAGTTTAGAGTAACACAAAATAGTTGCAGTGCAAAAATAAAAGACATTTTGCGAATAAATCTAAAACTTTGCTTATAAGATTTCAGTTTAAATTTACAGCAATGCAGACAATTATTTTTTAACCCATACCAAACTTGCAAATAAAGGAAGTAATTATGTCAAATGAATTCAATATGCCTCTCCTGGGAGACAAACTCGAACAACTCAAGGTACAGACCACTCATGGTCCCATGACTTTGCCCGATGATATGGAAGGAAGCTGGTTTGTTCTTTTTAGTCATCCTGCTGATTTTACGCCTGTTTGTACTACAGAATTCGTTGGTTTTCAAAAGAGAAAAGATCAATTTGATGAGCTGGGAGTGAAACTGATTGGCTTATCAATAGACCAGGTTTTTTCACACATCAAATGGGAAGAATGGATTAAAGAGAATCTGGGTGTTCAGATAGAATTCCCCATCATTGCGGGAAATGACACCATCGCCAACAAACTCGGCATGATTCATCCCGGTAAAGGAACTGCCACTGTAAGAGCTGTTTTTATTATCGATCCAAAAGGTCATGTGCGTACAATTCTCTATTATCCACCTGAAATTGGTCGCAATATGGATGAAATAGTCAGAGTAGTTAAAGCTCTTCAGATCTCAGACAAAAATGGCGTGGCCATGCCTGCCAACTGGCCTGAAAATGAATTGATCAAAGATAAAGTCATTATTCCCCCGGCTACATCTGTCAAAGATGCCAAAAAACGGCTCGAAGAACATGATTGCTATGATTGGTGGTTTTGCCACAAAAGTCTTAAATAGTTTCAGGCGTCATTTCAGTTTTACTTCCACCTTTTAAAGATAATTCAACATTGGGGTTCAAGTGCAGAGGGCAATTAGCTGTTATTGCAAAATGTTGTTTGCGTGCATGCAAATGTTATTTGCCCTGTGAAAGTCGGGCAATTTTATAATAAAGTGCGAGGATGATGGTGAAAATTGCTTTTGATATTTAAAGATCAACAAAATAGTTTTCAGCTACCTGATCAAGGATTTCTTTGGTTAGAATGGGTTCATAACCGCGATAGCTGCAGAGATCTTCCACTTGTTCCAAAAGATCTCGGGGTTCGCAGGCATTGAAATTTCTTTTTGCCAATTTGTAATGTTTGTTGATCAGGTAAGCGAACATTTTTTTATTGAAGGGAATATTACGTTTTTCACATTCAGTCATGAAAATCTTTTGATAAAGTTTAGCGGTAGGTTGTTTAACTTCAAGTTTATAGCGAACTCTCCTCAGAAAAGCTCTGTCGACCAGATCTCCAGGATCCAGATTTGTTGAGTAAACCGTAAATACATCAAAAGGAATTTCTAGCTTTTTACCTGTATGGAGCGAGATGAAATCAAATTCATTTTCCAGGGGAATAATCCAGCGATTGAGCAGATCTCTGGGAGAAACCTTTTGTCTGCCAAAGTCATCTACCAGCAAAAGGCCGTTGTTGGCCTTCATTTGTATGGGGGCTTCATAGTATTTAATGCTTTCAGAATAGGAAAGATCCAGATCATCAAGAGTGAGTTCTCCCCCGGTTATGACGATTGGACGGTTGCATCTGATCCAGCGGGCATCAAGCTTGGGATCATAACTATCTTCATGTGAAATTTGATGAATATTTTCATCAAAGAGCTTTATAACAAAATCATCCACCAGAACCGAGTAGGGAATAAAGATATCTCCTCCGAAGCAATTGGCCATCCGCTGGCAGATTGCAGTTTTCCCGTTACCAGGAGGACCATGAAAGAAAAGAGCTTTGCCACTGTTCATAGCTGGACCGATAGCATCAAATACGCTGTCAGGAAGAGTGAGATCTCTGAAAAAAGGCTTGATATCCATCATTTGTAATTGGTTGTTGTGAATAGATTGAGTCCTGACGACCTTGAGATAATATTTGTAGGGAACTGGAGCTGGTCCTACATATCTGTCTTTGCGCATTGAATGTTTGCAAACCTCATAACCAGAACTGGTCATGGTGAAAATCATCTGACTGCGACCGATTCCCGTTCTTCTGGAACCGGTAATTTCGACCAGTTTTTGTTTACGGAGCTTTTCCATGACATCTTCTATTATGTTGGGGGGCAGAGCTGTTCGATTAGTAATATCTGAACCGCTCATATCTCCGCCCTGGAAAATATGTTTGAGACAGAGCTGTTCAATGAAGGACTTTGATAAACCTGATTCAGAAATATTTTGAGGAGTGGAGGGAACGAAGGGGGGCTCATCAGCTTGGCGCGGTCTGGTGATTGGTATATAATGAGGCTGATTGCCAATTTGTGATGATTTGCTGTGTAACACTTCAACCTGATCGGAAAGATCTTCAATATTTTCCATTTTCATGCCCACCAGAGTTTTATTCTGGGTTATTTTTTTCTTTATTTTTTTAGGTTTATCTGCGGGCAAACTGGGTTTTGGAGATGGAGAACTTTTTTTTGTTGTTTTATTTTCAGTATTTGAACTATTTGTACTATTGCTGTTATTGTTTTCGTGATTGTTGCTGATTGTTTTGCCTGGTTGTTTATTTTGTTTTGAATCAGACTTTTTTTGATCTTTATCTTGGTTATTTGTCATAATAATTTTCCTCTTTATTGACAACAGTATAAAACTGAAGGAGAGCACCGGAATCATTGATTTATGTTACTTGGTCCAATAGCCTTTTCCAGCCAAACAAACCGTTTGGGAAAAGAACTGTGGTTCTGCTAACATAAGTTAGACTGGTGGTAGATGAGGTTGCAGAACCAGACAACAAGGCAATAATAACAGAAGAACTGTTTTTTTGAAGCTCGAAAAGGAGAGCCGATGGATTACTATTTCAGAAAAGATTTAAAAAATATCGACCACACTGTTTCAATTGATGTTCCCCGTTGTGACAATATGCTCTGTTTAAACGAAAGTCCATACGATCCTTATCAGATAGTTCATGATGAGTTTCACCAAATAATGAAAAGGGTCAGTTTGAACAGATATTTTTCAGAGGTTACAGGAGAAATACAGGAGGAACTAATAAAATATGTTGGTCATGGAGTTGATTCACATAATATGATATTTGGAAATGGAGCGGATGAAATGCTCTATTATCTGTTCACTTCTTTGAGGGACAGCCCGGAAGATTACATTCTTTCTCTATCTCCTTCCTATTTCGATTACAAAAGCTATTCCAGGGCAGTAGGAATGAATGTGAAATTTCTCAATTTGAATCCAGATTTTGATTTTGATCTGAAAAAATACATAACTTTGACCAGAAACAAACATTGTCGACTGGCAGTTTTGTGCAACCCCAATAATCCTACCGGGAACCTGCTCAATTATGAAAAAATATTAGAAGTTATAAATAGAGTTGAGATTCCGGTTTTGATAGATGAAACCTATTATGAATTTTCAAAAGTTACTTTGTTGGATGAAGTTATGAAAAGAGATGACCTTCTGGTAATCAGATCTTTTTCAAAAGCTTTTTCTGCTGCAGGGCTTAGATTCGGCTATATGCTGGGGAATGAAAAATTAATAAGTGAGATAGCCAAAGTCAAGACCGCTTTTAACAGCTCAATTCTGGTTCAGGCTTTTGCTCTTGCAATCCTGAAGAATAAAGAGACGTTTCTGAAAAAAGTGGAGGAAATCTCTAAAAGCAGAGATGAAATATATGCAAAATTGAATTTGCTTCCACATGTCAAAATATTTCCCACTGCCACAAACTTCATTCCTTTCAGTTTCGGAAGAAGAAGTGATGAACTTTTTAATTTTTTGATAGAGAAGGATATTGCTCTTCGCCAGATTGGAGCTCACCCTCTATTGAAGAATTTTTTGAGAGTAACCGCAGGGACAAAACAACAAAACCAATACTTTTTTAATCAGGTAAAAAAATGGGTAAGTGCAGCTTTTTGAAATAAAAGCTATTTCGCCCCATAGAATACAGCTCCAAAGGATCTATCTTGTCATTCAAGGGGAAAAAGTCGTAATCTGCCTAAAAAATTAAGATGCTTACAAGGAAACCGTTATTCAATGTAGTGTAAATGCTTTTCAATCAAACTGAGAAACATTCAATCTCTGGTTTATAACAAAAACAAATCGGAGTCAGGAGTTGAATCATGGCTTTCAAACCTCACCATAGCAGTTGTAATTCACCTATCCCCCTCAAAGTATTCGGTGCATTGATATTCATACTAATCGGAATAGTATTTTCCTTAAAAAACATGAACTTGTTATCAGGGATAGATATTTGGAAATACTGGCCGGTTTTGTTTATAATTTTTGCCCTGATGTCAATGTTTTACAAGCAGTATATTCAGTCATTTATTCATTTGATTCTGGGGATACTTTTGTTAAGTCACAATCTTGGTTATATCAGCCTGAAATGGAGTCATGTGTGGCCCATTCTTTTGATTATCCTGGGAGTAATATTGTTGAAGCATGTTCTGTTTTACAACAAACTCAAGGAAGAAGGAAAAGTTGAGGATGATTTGACCAATATGATAAAACTGGAGTATTTTATGGGGGGAGGGGAAACTAAAAATTCTTCCCAAAATTTCAAAGGCGGTAGTATTACAACTTTTATGGGTGGCACAAAAATCGATTTGAGAAAAGCAAGGATTAAAACCAGAGCTACCATCGATATAGTCGCATTCTGGGGAGGAGTAGAGCTTATTGTTCCCCGGGATTGGCAGATTCAGGTAAGTGCCCGTCAATTTTTGGGAGGAGTAGGCGACAGAACTGACAATCCAATTGAAAGTGAAAGAAATAATGCTAATGATTCTTTTCAGTCCAAACCTGTTTTGGAGATCTCCGGAACTCTGATGATGGGAGGGGTTGAAATAAAAAATTAAAAAAGATATAATCACCTTAGCCAAGTGATACTCTGATGGTGATTTTACAACATCCTTCAAGTTTATTCTCTCAGCAAAGAATTATAATTTCTTTCAGCGGGATTAAAACTGATTTATTTTTTTTATGCCCAAAAACATCCAAGTTGTAGAAGTTACTTCATAAAAAAATTGACCCTCATTTTCTTTTAGTTAATTCTAGATTCCCCGATTATAAGGCATTTAGATGAAAATTTATCCCACAAATCTTAAAGATCTGGTTAAAATATTATTTTTCTGGAGTATCTTTATTGTTCAACTGGCTTTTTTTTATGCTGGTGTTGCCAGGTTGAGACTGTGGGAGTCTTTTCTGCAGACAACTCCATCCATGATTCTGGAGTTGTTTCTGGTTCTCTCTTTGGGATATCTTGTTCGTTCAATTTATAATCAAAAGAAAAAAATTTCGGCCTGGCTTAAAATAATTGTTGGCATCCTGATTATTCAATCCCTCTTTATTGCATCCTTTTTTATCATGGCTAATCTTCTTGATGGTATATTTGGAGGAAACAAATGGTTGTCCACCCTGAGAGAATACCGTTATACCATGGGAGTGATGGGTTTTTTTTACTGCCTTCTTTCCATAATGAAGTATTTCATGGAAATGGCTATTGAAGAACGGGAAGCAACTGAAAAAAAACTGATAAAAAAATCTCTTGAAGCCAGCCGAGCCAACCTTAATTCTATCAAAGCCTCCATTCATCCTCATTTCCTGTTTAATGCTCTTAATGTGTTGAACACTCTCATCATAACTTCGCCTCAGACCGCACAAAGTGTATGTTTGAAATTGTCAGAATTTATCAGATATTCACTGAGGTACGGTCAAAAAGAAGTTTCTTTGATCGCAAATGAGATCGAACATATTCGCAATTATTTTTATGTTGAACAGATCCGTTTCGGTGAGCGTCTCGGAGTTGTAATTCAATATGTTGAAGAAGAAATTGCCGATTGCGTTATTCCTTCCCTTATTCTTTTTCCACTTGTTGAAAACTCAGTGAAACATGGGATTCAGCAACTTGGAAAAGGTGGCACTGTAGTGATCAGAATAAAAAATGTAGGTGAAAGAATCATTATTCTGATAAAAAATCCTTGCAGTGATGAAAAAACAACTCTCAAAGGTGAGGGAGTCGGGTTGAAAACAGTCAGAGATGTACTTAAAACCTTTTATGGAAAAGAAGCAGTTTTTTTAGTGAATCGTAAAGAAAACAGTTTCGAGGTTGAAATCAGTTTCCCGGCATTAACCAGTTCCAATTTCAAAAAAGAAGCTGTCAGTTTGGATAAAACCGTTTAAACTCATCAGTTTTGTCGTAATTTTGTAAGTAAATAGTGTTGATGTGGAGTTCGAGTTTAAGAATGAGTGGCATAGCCAATAACCTGCATTCTGAAATGAGAACTATCTGCGAAGTTACTCCACGCATCTGAGGCAAGCTTCTTATCCAGTAAAAATTAGCCATTCTAACAGGAAAGAAATTGAAAATGTCCAGTAAAATTAAAGTATTGGTTGTTGATGATGAAAAACTGGCCAGAGATGGGTTGAAAATTAATCTCTCCAAATTTGATCAAATTGAAGTTGTGGGCGAAGCAGAAAATGGTTTTGAAGCTGTTAAATTAAATCAGGAACTTAATCCAGATCTGCTTTTTCTTGATATTCAGATGCCAAAACTTGATGGTTTTGATGTTGTCTCTTTACTGGGGCAGGATCCTCCCTGGGTGGTTTTTGTCACAGCATTTGACGAATACGCTTTGAAAGCATTCGAAGTGAACGCTGTTGATTACCTGGTCAAGCCCGTTAACCCGGAAAGGCTGCAAAAAACCATCGCCAACATCGAAGCCAGATTTGACAATCTTAGCTTGAAAAGAGAACAAAAAGGCAGTCTGGATAGAACTGTTCAACAATACCAGGAGGAATCAAAGCCGTTGGAGCGTATTGTAATCAAAGATGGAGCTCGAATTCATATTATCCCGCTTGAAGAAATAGTAGGATTCAGTGCTGAAGATGATTATATAAACGTTATTACTCGAACCAGATCTTTTTTGAAGCACGACACAATGACCAGGATTAATAATCTGTTGCCCAACGACAAATTTTGCAGAATTCACCGTTCTCACATCATAAACCTTGATTTTTTGCAAAAAGTAGAACCTTATTCCAAGGATTCAAAAATGGCAGTCATGCAGGAAGGCTTGGAATTTCCCATAAGCAGGAGCGGTTATAAGAAACTGATGGATATGCTGCAACAGTAGTTAGTTCTAGTTAGTTCCCATTGACTATAACGGATTTGTTTTTGCTTTTCACAGGGTGTACACCTAAAGTTGTTCACCCTGTATTATTTGCAATTCGCCGAAATTGTAGATGTTTAACCGACAGATTCAGATACTTGCCTATTTCAAACCAATAGTTGCAGTATCAAGGCTATATTGGTTATGTTGAACTTCTCTGAAAATTAACAAGTGACTTTTTTAGAGAACCTCCATGATTTAAATTAGAAGGAAAAGGAGTTTTCTTCATGTTTCAAATAAATAAACTAAAAAAAATAACAATTCTCATAATT